>JBAQYT010000071.1:0-30618 GCA_049787175.1 Candidatus Acidiferrales bacterium | reverse complement strand
CTGTTGTGTGGCGGCTAAAAAAGTGTCGTAGTACCACCAACAGAAAACGTGAAAGCATTGCAACGGGTTTTTCCCAGAACCCCGTTTCGGGATCGCCTCCGAGTTGCCAGCTATCCGGGAGTTATCGTGTGGTGGTTCGACTTGAAATGCCAAGTACGGCTACTTCTAACCGGGTATGTGAGTTCCAGGGTTGCCGAACTGGAGACTGGTTATCCGTGGTGAATCGCCGCGAATTGTGCCGCCGCAGGTTTGCAGGATATGCGACGGCACGCGCGGGTTAGAAATCGAACTTAAGTCCGATGCGCAGGACACGCGGGTTCAGCATGTCGGTTGGGAGTTCATAGTCAGAAAACGGAGCGAACGTCGAACCAGTGATCGTGCCATAGAAATTGAGTTTGTTGATAATCGATCCGCTGTTCGTGATGTTAAATATGTCGATGATTGGCTCAAGGCGAAAGCGCTCGTGAAGAGTGAACGGACGCGAGAAGCGTAGATTCAGCGAATCGCGGTCCGGCAGCCGCACCACGCCTGCGAGAAGAAGGTTGATTGTTTCCGATCCCTGGGCTAGTGCGACAGAAGCCTGCGGTTGGAATGGATAGCCACTGTAATGTTGGTAGCTACCGCTAAGGCTCAAACCGATGCGCGGCACGACGTAAGTCGATGCCAGTTTCAGAGCATAGGTGGCGTCGTCATTCAGATAGGTATTGGCCCGGTTAATGCCGAGATTAGGATCATTGAAGTTGTCGCCCGAACCGGTGGTGAACTCGCCCTTATTCCGCGAAACGGTGAATCCGCCCAGAACCTGCCAGTTGTGGCTGAAATGCTTCTGCGCCGTGAAGTCAACTCCATCGTAACGATTGTCGTTCAGCGCAGGCTCGGTCGTGAGCAGGAAATTGAACTTGCCGATTTGCGCGGGATTCAAGTTGTATACGGTCAAAGGCTGGTTCGTAAGCGGATTTACGGTAGTGGTTGGCGTCCAGTCGCTGAGTGGAGTATCGATATTGTTCGATACCATTTGGTCTTTGTTGGATCTGTAGTAGTAATTGACGCCAATCTGGAGATCCCGAAAGAGCGTTCGCTCGTACCCGAATGAGATTTCTTCCGAATACGGGCGCTTCAGATGAGGATCAACTAGGGTGTCCACGCCGCCGGTCGCCGAAACTGCAGGAGAACCCAGAAATCCCGTTGGCAATCCATTGGAATCCGTGGCGCCATCCCACGTGTAGGTGAAACTGCTAAAGGCGTTCGGATTTACCGATTCGGCAGGACCAGTTCCTTGTTGAAATTCAAAAGTCGCGAAAGAGGCGCGGAATACTTGATTGCCTCTGCCTGTGGGATCGAATGCCACACCAATTCGTGGGGATACCGTATTCCAGTCGACGACGTTGCCGGACGCGGCAAAGCTCTCGGCCGGGAAAAGCGCCGGAAAGTCCGTAGCCGCAGTGCGGGATTGGGCAGGATAGAAAGTGACAAAATGTTCGAAGCGCAGCCCCAAGTTCAGCGTGAGGCGCTGTTTGATCTTCCACGCGTCCTGTCCAAAAAATGACAAGTTATGGTAAACCTCGCGCGCGTCAGACGGAGTGTTGTAAACGGTGACCTGATAGGGCGCGCCATTGTTCAGGAACTCTTCCATATTGTGATTCGCAAGATAGAGATATCGGTTGCGCCCATCCGTGAATTCAATTCCTGCCTGGAAAAGGTGCGAACCGGCCAAGTTCGACTTGTTATAAGAAGCGGTCGATGCAAGCGCTATAACGTCTGTATTGTTGACTTGCTGAAAAATGGCCGCTCCGTTCAGCACGCCCGTGGCGATGTCATCAATCGGGATATCGTTTGGTCCAACGCCGGGCTCATACATCAACGGGAATAGTAAGTGGTTCCAGCCCGCGCGGGTGTCTAGGGAAAGATTGGGTGTTATGAAGCTCGTCCACTGGCCCTGCAAGATATACGTTGGTTCAATTTGCAGCCAAGTAGCCTGCGGATAAACGAATGTTCCGTCGAAGCGGTCAAATTGATTCTGTTCGTTCCACCACCAATTAAAATTGACGCGGTTCTTGGCATTGATTTGGTAATCGCTGCGCAAAAGCGTGTTTGACTGATGGTTTGTCGAATGGGAGATAGAGCCGTCGGGGTTGAGCGTGGCGGGGTTATTCTCACGTGTGTCGTATAGGCCGTAAGAACCGAAAATCCACCAGCGGTTGCTCAGGATCGGACCGCCAGCGTCAACCGTAGTATCGCGAGACATCACGAACGGCGTGCCGATCGGATCAACGGCTCCGTTGAAAACGGGGTAATCCATCTGGGATTGAAATGCGCTGGTTAGATAATACGCAGCCGCATCGCCATGCCATTGATTCGTGCCGGAGCGGGTGACCATGTTCATGTACACACCGCCTACGCTGACGTTGGCGCCTGCGTTGTCGGTGACTACATCAAATTCCTGGAGATCATCGCGATTGATGTAAAAGCTGGTATAGCTGTTCGAGCCCTCGGGCCAGTTCATGGCCAGTCCGTTGAAGCTATAAACCTGCTGGCCTGGAATGCTTCCGTGAACTTCGGTCGTGGATTGATAGAAACTCTTCGAGCCGCCAACGTCCATCTGATCCTGAACCTCGCCTGCAGTCAACGCAACGGTAGACCAAGGATCGTTGCCGGTAGGGATCTTTTGCAGCAGGTTCGTGCCGAAAGTAGTCGAAGTGGTCGCGGTCGATACGTCGACAGGCGCGGTACCCGTAACAGTGACCTCTTGCGAGATTGCGCCGACTTTGAGCTTCGCATTGACGGTGGCAGTGTACCCTGCCGTAATTTCCACATTCTGCTGAAGGAAGGTTTGAAATCCAGAAGCGGTGATCGTGACGGTGTAATTCCCGGGAGGGAGCAAATTTACCAGGTAGCTGCCGTCAGTCCCCGTTTTCGCTGGCTGCGGCGACATAAGCGCTGAACCGGCAACTGAAATGACGGCTCCAATGACTACGGCGCCGGAGGAATCCGTGACAGTTCCCGTAATCTTGCCGGTTATCGAGCCTTGACCAAACGCGCAGACGGGCACCAAGAGAACGAAGAGCAAAGCGAAAACAAAAATTCGATTTCTCATCGCAGACACTCCTCAACCGAGAATTTGGTGACTGCGGCGCAGGACAAAGGCTGGGGGCCCGCGTCGGTTTCGATCGGACTAAAGATCCGAATTTGTATACAACAGAAACACACCCAATAAACTTGACTGCTGCAGAGAGCCTACAAGAAGTTCCGCGAGAGTGTCAATTTCTTTTGAGGCTGGACTGTCGGAGCGAATACAATTTTCCTCGTCCAAAGTTATTGACGTTTAATGTAACTCGCCGCGATGAAACGGAAGTTCCCTTATAATTGCTGCGCGAATGCGTTGCTTAGTGCCCGGCGGCGCCTGAAGGCCGGAGGTTCGCGGCGAAAAAGGCGTCGACGCGGTGCCATGCGTCGAGCAGCGTTTGTGCTCGACTGAAATAATGAAATTCGCCTGGGTACATCATGAATGAGACCAGGCTCCCTTTTTTCTGTTTCAAGATCTGATCAATGAGGCGAACCGATTCGAGGAATGGCACATTAACGTCGGCAGTGCCATGAAGGATCAGCAACGGCCGCGCCAACCGGTCGATGTGGTTGATCGGCGCAGTTTGCGCATAGACTTCCGGATTTTGCTCGGGGGTTCCGATCCTGCTTGCCGTCCACTCGCTGTGATAGGGATCGGTGTAATACATCGCGAAGTCCACTACGCCGGCCACGTCGACGCCGGCGCGGAATAACGTGGGCTGGTCGGTCAAAGCTTTTAAGGTGAAAAATCCTCCATAACTAAGGCCCCAGACGCCGATGCGGTTGGGATCAACGTAGGAAAGCGTCTTCAAATAATTTCCGGCCATCCACGCGTCTTTGGAGTCCTTGCCGCCGATGTCGTGGTAAACGGCATCGCGCCAATCGCGGCCGTAGCCGATGCTCCCGCGATAGTCGGGAGCGAAAACGACATAGCCTTCCTGGAGCAGATATTGGTGAAAGCTGTAGTAAACCGCGTAGTTCCTCTCCACGTGCCAGCCATCATAATTCTGGTTAATTCCATCGCCGTGAATCCAGACGATGGCGGGATGTTTTTTCGTGCGGTCCAGATTTGTTGGCACGAACAGCCAGCCGGGAACGGGCGTGCCGTCGGCACCCGGGAAATGAACAAATTGCGGCGCAACGAAGGCAGAACGGTCGATGGACGCTGGCATTGACTCGGAGAGGCGCACCGGTTTGGAGCCGGCGGCAGCATCGATAACAAAAAGGTCGGCGGAATTATGCGGGTCAGTATGCTGATAGACAAGATGTTCGTCATTGAATGACCAAGACGGCTCAATATCAGTGCCGCGGCCTGCCGTGATCATCTTCACGGTTGCGTGAACAGGATCGTCGCCGATGGTTGCGATGCCCAGATGGCGATCACCGGGATGATCGGGTTCATTGGCATCAAAGGCAATCTTGTTGCTGTCGTGCGACCAAGCGGGACGCCACGATTCAAAATGCCCACTGGTGATCTGTACTGGCTGGCCGCCAGCCGCCGGCATAACGTAGAGATGATCCCAGCCGTCTTGATCTGTGAGAAAGGAAATCCATTTGCTGTTTGGCGAAGGCAGCGGTTCAGCGCCAGCATCGTAAGGAATGCTCCAGAATTTCTCCTCGACATCCTGATGAAGCACGCGGGGCTCACTGCTTGGGCTATCCGTATCAATGACGCAAATCGTGCGTTTCTTGAAGTCGCTGGATTGTTGTTCGAAGACCAGATGATTCGCGTCGACCCACCGTAACGCTCCGTATCCGGTGTCCACCTGAAGCGGGACGGCATGGCCGCCTGACGTGGGAACAACAAAAATGCTGCCACGTTTGAATTCCGTGATCGCGTAGATGAGTTTCGCGCCTGAGTAGGCCGGCGATTCATCGTGATGGATGATTTGCGAGCCCCCAACGTAGGCGATGTGCGTGCCGTCAGGCGACCAACTAATGCCGTTGATGTTGATGTCGTCATGAGCGATGCGCGATTCTGTGCCGTCGTCGAGAGAACGCACGTAAAGGTCGCTGCCGTGATTTGCCGCTGGCGAACCGCCGGAAGTAGGGCGCACGAACGCGACGCGCGTGCCATGGGGCGACGCGACGATGTCCGTTTCCTGTGTCTCGGGCGTCCACGCGGGACGCGGCTCGCCTCCGGCAACAGCCACTTGCCACAACTCGCCGGCGCGGGGAAAGTACAGTGTTGCGCCGTCTTTGCTCCAGAACGCTCCACCGATCTGACCGTCGGAATAGGAAGTAAGCGCGACCGGTTGCCCGCGCCCATTGGCGTCAGCGACGTAGAAATTGCTGACGCCAGCGCGGTCCCACACAAATGCGACGTGGCGTCCGTCAGGCGACCAAAGAGGCTCGGACGGATGCTTGATGTCGATTAATTGGTCGATTGTGAGCCGCGAATGCGATGTTTGCTGGGCACTCGCGTGGCCGGCTAGCGCGAGAATCGCTGCTGTAAACGTGACTACAAATAGTTTTCTCATGTCAGTTCTTGGCGCAGACAGTAGACCAAACGGCGCATGAAAACAAGGACGTTAAGAAGAATGAAGAATATGGCAACTCAAGTCAACTTGAAAGGCATCGACCCCAAACGCATGACATCAATAATAAGCGTTGGAGAGTGGCTGTCACCCAGGCGTTTGATGTGCCGAAAAGCTGAGCAGGCCCGCTCGTTTTCGTGGATTCTGGCGCTATGTAATCGCGCGAGACCAAAATCGTGCAGCCGTTGCGTTATTTGCGGCCTGTGTGACCTTTGGTTCTTCCGATTTTGGGGACGCCCTCGCCGAGAGCGGTGGCCAGATCGATCAGGTGGTCCTGTTCCTCCACCAAGATGTCTCGAATCTCTTCGGCCAGCGCAAATTCTTCCAATTCCTCACATTGATGAACTCGTTCGCGATAATTCAGGATGGTATCTTTTTCATTGTCCAAATCCATGCGCAGCATTTCCTTGGCATCCTCTGAAGTCTGGAGGCGCTGTGGAACTGTCGTCGGCATTCCTCCGAGGTAGTCGATCTGCTTGGAGATTGTGATTGCGTGTTGGAGCTCCTGCCCCGCATGTATCTCCAGCTGCGCGGCAATGTTCATGTACTCGGCGCCCTTCAATACCTGTGAATAGACCACGTACGCGATAATGGCTTTGTATTCCCGTGCGAGGTCTTCATTCAAGAGTGCAACCAGACGTTCACGGGAAATCGGCGCTTTTTCGCTCTCGATGGATATTGGGCTAGCCATACATAATTCCTCCTGAAGTTTTTGTCGGCTGCAGCGCGTCGAGTCCGTAGGGGGACTTTACGTTGCGACGTTATGCAGGATGAATGTGGCGCCTGCCTCTACGCAAGCCAGCGTTATGGTTTTCCATCCTGGACACGCGGAGTCCGCCATTCCGACGAAAGCGTCCCTTAGCCAGGTTCACGGTACAAAGAAAGCCCTTTTCAAAACTGTATAAAAGTGAACAGTTCGCACTTGAATTCCGTTTTGGACAAGAATCCTTTCAGCATTTCGTCGCGGTGGAGAGCACACGCGGGTACATCGGCCAGATGCTTCCTATGCTCCGGGATTGTGCCAACCGCCGTCCGAGGCGATGATGGCGTTAGCCTCCTTCGGCCCCCAACTGCCGCGTTTGTAAGGACGAACCCGGCGGTGCTTCTTGAGGACTGGATCGACCACCGCCCAGGCGGCCTCGACCGCGTCTTCTCTGGTGAAGAGTGCTCCATCGCCTGTCATGGCGTCGCCCAAGAGCCGCTCGTAAGGCGATTCCTCGCCCGACTGCTCTTCGATCAGGCGCAGTTCTCGCTGGTCGCCGATGAACTCCTTCCCTGCGCGCTTGACGCGAGCAGCGAGGGCGATGACGGAACCTGGGGAGAGCTGGAATCGGAGATAGTTTGCCCGGCCGGTCACCGGCGTCGAGTCGGCGAAAAGTCTCTGCGGGGGCGGTTTCAGTTCCACAAGTATTTCGGTGGCGTTTTCGGCCAGGTATTTGCCGGAGCGCACGTACCAAGGCACTCCCTCCCAGCGCCACGAATCGATGAAAAGACGCAAGGCGCAGAAAGTCTCGACGTCGGAGTTCCTGGCCACGTCTGGCTCCTTCCGATAACCAGCGTACTGGCCGCGCACCACATCGTTCGATTTCAGAGGGCGCATGGCTTGAAAGACCTTGGCTTTCTCATTGTGCACGGCTCCAAAATCTCTATCGGCCGGTGGCTCCATGGCAAGTAGCGCGATGATCTGGAACAGGTGGTTCTCGATCACGTCGCGCAGACAGCCAGCGGTTTCGTAAAACGCGCCGCGGCCCTTCACACCAAAATCCTCGGACAGGGTTATCTGGACACTGGCCACGTAGTTGCGATTCCAGATCGGCTCGAGGAACGAATTGGCGAAGCGGAAATAGAGGATGTTCATGATCGCTTCCTTGCCGAGGAAGTGGTCAATGCGGAAGATTGAATCCTCAGGGAACACAGAGTGCGCGACGCGGTTAAGCTTTTCCGCGGAGGCAAGGTCGCGTCCGAACGGCTTCTCGACAATGACGCGCGCATGCTCCGCCAATTTCGCGGTGCCGAGCCCTTCGATCACCGTCTCGAAAAGCGAGGGCGGGATGGCGAGATAGTGGGCCGGACGCTGAGCGCTACCCAACTCCTTTTTTATGGCGATGAACGTAGCCGAGTCCTTATAATCCCCACTCACATACTTGAATAGGGATAAAAGATGTTGGAGGGCACGCTTGTCATCGATCCCACCTGCACGTTTTATACTGTCCGTCACGCGTTTGCGCAGACGCTCCATACTCCACTTTGAAGAAGCGACTCCGATTACCGGGACCTTAAGAGTGCCGTGCTTCACCATCGCGTAGAGTGCCGGGAGGACCATCTTGTGGGCAAGATCGCCCGTTACACCGAAGAACACCAGCGCGTCCGAACGGGAGCCAGCCATCAGAGTTCCTCCAGCGGCAAGTCGAAGCCGGTGACATGAAGCAGAGCATACAAGAGTGTGCATCCATGTCCGGCTGAAAGAACGAAGCGGTCTCGGTCGGGCCACAATGGGTCGCGCGGGTTGAACTTGAGAAAGCGATCCCAGGGAGCATAAGCCATGGACGCCGAGCCCAGGGGGAGGCCGGGATGGCTTGATTCAGCTTTCTGTACCATATCCACCGCCAGAAAGCGGAGCGTGTTGATACAGATTTCATCCAATGCAGATGGAGCGACGGTTGTTGAAAATGTCGTCGAAGATGTCATGATCGCAATGTGCCTATTTTTGTCTTGATGGAACACACTCACACAAAAGAACGAACACTCGTGCGGATACTTAGTATAGCTAGTGATCTCGGCTTAAGTTGTCCGCATGCGAACTTTTGTGAACATGCCGTTCTTGCCAAAACAAATCTGTTGTCCGGTGGCTTTGCATATGTTGCGTTCGGCAAGTATCTCGAATCCACTAGACTGCGTTTGCCTTTGCTCACAAGATATCTTTACATCAGCGCAATCAACAAACTGTTCCGTTTTGGTCAGTATTAGCCTCTCTGGTTAGTTCTTCTTATCTGTGGAGCTGTGAAGTGGCTAGTATATATTTTCTCCCACTGCGCTTCGGTCAGCAACGGACCGGACCACGCTATCAAGCTTCCCTCTCGTCGCGGCTGACCTTCCTTATCCCTCATTTCCCAAAAACACACATGACAGCGGGAACTCGATCATGAAAGCATGTAGTTGCGGCGGCCTCTAGCTTCGGGAGGATTGGAAAAAGTGAAAGCTGCCATTTTTGCGCCAGCGCACTCAACGACCGGACGGTTCCTCGAAATTGAAGACGTTGGTCGTCCCCAGTTGGAAGGCGGTCATGTCCTCCTACGGGTCGTTGCCTGCGGAGTTTGTCGTACGGACCTGCACATCGTTGAAGGAGACCTGCCCCCGATTAAGCCGCGACTCATTCCTGGTCATCAAATCGTGGGCGAGGTAGTCGAAGGCGCAACAACCGAGTTGCCGGTGGGAACGCGTGTCGGTGTTTCATGGATGGGCGGAGTCGATGGCGATTGCTGGTATTGTCATCATGGAATGGAAAATCTATGTGATAAGCCTACTTTTACCGGATATACGGTTAATGGTGGATATGCCGAGTATGTTCTTGCGCGCACGGACTTCACATTCCCCTTGCCCGTTGGTTTGGACAACGTACATGTCGCTCCCCTCCTGTGCGCAGGCATTATCGGTTTTCGGAGTTTACGTGTTGCGGGTATCGAGCATGGTGAGCGAGTCGGACTTTTTGGTTTTGGGAGTTCTGCAAGTTTAGCGATTCCCATTCTGCAATCCTGGAAATGCGAAGTCTATGTCGTGACGAGAGGCGAATCCCATCGGCGCGCGGCTGCCTCCCTTGGCGCAGTGTGGGTCGGCAAAGAAGATGACAAGCCGCCAGTGGAGCTCGACCGTGCAGTCACTTTTGCTCCCAGCGGAAAGGTCGTAGTGAGTGCTCTTGCTAGTTTGCGTAGAGGTGGAGTGGTGGCAATTAATGCAATTCATCTTGATCATATGCCCGTCTTTGACTATGACAAACTGCTTTGGGGCGAGCGGCAGATACGTAGTGTGGCCAATATGACTCGACAGGATGCGCGCGATTTTCTAAAGATCGCTGCGAGGCTGAACATTCGTCCACAAGTCACAACATTTTCACTCGATGATGCGAACAATGCTCTTCTGGCAGTCAAGGAAGAAACGGGGCATGGATCAGCGGTGATTGTTCCTTGAAGATAAGCGACGCGGCATGTTGGAACATTTTCTATTGCTTGAGCTATCTCGTCTGAGGAAGCACAGGGAATATGCTTTTTATTTTAAAACACGTCGATGTGATGAGCGCCGTGTTTCACTCATTCGCAAAAATCAATCGGTCGCGCTGATTCTTACTGGGTAGAGAGACAGTCAGCCATTCCATATTAACAACGCGTTTCGTTACTCCGGTCTCCACACAGAATGAGATTATCGCAATCCGTTAGACTACCTAGTTCTTGTGGGCGCGGGATAATGATAATCTCGTCGACGTTTCGGGCACGGTGGTATATGGCTGTTCTGGAATTTGCGTACTATCCAGATTCTGTTCCGCTATTTTCGCCGATCTGGCCATGCGCGGCTTTCCCATTTCCTTCCTGACGCTTGCACGTGTCGCGTTGTTGGGTTCATTCTTAGCGCTCTTATGCATCACGCAACAATGATGACATCGAGATAGAGACCCTGCAGTCACGTTTCGCACAGTCGCGAAATATGCGGCTTCTTGTCAGTAGTATCCGCACCAGTAATATACAGAACTGTTATCAGCCTGATTCTATATGCAACCTCTTCGGCCTAGTGGGCCATAAAATGGGCGCCTACGTGCGGAAACCGGGCTCGTATCGCGAGTATGTAATTCTCGGAGATGGGCACGGAAGGATCAGTTTTTAATACTCAGTCGGTCGCGCGTCGTGGGCAAAACATCTCATGGCCAACTTGTGCAATGCATTGCACATTTTAGTTTCATTTTCTCCCTTGGGCGGGGCTGCAATTTCTACCTACAGATAACTATAATAAAATCAGATGTTTACAGATAACCTTTCTTGCCTCGCACACTTATAGAAAAGGCAATGAGCTTGCACTAGCTCGGAAAGTCGGGTAGCGCAAGAGCTTGAGTTGGCCGATGGGGAGAAGAATTAGAAGTTCTTAGATTTAGGGGTGTGAAAATGGATTTTCGTAAAGTAATCATATCTTGGCGGCGAGCATCTTTCTTTCTCGAGATACTGGCGATCCTAGTCGGTGTTCAGTTTTCGCCGGTGGCACGGGCACAGTCGAGCGGATCGATCTGGGGTTCCGTAAACGATACGAGCGGCGCCGTGATTCCCGGAGCAATCGTCACTATCAAGAACACGGAGACCGGTGAGAAGCGCACCGTCGTGAGTGATGCAACGGGAAAGTTCAACGCGTCGGGACTGCCAGTGGGTCACTACGAAGTCACCGCCACCAAGACTGGTTTCAGCACAAATGCAACGACAGGTGTCACGCTAGTCGTCGGCCAAAGGGAAGAAATCACACTGACGCTGCAGGTCGGAGATGTCCATCAGACGGTGGAAGTGCACGGGCAGCCCAACGCTGTTGCTGTCACGACCGAGGACGTTTCCGGGCTGGTCGGAGAGCGTCAGGTGAAAAACTTGCCGCTCAATGGACGAAGTTACGACCAATTGCTCACCTTGAATCCGGGAGTCGTAAATTACACCTCGCAACGTGCCGGCGGTGTCGGAACCTCAAACTCCGTTGTAGGGAATATGTTTTCCGCTTCCGGTCGTAGGCCCCAGGAGAATCTATTCCTCTTGAACGGAGTGGAATTCACCAGCGCATCCGAGATCGACAACACGCCGGGGGGAGTGAGCGGACAACTCCTGGGGGTAGACTCGGTGCGCGAATTTGTGGTGGTGCAGAACAACTATGGCGCGGAGTACGGAAAGCGTCCCGGCGCGCAAGTAAATATCGTGACGGCTTCGGGCGGCAACGAGGTTCACGGCTCGGTTTACGAGTTCCTTCGAAACAGTGATATGGATGCCCGGAACTTTTTTGATTTTGGCAATATCCCGGAGTTCCAACGCAACAACTTCGGTGCCGCGCTGGGAGGACCTCTTCACAAAGACAAAAGCTTTCTCTTTGGGAACTATGAGGGCTTTCGTCAGAATCTGGGGCTAAGCAATCTCTCGCTTGTGCCCGACGACACGTCGCGCGCGAGCGCGGTGACCACCGTTCAGCCGCTCCTGGCATTGTGGCCGGTGGCTAACGGTCCTGAACTGTTCACTTCTACAGGGGCACCAAGCGGCATCGCCGAGGCTTTCACCAATCCAGTGCAGAACATCGGCGAAGACTATGGTACAACCCGATTCGACCAGGTCTTCTCGGGCAAGGATTCTTCATCTGCCACCTATACCATTGACGACAGCCGAGCAGTTTCTCCGACCACCAATCCACTCACCCTGGCGGATGTCTTCTTGCGGGAACAAGTGGTAACCCTTGGAGAAACGCACATCTTTTCTCCCACGCTCCTCAATCAGGCAACCGTTGGCTTCTCACGCGGAGCGTTCTATTTCAATACGAATACCACGGTGAACTTGCCAAGCTGGGTTCAATCCGGGGATCCTGTGGGGGCCGTCGTGGTCGGCGGTGGCACCACGCTTAATGGCGCATCACAGATCACGAACGGCGGCACAAACGCGGGCAGTAACCTGACCGCGGTCCGAAATCTGTTTACCCTCAGCGATAAGCTGACGGTAACGCGTGGCATCCACCTTCTTAACTTTGGCGTGTGGTCCGAGCGCGTGCAGGCTAACGACACCCTGGAACAGGATCAATTCGGCCAGATTTCGTTCTCTACCTTGCAGTCGTTTTTACAGGGCAAAGTAAGCACGTACACTTTTGCTCCGGCTTACACACCACTCGGCTGGCGTTCACTCGAAGGGGCCTTGTACGTAGAAGACACCATTCGGCCGAAACCCTCCTTCGAGTTGGAACTCGGCTTTCGCGACGAATTCACCAACGGCTGGAACGAAGCAAGCGGGCGATCTTCGAACTACGCCTTTAGTCCGAACGGTGTGATAGATACCCAGCCGTATGTCGGCGATTCCGCCTTTACCGTGAACCGCGCAAAGTTTCTGCCGGCGCCCCGCATTGGATTCTCTTGGGCGCCGTTTGGCTTAAAGAAGACCGTAGTTCGCGGTGGCTTTGGTCTCTATTATGCCCTACTCGACGATTTGAGCTACCGCCTCGATCAAAACGCTCCGTTCAATACCGTTCTCGCGGTAAAAAGCGTTCCATTTTCGAATATCGCGCCGGACTCAAGCTATGCTGGAGAAAAAATCATTCCGAGCGGTGTACAACCTGACCTTTGGACGCCAACGGTGGAGTCTTGGACTCTCAAAGTTGAACAAGAGATCTCCTCGGATACGTCTTTGAGCGTCGGCTATATCGGCTCGCATGGCTATCACGGGCTGCTCTCTCTGGATGCAAACCTTCCGTCTCCGACGATCTGTCCTGCGTCGCCGTGCCCGGCAGGCTATCCTGCGGGGGCGTACTACTATCCGGCGAACGCGCCGCTAGCCAACAGCGCGCTTTTGAACACTACCACGTGGGTTTCCGAAGGCATCAGTTCATACAATGGGCTGCAAGTGGATGTGAACCATCGCTTCAGTCGCGGTTTGCAGTTCCGGGGAGTCTACACATTTTCAAAGGCGCTGGATGATGGAGATAATATGAACACCAGCGTTGCAATGAACTCGCCCACGTTCGTATCCAACCCGTTGGACCCGACGTCCGATTACGGACGCGCTTCATTTGATATTCGGCATTCTGCGGTCCTCAATGGAACCTACGCTCTTCCTTTTGAGAGTGGCAATGTGGGATGGGCAAATCGGCTCGTCGGGGACTGGCAAGTCAGTGGGATCGAAACGATGCAGTCGGGCCTGCCGTTTACGCCTCAATTGGCCTACAATCCATCGAACGACGGCGACACGCGCAATCCGGTACGGCCTTCGCTGAACCCCAATTTTACGGGATCGATTATTCTGGACGGGCCCAACGAATATTTCAATCCAAACGCGTTCATTCAGCCTCTCGCTGGCACTTATGGCAATGCCGGCCGCAATATCTTGCAAGGACCAAGCCTTTTTGAAACGGACTTGTCGTTAACAAAGAAATTCAATCTCACCGAGCGCTTGAATTTGCAGTTCCGCGCAGAATGCTTCAACCTGTTGAATCACACGAACTTCAACACGCCGAATCCTGTGGTCTACACGGCAGCCACCGGAGGCCCGTCGCCCACGGCAGGCGTCATTACGTCCACAGCGACAACTTCGCGGCAGGTCCAACTCGGCCTGAAGTTGTTGTGGTAGACGCCGCTACTCTACGATCCGGAGCTTGGAAACCATTAACGGCAGGGCGACATCTTAGTGCAGGATGATTGGTGCTAAAGGTGTCGTATCCGCAGTCGTTCTCCTTATCTTTTCCGGTATCGTTTTTCGAACTGTAGAGGCTCGGGCAGCGCAACTATCTCGATCATCGGAAGCCGCGTCTGATTCCAGCGCGCAGACCAATGCGGATTTCTATGCGGCTGCCGACGAGGTCCTGCAAGCGATGAGCAAGATATTGGCTCTGCCCGTGAAGTCCCCACTTCAGAAGAGCATTCGCACAAAAGCCCAAATCCGGGAATACTTAGTTGACGAACAGAATAAGGAAGAATCGCCCGAGAAACGTTATGCCGATCGGCGAACTCTCGAGGCATTCGGACTGATTCCGAAGGGTTTCCCTTTGGATTCGTTCCTCTTGGACCTGCTCACCGATCAGGTCGCCGGTCTCTATGATCCGCAAAAGAAGGAATTCTTCATTGCCGATTGGATCTCGCCGGGTGATCAGAAGCCAGTCATGGCGCATGAACTGACTCATGCGCTCGATGATCAGTACTTCCACCTGGACAAATGGCAAAAGGCCGTGCGCTCCAACGACGATGCCTCGCTTGCGCGGGATGCCGTGATTGAAGGATCCGCGCTCGCCGCCATGATGGACTACACTCTGGCCGACCTGCACACAAGTGTTCGCGAACTACCCGACATCGCTCCTTTCATCGAATCGAGTGTTGCCGATCAGATGGACAAAGATCCGAAGCTGGCGAAAGCCCCTCCATTTATTCGAGATGAACTGCTTTTCCCATATCTCGAAGGCGCCAAATTCACGCAGAAAGTGTTGAAAGCGAACGGCAGTTGGGCCGACTTTCAGAAAGTGTTCAAGAATCCTCCAGTCTCGACGCAACAGATCCTCCATCCGGATCTGTACTTCCAGAACGTGAAGCCTCAATCGGTTGATTTGCGTCGTCTGAAGTCCGCGATTCCGCGAGGCTATGCTCAGCTAGACGAAAACGTCATTGGCGAATTCGCCTTAGGTGAAGTCTTGAAACAGTTCCTAGGGCCTGGCGACGCAGAACAGTTTGCGCCCATGTGGCGCGGAGACCGCTATGCTCTGTTTGAAAACAAAGACACGAAGCAGACCATCCTCGTAGTTTTATTAGCGTTGGATAGCGAAAACGATGCCGCCTCGTTCTTCACCGCGTATCGGGAGGCTCTCGAAAAGAAGGATTCTGTGGAAACGCCAGTCGCACAGGGCACTGAATTCGTAGCTTTCAGCAACGTATTTCTGGCATGCATTCACGAGAGATGCCTCAGCGTTGAAGGCGCTGACAGGGCAATATTCGACCATATTGAGCGCCAATTGCGCTGGCCTGGCGAGCCCTCGGGAGTTGGCGCTGTTTCAACCAGTGCTATTTCCCTGGGTGCGGAGCGTTCGCGTGTTTATTAAATGAGTGTCCACTTGTGCGTAGTAGTCGATAATGAACGCTATACCGTGTTTTTTGACGGAGCGCTTTCGCGGCTGCTTTTATTTGCGTACAATAAGGATCGAAGATAAAAGGCGATGGAGTTCGCCGTAACCGCTCGGAAGAGCTGATAACTCCTGGCTGCCGTAAGGGCGTCCAGGAGTTTTTTGTTGGACGAATCGCGGCGCAGATTCGGAGCGAAGATGCGGTTTGCCCTGCTTGCCGTTTTCGGAATCGCTGGAACGCTGGCGCGGTATGGTTTAGAAGGCGCGGTTCAGAGCCGCTCTGGCGCATCCTTTCCGTACGGGACATTAGTCGTAAATCTGGTCGGCTGCTTTCTCCTCGGAGTCGTCGGCAAATTTTCACTCGATCACGTCGTCATCTCACCGGATTGGCGAATCGCTCTGACGGTGGGATTTTTCGGTGCGTTTACCACCTTCTCGACCTTTAGTTGGGAAACAGTACGAATGCTCGAAGATGGCGAATGGACGAAAGGCATGGTCTACGTCGCAGCCAGTGTGGTTATCGGGCTGATCGTGATGCTGGTTGGTATGCGCATAGGAGATGCGCTTTAGGAGGCGATCATGACTCACGAACGGTTTGAAGGCGAGCGCACATTGATGCGGATTCATATTGGTGAATCGGATCGCTGGAAGGGCAAGTCTCTCTATCAAGCAATTGTCGAAATGCTCCGCCGCGAAAAGTTCTCTGGCGTAACCGTGCTGCGAGGCGTCGGAGGCTATGGATCGTCGAGCATCTACCATACCGATAAAATTCTCCGTCTTTCGCAAGATCTTCCTATTGTTATAGAGGTCGTGGAATCCAGTGATCGCATCGAGGAGGTTTTGCCGCAACTCGATCCGATGGTCGATGGCGGATTAATAACGTTGGAAAAAGTGCGTGTCATCCTCTATCGTGCCAGCAAATAGGGGTTGGATATTGCGGAGTTGTGCGAATGCCTTTTCGCGGGGAAATGGCGGCAACTCTTGAAGATCCTGAGAGAGTCCGGCCCGAAGCGAATCTTTGTAGCCCCCAATCGCAAAGCCGCTATAGAATATTGGCATGGCAAAAACATTCCTGCTTTTCGATTTTGGCTCGGACGAAGAAACTGCGCAGAAAGCGCGTCACCGGATCGAGGCATGGAAGCAAGCCTTTCGCCTCGGGAATAAAGTTCAATTTAAAGTGGAGCGCCAGGCATCTGTGGCATCGGAAAAGTCACCGGGGTCGAAAGATCATGAGTCTAAAGGCAAACATGGCGCTGCGAAACAAGAGCATACGCCGGATGCGAAAACAGCCGAGCGCATTCGTTTCTTGATTCGTCTGGACTTCTCGGCTCACGAAAAGCACTTGTTTCAAACCTGGCTTGAGCGCATTCCCAGCGAAGAGCCTTTCAAATCCGTAAAGCCTCAAGCGATTCAGCGCGACGCCGACAATTTCGAGCAAACCTCCGATCTTTTTGACTCCTTGAATTGAGCGGCGATCACGCTGTCGTGAGCAGCTCATTGCCTAGTTGGTGCCATACGCTCCATTCGCTATAATGGCGAAGCCCACTTAGATTCCGTCGGCGAAAGGCATCGAATGGCTCTCCAGACGCGCACGAAGTCAGCCAAGTTTGATTCTTCGAAGTACCATGGGCTCGACCGTGAAACGCTGATCCGATTGTATCGGACCATGTTTCTCTCTCGCCGACTCGACGACCGCGAAATCCAGCTCAAGCGCCAGAATAAGATTTATTTCCAAATTAGCAGTGCAGGGCACGAGGCAGCCACAGCGGCGGCCGGGCTTGTACTTAAGTCCGCCTACGACTGGTTTTATCTGTATTACCGTGACCGTGCGCTTTGCCTGATGCTCGGCGTTACTCCGTACGAGATGTTCCTCGAAGGGGTGGGTGCAAAAGACGACCCAGCTTCTGGGGGCCGTCAGATGCCATCGCACTGGGGGCACCAGGATTTCAACATCGTCTCGAAGTCCTCTCCCACGGGTACGCAGTGGCTTCAGGCCGTGGGCGCCGCGGAGGCTTCGCTCTATTTCGAGCGTTTCCCGAAAGCACTCGCGCAAGCCAGATCCGCGCCTCTTGGCCACTCCGTGCGGCATCAGCACGACGAAGTGGTTTGCGTCTCGGGCGGCGAAGGGTCCACCAGCGAAGGCGAGTTCTGGGAAGCGCTCAACACCGCCTGCAATCGCAAGCTTCCGGTTGTCTTTCTGGTCGAAGATAACGGCTACGCGATTTCCGTTCCGTGCGAAGTGCAAACGCCGGGCGGCAACGTCTCCCGCCTGGTCGCGAATCATCCCGGACTGCATATCGAAGACTACGATGGAACCGATCCCCTTGAGAGCTACGCGGCGACCCGCCGTGCCGTCGAATATTGCCGTAACCGCCGCGGGCCTGCTTTGCTTCACGCGCATGTAACGCGCCCGTACTCTCATTCGCTTTCTGACGATGAGAAGCTTTACAAATCACCGGCTGAGCGCCAAGAGGAAGCGCATCGCGATCCGATTCCGAAGTTCGGACTGTTTCTTGTTCGCGAAGGGATTCTGGACGAACAGGAGTTGGAATCCCTCGAAGCCTCAGTCGAAAAGGAAATTATAGAGGCGACCGACAAGGCTCTTATTGCTGAGCTGCCTGCGCCGAGTTCGGTATACGAGTTCGTTTGTTCGCCAGACATTGACGTTACGAGCGACGCGTTTACTTCGCAATCCAAGGAATCCGGACAACCGCTCACTATGGTTGAAATGGTTTCCGCCGCGCTTATGGACGAGATGGGTCGCGACGAACGCATCGTTGTCTTTGGAGAAGATATCGCTGATTGCAGCCGCGAAGAAAATCTCGCGCATCTGAAAGGGAAGGGCGGAGTTTTCAAAGCCACTTCCGGATTACAGCGCAAGTACGGCAGCGAACGGGTTTTCAATTCGCCTCTGGCGGAAGCCAACATCGTTGGCCGCGCCATTGGCATGGCTACGCGCGGTATGAAGCCTGTGGCGGAAATTCAGTTTTTCGATTACATCTGGCCGGCCATGATGCAAATTCGCAATGAACTCGTGACGATGCGCTGGCGCTCGGCAGGGAAGTTCAAATGCCCAGCCGTGATTCGCGTCGCGATCGGAGGTTATCTGACCGGTGGTGCGATTTATCACAGCCAGTGCGGCGAGAGCATCTTCACGCATCAGCCTGGCCTGCGAGTGGTGATGCCATCTACTTCGCTTGATCTCTGTGGCCTTCTGCGCACGTCGATTCGGTGCGATGATCCGGTCATGTTCCTCGAACACAAACACTTGTATCGCCAGCCGTACAATCGCAGCGCTTATCCTGGCGCCGATTTCACCATACCATTCGGCAAGGCGCGTCTTGTCCGGGAAGGTGCGGATGTTTCCATTGTCACTTACGGCGCGGTAGTTCATCGTGCGGAAGTAGCTGCCGCCGAGCTTGCGCGGCAGGGAGTCGAAACTGAGATTCTTGATTTGCGGACTCTCAGCCCCTACGACTGGGACGCGATCGTTGTTTCGGTGAGAAAAACAAGCCGTGTAATCGTTGCCTATGAAGATTCGCTTTCCTGGGGATACGGGGCGGAGATTGTCGCGCGCATTGCTGACGAACTATTCGAGGATCTGGACGCCCCGGTCCGCCGCGTCGCTGCTACCGACACATTTTGCGCCTATCAGCCGAAGCTCGAGGACGAAATCTTGCCGCAAACGGAAGACATTGTTCGCGCAGTTCGAGACATCGTTGCATTCTGACTTGTTTGTGGCTGGAAACTATTTGAGCCCCCCGGCCGTATCTGGTATTTGGAGATAGAGCGTTTCCGTCTCAACGGAGAATGGGAGGTTTTATGATCTGCCCGAATTGTCAGCGAGAAATCGCGGATTATTCCCGATACTGCTATTTCTGCGGAAAGCACCAGGCAACAGCGTTTGCCGGAGCTTCCACGCGCCGCTTGCATCGTTCCGTATCGGATTGCAAGTTCGCCGGCGTGTGCGGCGGTATCGCCGAGTACTTCGAGACGGATTCAACGATCGTGCGTTTGGTATGGGTGCTCGTCACCTTTGTAACCGGCATCGTTCCCGGGCTTGTTGTGTACATCGTAGCCTGGCTAATCATGCCGGAAATGCCCGTGGGCGTGCAACCCGCTGCACCCGTGCAGAACGCGCCGGAAGCCCCGCGGACTTGACTCTAGTTTGAAGCAAGGCTTCCGTCTAAGCCTTGTTCTTGAAAATCGCGCGGTCGAACGAGATCGCGCCCGCGCCCACTGCCACCAGTGCGAATGCACCTACCGCCAGCGCCAGCGGGAATTGATAGTTGCTCACGGCCATCAGTCCGCCCTGAGGAAGGTGCACGCGAACGATGGCAATGGCCATTTCACCCGCCAATAACAGCGCGGCGATTCGCGTAAAAAGCCCTAGAACCAGCAGCCACCCCCCAAAAAACTCCACTATGCCCGCTACATAAGCGAAGTACGAAGGGAAACCCATCCTTGGGAATTCCTGCATGGTTTGATGCATATGCGTGAAGAGTTTGGGGTAGCCGTGATAGATGAAAATAAGTCCGAGCCCCAATCTGAGTAACAATAGTGCCAGCGGCTTGAGCTTTTCCAAAAGCTGCATTGTGTCGCTCCTCGCAGCGAAGATTTGCTCTCTCCTGATTGCGACTCAGGAACCTTGGCATTCTAACAGAAAGGTATTTAGCCAAACACGCCATGACGTCCGCGCATCGTAATGGATGTAAAATCGATCCGCTATTGTTGAGGCGCTTAACCTGTACCCGGCCCTAATGACAAACGGGTTTCACACCCTCGCTGGTATGTTGGCGGCGGAGGGCAGGAGTTTGCGTGCGCCCGCGTTCTTTTTCAGGAGCAGAATCTAGTGCGGCGCGCGTTCGTCGTCTCGGTAATTGTCGGTCTGGTTCTGGCATTGGCGATCCGTGAGTATCGCTTGCACAGAAGGGTGCCGCTCGAAGAAGCGTATATCGGCGGTCAAGGCGCCACTGTGTGGAGCAGCACGGCGCAGATTCGCTTGCCCATTGCGAATCTTGCGTATGGACAGCCCGTCGAAGTCTACCAGCACGATGCCGGCAATGTGCTGGTGGGCACTTCCGCCGGAGTTCGCGGCTGGGTGTCATCAGTGTCCTTGATGGACCCAGACCTTTGGCGCCGCGTCTCTCTTCTCGCGGAAACAACGAAAGCCATGCCGGTACAAGCGGTCGGGCGCACGCGTGCACGCGCGAATATTCACACGCGCCCCGGAAGACAATCACCCGTCATCCTGGAGGCGCCCGGCGATTCACCCGTTGTCGTTCTGCGACATGCAGAGGCGGCGAGCCAGAAGCGGTCGTTGGATGGCAATGAAGACCCTCCTCCGAACTCCGAAGATTGGTGGCTCATTCGCGCAAGCGTGAAGGATGCCGGCAACGTTTCGGGTTGGGTTCTCGGCCAGCTTGTGTCGCTCGATTTGCCTGAGCCGTTGCCCGAATATCAGAGTTCGGAAGCAATGACGATTGTCGCCTGGTTCGAAATTAATCGAGCCGAGGACGCGTCATCGGGCGGCTATCGACCCGAATACCTCGTGGCGGGGACGCGTGGTCCTCAAGGCGCATGCGATTTCACGTTAGCTCGCGTCTATACGTGGAGCGTAAAGCGGAATCAATACGAAACGGCGTTTCTCGATAGCCGCCTATGCGGGAAGTTGCCTGTGGATGTCACACCGGCGAAAATTCCCGGAGGGGATGCATACTTTCGGTTTCAGAATCTAGACGCTAATGGCTTCGAGAATCGTGTGTACCGTATGAAACTAACAACCGTCCGTCGAATTGATGTTGGTTCTGAGGCCACTCAGCGTAAAAATAAGCGGCTGTACCCGAGGAGGAGTCATAGTTAACCGGGTGAGGCTTACTTTTCTGCGCCTTTGTTTACGTTTGACCAATCATATTGTTGTTGCCATCGCAATCATCCCCATACTTTTCATCGTTTCGTCCTGTGGCCGCCCCCCTCAGGCCGCGCAAAGCATCTCTGCTCCCCCGCTTCAATTTCTTGGGCAGTGGGGCCGGACAGGAACGGAGCCCGGCGAATTCCAAAATCCACAAGCGCTCGCGTGTGATGCCGTCGGGAATGTGTATATCGCCGACGATGGCAATCCGGCGCAGATTGAGAAGTTCGATTCACTGGGGCATCCGCTGCTTGTTTTTGCCGCTGCGGGAAATCAGAATGATTGGGATATTGCTATCGACGCTGGCGGCGCGATCTTTGTCGTGGATCGGCGCCGCGCGCAGGTGCAAATATTTTCGCCGGAGGGAGAATCCTTTCGAACACTTTTCTTCCGTTACCGGCGCGATTTTCATGACCCCGCGAGCCTAGCCATTGATCCTACCGGTGATTTCTATCTCGCCGATTCCACTGCGGGTCGCGTTGTACGCGTGAGCCCGCGCGGCCGCACTTTAGAAGGATGGGGGAAGCCTGCGGGACTCGGTGCCGGCCGCTGGATGCCTTATCCGATTCGCCTGGCTCAGGATGGGAATCTTTATGTTGCCGACGCTGCTGCCCAACGCATCGAGAGGCTTACAAGCGTTGGGCGGTATGTGACCTCTTGGGAGTTTCCGTTTAGCGGCATGAAGCTTGCCACTAACGCGGCAAAATCGAATGGCCTCGCCGTTTCTGGCAATTTCGTGGTTGCCTCCGACGAGCAGAAGCGCCTTCTCGAAATTTGGACTCTTGAGGGAGTGCCGAAGCTTACCGTCGACTTTTCGCAGCATCCAGAGTGGGGAGAGCACGCCTCGCCGACCGACGTTGCATTCGCCCCGCATGGCGAATTGTTGGTTCTCGACGGCCCCGATTCGCGCGTTCTGCGCTTTAAGGTTAATATCAAACCGTGAGCCAGCGCACTCCCGTCAACCTGTAATGGAGGTCTATTCGTGGCTTTATTGCTGACTGAGGCAGATGTCCGCGCTCTGTTGACGATGCCAGTCGCGCTTGAGGCGGTCGAAGCGGCGTTTCTCCGTCTTGCCGATGGTGCCGCGAATGTTCACCCGCGTCAACGGCTGCACTTAGAGGGGTTTTCGTATTTGCATTATATGGCCGCCGCGGACGGCGCGGGAGGATACGAAGGCCTGAAAATCTACACAAGTTCGCGCGATGGCCTGCGCTTCATGATTCCCCTCTTCCGTGCGAAAACCGGCGAGCTTCTGGCAATCCTCGAAGGCGATTATCTCGGCCAGATGCGCACGGGCGCCGCTACCGGCCTGGCAACGAAGCTCCTCGCGCGTGAGGATGCGCGTGTCGTTGGAATCATTGGTACGGGCCTGCAAGCGAAGACCCAGCTTGAGGCAATCGCTGCGGTTCGAAAAGTGGATGCCATTCGCGCTTTTGGGCGCAATTCCGAGCGCCGTGAAAAGTTTGCACGCGAAATGACGGCTAGATTGCACGTGCCCGTGGAAGTTGCGGCCACCGCGGAAGAGGCCGTCTGCGGTGCGGAAATCCTGGTTACCGCGACGACAGCCGTAAGCCCGGTTGTTGAGAGCCGCTGGGTGCGTCCCGGAACGCATATCAACGCTGTGGGTGCGAACTTTCCGCAGAAGCGCGAACTGGATTCGGAAACCGTCATGCGCGCCGCTGCCATCTTTGTCGATTCATGCGAGCAAGCGAAGATGGAAGCAGGCGATCTTATTCAGTCTTTCCAGGGAACGCCAAACCGCTGGGGTAGCGTGAAAGAACTTGCACAACTGGTCGCGGGGCGTGTTGTTGGCCGCACTTCGGGCGATCAGATAACTTTGTTCAAATCCAGTGGAATTGCCATTGAAGACATTGTCACGGCTGGCCGGGTCTATGAATTAGCACTGGAACGGAAGTTAGGGAAGCAAGTAGGCTTTTGGGAAGCCGGCCAGGCAAGAGAACGAACCGCCTCCTAGCTCTTCGGTCGGCGGCACAAACGCTTCAGCAGGGCATCGTGCAGCCGGTTGCGCACGTCTTCGGAGAGGGGAAGCGGCTCCGAGTTGCAGAAAATCTGAATCGTCTTTTTCGTTGTGTCCACCAGCAGATGGCAGTCCTCACAGTGCTCCAAATGAACTTCCAGTGATTGCCTTAAGCCGTTGTCCAACGCTTCGTCCAAGTAGTTTGAAAGCTCCCGTACCACGCCTCTACAGTTCATTGCGCTACGCCTCGTAAAAAATACCGATTTAATTTTTCTCTCAATTTCAACCTCGCTCGCAACAACCGCGACTTCACCGCTGGAATGGATATTCCCAATGTGTCTGCGGTTTCTTCCGTGGAAAGCTCGTCGATATCTCGCAATTGAAACACGGTTCGAAACGAGGGATCCAACTCGCCGATCACTTGCGAAAGAATCTGAGCCAGCTCTTCCTGAGAATAGCGTTCCTCCGGCGATGGCCCCCAGTCCTCGACATCGCGCGGGATGAAATTCTCTTCGGTTTCGATTTCCTCGTCGAGCGACACGTCTTTCGTCCGGCGCTTGCGCAATTTCATCAGTGCCTGGTTCACCGCAATTCGCACTAGCCATGTGTAAAACCGCGAGTTCCCCTGGAATTCTCCCAGATGCTCATATGCTTTGAAAAAAGCTTCCTGTGAGACATCCTGGGCATCTTCGGTATTCTGCGTGATGTGTTGCGCCAGCCGGAAAATCTTGCGTTCATATCGGCTGACGAGTGCCTCAAATGCGGAAATGTCACCGGCTTTTGCCGCCGCGACAAGCGATGCTTCGTTATCAGGAGCCGCGGCCACCGGATCTGCCGGATTTTCCGCGGAAGGTTGAGGTTTTGCCTTGGCATTCATAATGGGAAACACGAGCGTAGCACAACCTGCATGTCGTTCGTCATCCCTCATTTGACGCAGTTAGGCCATCTGAAGATGCGTCTCTTCTGTGCCGAAATACTAAGTTATTTTTCGTCGTTGGCGATGCCGCTTGACAGCTCTCCCCCTCGGGACTATGCTTTGCTTTTGAACGAACGTTCGACCGGCTTCACACCAATGCTCCACACTGACGCGCCCGACCAAACTTCGCGAAAGTTAGAGACGATTCTCCGCCATGCGGCACAAGTTTTTGCGGAGAAGGGATACGAAGGAGCCTCGATTCGCGATATCAGCCGTTCCAGCCGCGTCTCACTCTCCGGGCTGTATTATTACGTTAAGAGTAAGCAGGAGATACTCTATTTCATTCAGATTCATACGTTCAAAACAGTGCTGGCGCGCCTCCAAGATTCGCTGCGCGGTGTCCGGGAACCGTCGGAACGGCTGCATATACTGGTCCACAATCACCTCGCATACTTCTTGCAGCACCCCACGGAAATGAAGGTCCTCGCGCACGAGGACGACGCCCTCGAGGGCCATTATCGCCAGGAGGTCGCTGAAATCAAACGGAAGTATTACGGTATCGCCGTCGAAATTTTTGAAGCTTTGCTCCCGGAGGCTGACCGGCGCCGCTTGACGCCTCGCGTTGCTGTTTTGTCGTTGTTTGGAATGATGAATTGGATTCACACGTGGTATCGGCCGCAACATGATCCGCAGGCGGACGACCTTTCGAGCGCCATGTCGGAAGTATTCTTGCACGGAGTTATGAACGGTCATCATCCGCTGGCCCGCAGATCATTACGCAATGGGCGGGGCCATGCGAATGTCGCGGCTCGTCTCGCCGTTTAGTCGTAGATGATATTCACGATAGGAGGCATCTTCAATGGCAACAACCCAGGCAGTGGACCAGAAGCAGCTCGTACGTTACCGCGTCGAGCAGGGAATCGCGATAATCGAATTGGATGACGCGCCGGCAAACACATACACCTACGAAATGATGCGTCAGCTCGACGACGCCATCCTGCAGGCGCGCATGGACGAAAATGCCCACGTGTTGCTGTTGCGGGGCGCGGGCGAGAAGTTTTTCTCCGCCGGTGCCAGCATTCCGATGCTTGCCAAAGTGGACCCGCAATTCAAATATTATTTCTGTCTGCATGCGAACGAAACACTGTCGCGCCTTGAGCAGACACCCAAGCTCGTGATCGCCGCATTGAACGGCCACACCGTCGGGGGCGGCCTGGAAATCGCTTTGGCATGCGACATTCGTATCGCGAAAAAAGAGGGCGGCAAGATCGGTTTGCCTGAAGTGAACCTGGGAGTTCTGCCGGGGACTGGCGGAACGCAGCGTCTACTGCGCGTCATCGGCCGTGCGCGCGCCATGGAGCTGATGACCACCGGCCGCACATTCAGTTTCGAAGAGGCGCTTGAAATCGGCCTGATCCACTACATCTATGAACGCGATTCGTTTTGGGACGAAGTGATGTCTTACGCCCGTCAATTCTGCCCTCCGCACAAAGCCTCCCGTGCTGTTGGCCGCATCAAGCGCGCCATAGTCACTGGCGCGGAAGTGGGATTCGGCGAGGCTCTAGGCATCGAGCGCGAATTGCAGCAGTTGCTCTTCACCAGCGAAGACGCCAAGGAAGGTTTGAAGGCTTACGTCGATAAGCGCCAACCGGAATTCAAGGGTAAGTAACACAATATGGCTACTGCGGCAAGAATTGAGCCAAAACCTGGAAGACTCTTCATCGGCGGAAATTGGGTAGATGCCGCTTCCGCCAAGACGTATCCGTCGCTCAACCCTGCTACTGGGGAAATTTTGACGCAGATTGCCGACGCCGACGCTCACGACGCTGATGCCGCCGTCCAGGCCGCTCGCCGCGCGTTTGAATCAGGCCCGTGGGCGGACATGAGCGCTTCTGACCGCGGCCGCATCCTCTGGAAGATCGGCGACCTGATCGACAAATACAACGAAGAGCTCGGCACTCTGGAAACGCTCGACAATGGCAAGCCTATTTTTGAATCATGCCAGGTTGATATGCCCATGGTTGCCGAGGTCTTCCGCTATTACGCTGGCTGGGCCACAAAAATCCACGGTGAAACTGTCCCGGTTCGCGGACCGTTTTTGCATTATACGCTTCGTGAGCCCATCGGCGTCGTCGCTGCAATTGTCCCTTGGAATTTTCCGTTGCTGCTCGCTTCTTGGAAAGTAGCGCCGGCCCTCGCCGCTGGCAATACCGTCGTTTTGAAACCAGCGCCGTGGACTTCTCTCACAGCGCTGCGCCTTGCTGAAATTGCGCAGGAAGCAGGTCTGCCCGCAGGAGCGTTAAATGTTGTCACCGGCGCTTCGGACGAACTGGGTCGCGCTTTGGTTCGCCACCCCGGAGTGTCGAAGATCGCTTTCACGGGTTCCACTCTGACCGGGCAGGAAATCGCGCGTGTTTCTGCGGACACTTTGAAGCATGTCACCCTGGAGCTTGGCGGAAAATCTCCTAACATCGTTCTTGCGGATTCGGATCTGGACGGCGCAGTTCGTGGCGCCACAATCGGCATTTTCTATGGCAAAGGCGAAGTTTGCGCGGCAGGCTCGCGGTTATTCGTCGAACGCAAGATACACGACGAATTCATGCAAAAGCTCGTTGACCGGGCCAAAAAACTTCAACCGGGCGATCCACTCGATCCCAAAACGAAATTCGGTGCGTTGGTGAGCGAGTCGCAAATGAACAAAGTGCTCGGCTACATCGAAAAAGGCAAAGCGGAAGGCGCCAAGCTTGTTGCCGGAGGAGCCCGCTCACAGTTCGGAAATGGTAACGGATATTTTGTTCAGCCAACAGTCTTCGATGGTGTGAAAAACGATATGGTCATCGCGCGCGAGGAGATCTTTGGCCCTGTCTTGGCCACGATTGAATTCGATGACGTTGAAGAGGCTGTTCGCGAGGCGAACAAAAATCCTTACGGTCTCGCTGCGGCCATCTGGACTCGCGATATTGGCAAGGCCCATCGAATCGCGCGCCGGCTCGAAGCGGGTACGGTGTGGATCAATACGTACAACAATTACGACGCGGCGGCCAGTTTCGGCGGCTTCAAAATGAGCGGCTACGGTCGCGAGCTCGGCGTGCACGCTCTCGAAAGTTATACGCAGATGAAAAGCGTTTGGGTGAATCTCAAGGACTAACTTTCGCAATGGAGATTCCTGGAAGCGATGCGGACGTTGCCTGATCATCTTCGCAAAGGAATGAGGCTTGTGGTTGTCGGATGCAACCCAGGGGAACGTTCGGCGCGTGTTGGACACTATTACGCTGGGCGTGGCAACGAATTCTGGCCGCTTCTGTATGAGTCGGGCGTTATTCCTGAGCCGCTCACGTATAACGACGACCGGCGCGTCGTCGAATTCGGCATCGGGCTCACGGATTTGGTGAAGCGCCCATCCAGGGGAATAGAGGAGCTCGGGCGCGAAGAATTCGCTGAAGGGCGCGTCCTGCTTGCGCAGAAGTTGGAAGAGTACCGGCCCCGCATCGTCGCATTCAACGGCAAGATGGTCTACGAAAGGTTTTCTGGACGTCCCTGCACGCTCGGGTTGCAGAAGGAAAAACTATACGGCGCCGATGTGTTCGTCTTGCCTTCGACGAGCGGTCTAAATGCGAAAGGCAGCGGCGTGAAGATGCGATATTTTAAACAACTTGCCGCCGTACTTAAGGAAATTGGAAATTGAAAAGCTGGGAAGGATCACGACGGAATCGCGGTATTCAGGACACGGGAAGGAGAAATAACAATGCCTGCTGCGCGAATTACTACATTTGATGATTGGGTGGATTTGTTTGGCTCGTGGCGAAAAGACATCGGAGTAAATTATCCCGAAATCGAAGAATACAAATTCGAGGCGAAATTCGGACCGATTCGTTCCAATGAAATTGAATTCGGCGCTTTCAAGGGCCGCTCGAAATGGCAGAAGGTTCTCGATATTCCGGACCAGCGCATCCGTGACGGTCTGATGAATTTGATTATTTTTCAGGGTGACACGGAGTTTGCTTCCGTTGAACAGCAGCGGCATCTGTTTCAAGCCTCTCCGAGCGAACACGATCGCAAATCGCTTTGCCGTGTGGTCACCGAGGAAATGCGCCACGGCTGGCAAATGTGCACTCTGCTGATTTCTCACTTTGGCTATGGTGGCCGCGTCGAAGCGCAAAAGATGCTTGAGCGCCGCGCGTTTGAGCAAAAGCGCCTGCTCGGAGCGTTCAATCAAGACGTTCGCAACTGGCTGGATTTCTTCACGTATACCGATTTCGTCGATCGCGACGGCAAATTCCAGCTTACTATGCTGAGTTATTCCGGGTTCGCGCCCCTTGCTCAATCCATGATTCCGATGCTGCGCGAGGAATCATTCCATCTCGGCACCGGCCACGATGGCATTAAGCGCATCGTGAAGGCTGGCGTTGTCCCGCTTGCTGTGGTCCAAAAATATGTCAACAAGTGGATTCCGGTCAGCTACGACCTGTTTGGTGTGGATCAATCAAGTTCTGCTCACTGGTTCTACGTTTGGGGATTAAAAGGACGTTACGACGAGGCGCAAAATCAGCAGGCAGCCGACTTGGGCCACATGAACGAGCATAACCGCAATTTGTATTATGCGGAGTGCCTAAAGTTGATCGACCAGATCAACAAACACGTGCCAGCTGGCCAAACGCAACTGTACGTTCCGGACTTGAAATTCAACCGCCATATCGGCGAGTTCGCGAATCAGCCGTATAGCGTCGCGGGCGAACTGCTGTCACCCGAAAAGTATGCTGAGCATTTGCAGGAAGTTCTGCCTCAGGAAGAAGACGTTAAATTGGTGATGGATATTCAAAACACGGAGCCAAAGTGGGTTGCAGCGAAAGCGTCAATGGAATAAGCCATTCGCTCACGAGTGCACGCGGTCTCAATGAATCCATCCAATCTGATGTTCGATATCAATAGTTGTAGCGTTGGCGTCACGATCGAAGGTCGTGTCGCTTCGGTTTTGCTCGATCGCCCGCCGCTCAATGTGATGAACACTCGGATGATGGACTCTCTTTATACTTTGATCACGAAGATTGTTGACCGTGCCGATATTTTGATTCTTCGTGGCGCAGGCAAGAAGGCCTTTTCTGCCGGAGCGGAAATCGCTGATCATACGCCAGACCGTGTCGCCATGATGCTCCAGGCTTTTCACCGCATCTTCGTTGAACTTTGGCGCGGCAAAATGGTGACCATCGCGGCGGTTTACGGTCATTGCCTCGGTGGCGGATGTGAACTCGCGACGTTCTGCGATTTCGTTGTGGCCGCGGAGTCCGCGACGTTCGGCCAGCCCGAAATTAAACTGGGCTGTTTTCCGCCCGTCGCGATGGTGACTTTCCCGCGGTTGATCGGCATGCGCGCCGCTCTGGATCTGATTCTCAGTGGACGCACGGTTTCTGCTGCTGAAGCCCAGCGCATCGGCATCGTCACCCGCGTCGTTCCAGATAACGAACTGGATCGGGCGGTATCGTCGTTGGTCGATGATTTATGCAAGCTAAGCCCATCCGTTCTTGCGCTGGCTCGGGGCGTGCTCTGGAGCTCCGACGGCTTCGATTTTGAGCGTTCGCTGCAATCCGTCGAGGATTTCTATCTGCGCGAATTGATGAACACTCACGACGCCAACGAAGGCATCCGCGCTTTCCTGGAAAAGCGCGAGCCGTCATGGCAAATGCAGTAGGAGCGCGAAACTGTGGCTATGATCAAATTTTTGCAGAAACCGTCTTGCACAACATGCCGCAAAGCGAAAAGTCTCTTGCTAAGAGGCGGAGCTAAAGTGGAATTTCGCGATCTCGATAGAGAGCGGCTGACCGTTGCGGAACTAGACGCCTTGATCGGCGAGCGAGACTATCGGCTGTTTCTCAATCCGAGAAACAAGGTCTACCGCGAAAAGAAGATGAAAGAGCGCCCGCCATCGCGTTCAGCGGCATTGAAAATGATGGCTGTGGAGCCGAATCTGATTCGCCGGCCGATTGTGATTTCGGGGAATCAGGTCCTGTTAGGCTATGACGAAAAGGCATTGCAGCAGCTTGTTTAGGGAGATTGGGTGAATAAAGAGCTTGTCCGTCTGCGCGTCAATGGCGAAGAGCGCGAAATCGCGACCGCGCCCAATCGGCTTTTGCTCGACGCGCTCCGGGAAGACCTGGGCCTCACCGGTTCGAAACGTGGCTGCGACGACTCGAGCTGCGGCTGCTGCGCTGTGCTCGTCGATGGCGTGCCGATGCTTTCCTGCGTTGCGCTCGCCGCAAGCTATGAAGGTTGCGACATTATCACCGTCGAAGGTCTGGGCGGCCCCGGGGGTCTCGATCCCGTGCAGGAAGGCTATGCGGAAATGGGGGGCGCCCAATGCGGTTACTGCACCCCCGGCTTCATGATCGCGACCAAGGCCCTGCTGGACCGC
>JBAQYT010000069.1:0-38761 GCA_049787175.1 Candidatus Acidiferrales bacterium | reverse complement strand
GCATTCCGAGAGCGGCAGTCGTCCTTCGCGCAGCGCCCAGCCTACAATTTTGTCGACTGCGTTGTGGCGGCCGATGTCTTCGCGTTCGACGATCAGCTCGCCCTTCACATCGAATAATCCCGCTGCGTGCAAGCCACCCGTGCGCCCGAAAATTTGCTGCTTTGCGCGCAGAGCTTCCGGCAAACGGCATATCACCTCGGGGCTAACGCGAAAACCAGAATTGGCAGGACGCACTCCGCGTGCGCGAACCGCGTCAATGGACGCCTTGCCGCAAATGCCGCAACTCGAGGACGCGAAAAAATTGCGCTGCGTTTTCTCCAAATCAAGCGTGACGTCCGCCGCGAGTTCCACTTGCACGATATTCCCGCGCTCGGTCGCCTTGCATGCCGTGGCGTGTCCGATGGAAACAATTTGTTCTTGCCGCTCGATCAGGCCTTCGGTGAAAAGGAATCCCGCGGCCAGATCCAGGTCATCACCAGGCGTGCGCATCGTCACGCTCAAAGCATGCTTGCCGACGCGTATCTCCAGGGGCTCCTCGCCCACCAGGTAATCTTGCTGCGCGCGAATGGAGCCGTCGTTCCACTCTTGGACCAGCGTGACATTGACATCGCGTGGATGCGAATGCATTGGCGCTCTGTTCTTTGGCCGCTCTTTTATGCCAAGGTCGCGGCGGCCATCGCCTCTCGTGCCGCCGGAATGATTTCAACGATCGCGTTGTAATCCGGAACGCCGCTCGGGTCCAGACATCCCGCCGCGACGAGCCCATTCACTTCCGGCCAGTGGCCTTGCACGCTGCCGGGTTTTATGCGGTCGATCCGCACGCGCCCACGAAACTCGCCGCGTTCGTTGCGCAACACAATCGCTTCGCCGTTTTTCACGCCGAGCCGTTCGGCATCTTCCGCCGCCATGAAAATATCCTCACGCGCCGCCCCGGTCAGTGGATCTCTCTCGCCGTGAATGATGCTGTTGAACTGCTTCCCGCGCCGCGTGGCCAATATGAATCGTCCCGCCGGGATTTTTTCTTCCGGCAGTTCGACAGCGCTGAAATGGCCTTTGCCGTCTGGCGTCAAAAAACGGTCCGCGAGCAAGCGCGCGCCGCCATACTGAAAGTTGTCACCCTTCTTGCGCAGGCCCGCGATGCCTTTGTATGCAGAGCATACGTGGTCGATTTCCTCGCGAATATCCTGCGTATTCTTCCAAGGGAAAATCTTTCGTGCGCGCCCTGGCTCCGCCCGTCGCGCGACCATCACCGGAATTTCCCACTCGTCCTTCGTTTCCGGCAAGCGTGGCCCGCGAATCTCCGGACTGTAAATGATCCGCCGCTCCGTGCTCGTTTCCGTTCCTCCTCCGCGTTGCTCGTAGCGCGTGCGGGTCGGAAGCAGCAGGACGGTATCGGCGGGTTCGACCAGCATGTTCGAGCTGACCGTAATATCCTGGTGAATCCGCAGTTTGATATTGCCCACGGCCTTTTTCACGCGCTCCGGCTCCGGCAGCGTGTCCACAAAATTCCCGCCGCTTTGCCACAGCGCGTCGATTTCGTCGCGCTCCGCCGCCAGAATCATGTGCGCCGCGGTCAAGCCTTTCCACGCGGGCGGCGCAAATCCCCATAAATCCGGCTGCGCCAGCCGCTGCGCATTTTCTTCGCTCACTGGAATGCCCATCACATATGCGCTCGGCTGCCCGCCCATCTCCGCGCCGCCCTGCACGCCGCTGTGGCCGCGAATCGGCATCAAGCCCGTGTGCGGACGCCCCACGTTGCCCTTGGCGAGTTGCAGATTCACGATCGCCCGAACGTTGTCGCTGCCATAGCGGTGTTGCGTGATCCCCATGCTCCAAACGATGATCGCGTGCCGCGCCTTGCCAAACGCCTCCGCGAATCGGAACATGTCCGCTCGCGTCAGCCCGGAACTTTGCTCCAGCATTTCCCACGCAAAGCTTTTCGCCTTCGCCTCGACCTCGCTCCATCCCGCCGTGCGTTCAGCAATAAATCCGCGATCCAGCCAATTGTTTTCGATCAAGTGTTTCAGCACGCCATAAAAGAACGGCACATCGCCGCCCACGTGCACTTGGAAAAAATCGTCCGCGAATCGCGTGCCGAAAAGCGCGCTCTTTGGCACCGAAGGAACCCAGTAGCGCTCCAGCCCCGGCTCGAAATAGGGATTGACGACAAAAACTTTCGTGCCTTTTTCCTTCGCGTAATAGAGATACTTGGTGCTCACCGGCTGATTGTTGGCGATGTTCGTACCCACGAAAATCAGCAGGTCCGCGCCAATCCAGTCCGAATACGAGCATGTTGTCGCCGCGCATCCCACCGTCGCCATCAATCCGGCTGTGCTCGGCGCGTGGCATATCCGCGCGCTGGTGTCCACGTGATTCGTCCCGAAGAAGCGCGCCACTTTTTGGTGGGCGTAATAGGCCTCGTTCGTCAATCCGCGCGACGTCATAAACCACCCAATCCTCTTCGGATCCGTCTTGCGCAATCCCTTCGCCGCCATCTCCAGCGCCGCGTCCCAGGTGATGCGCCGAAATCCTCTGTCGCCGTGATACCGCACCATCGGAAACGGCAGCCGCCCCAGCCGCGAAAGATGGCGAATCGGCATTTCGCGCAGCCTGCGCACGTTTTCGAGGATCCGGCAGTCCAAGGCTGGCATCGTATTCAGCCGCAGCAATTTCAGCCGCAGCGCGCAGAGGTGCACGCCCTTCATCGTCCAGTCGTGCATGCCCGTCGTGCCGAGCGAGCAGCCGTCGCAGCAGCCGTTGTTCAGAATGCGCCACGCATAGCTGAGTTGGTCTCGGTTTTCCCAGATTGTTCCGAGGATGTCCTTGTAGGCGTTCGGATGCTGTTCGTTCAGGCCGTAGGGGACCAGGCTGACCCACTTTTTCCGGTTGCGGCCATTTCCCATCGCTGATTCGGACATAACGAAGCGGACCTCCGCGCGGCGGGAACGCGCGCTAACTAGCGCTGATTCTCTTTCTTAACCTGTTTCGTCCGCCCGGTCAAGCCAGCCGGTTTACAGGGAGGTTTTTTGCATTGCAACTCCCTTGGAACAAAGGCAGAATCCGATAAACATTCTGGCTCTAACGGTCCCATGGAAGATTGCCACAAGGTGTTTCAGTTTGGGCCCTATGAACTGCGGCCTCGCACCCGTGAACTTTTAAAGCACGGAGTGAAACTTCGCCTCCGCCCACAGCCTTTTCGGATTTTGCAGGCTTTGCTGGAACGTAACGGAGACGTCGTGACCCGTGAGGAATTACACAAGCAGCTTTGGCCCTCCGATACCTTTGTTGACTTCGAGCGTGGTCTCAACTCCGCCGTCAAACAATTGCGGGGCGTATTGGGGGATTCCGCAAGCGCGCCTCGATACATTCAAACTTTGCCTAAGCTCGGTTATCGCATCATCGTCCCGGTGGAAGCCAACGGCGGCGCTCCTTCGAATTCCATCCCCTCGAATGCCGCGGATCCCGGGCCGCAATCCGTCATCGCGGCGAAAGGTGCAAGCAGTGAAGCTCTCAACACGAAGCATGTCCTGGCGGCCTCGTGGTCTTTGCTTCTGGGCGCTTGCGTTCTGCTCATCGCAGGAGCTGCTTACATTCATTGGTCCCGCCCCGGCATCCGGTTGCAAGCATCCACAGGGCGTCTGATGATCGCCGTTCTTCCTTTCGAGAATCTTACCGGCGACGTGAGTCAAGATTATTTCAGCGACGGCCTCACCGAGGAAATGATTGCCCAACTCGGACACGTAAGCCCCGAGCGCCTCGGCGTCATCGCGCGCACATCCGTCATGCAATACAAGCGCAACCAGGCGACCTTGCCGCAAATCGGCCACGATCTGGGAGTTCAGTACATCCTTGAAGGCAGTTTCCGCCGCGATTTCCAGGACGTCCGCATCACTGCTCACTTGATTCAAGTGAGCGATCAGAAAACTGTCTGGGCCCGCCAATATGACCGCCGGCCGAATGACCTCCTGGCTGTGCAAGAAGAAATTGCCCAGGAGACCGCCGACGAAATTCAGAACACCCTTGGCGGCGTTCGCAAGAGAATAGCAGCCAATTTCAGCCCGATTGAAACTCCTACTTCGTACGAAGCTTATGATCTCTATGTGAAAGGCCGCTTCTTTTGGAACAAAAGGACCATCGTTGGTTTCCAGCAAGCCATCTCGTACTTTCAGCAGGCCATCGCCAAAGACCCCAGCTACGCCCGCGCCTATTCTGGATTGGCCGACTCCTATGCGCTCACCTGCAGCTACAATTACACTCCGCCGAACGATTACATTCCCAAGGCGCGCGCTGCCGCGCTTCACGCCCTTCAGCTCGACAACAATCTGGCCGAGGCACACGCCTCCCTTGGCCTGATCGCCGAAAATTTTGATTGGGACTGGCAAACCGCCGGCAAGGAATTCCGCCGCGCGATTCAGCTGGATCCAAACTATCCCACCGCGCATCAGTGGTATGCCGAGTACCTCGCTTGGCAGGGACGGTTCGACGAGGCGTTTGCCGAGAGTGAACGCGCACGCCAACTTGATCCCATGTCGCTCATCATTGCCACCGACCACGGTGCTCTTCTCTATTATTCGCACCAATACGACCGCGCCATCGAGCAATTTCGCACTACGCTCGAGATGGAGCCGAACTTCCCGCGCGCCCACATCCTCATGTACGCCTACGTGCAAGAGGGAAAGTTCGATGCCGCGCTCGCCGATCTCAAGCAATGGAGCAATTTTGGCGACTTCCCGGACCTTTGGGCCTTCGAGGCTTACGTTTACGGCCGCGAAGGAAAAATCGCCCTGGCTCAGCGTGACCTCGCCGAATTTGAGCGCGTAGACACGGATAACGCGGCGGACAACATTTGGATTCATGTCATTGTCTATGCCGGCATGGGCGACCGGGACAAAATGTTCGCGTACCTGCAAGAGGCTGTGCAGAAACATCTCAATATTCTGACCGCCCTCAAGGCCGATCCCGTCTACGACCCATACCGCAGCGATCCCCGCTTCCAGGCCATCCTTCGCAAAGTCGGCCTCGCTCCATAGCAACTTCGTATCTGCAGCGCCGACTTCGCGCCCCTCGCTCGGCGGCCCGCTCCACCTCTCTCATGCGCACGCGTTATACTTCGCTCTGCGAGTTACTGTGAGCAGCGAAGTCTATCTCTGGATGGCCGATGGAGTCTTGATCGTTCACCTGCTGTACATCGCCGGGGTGATTTTCGGCGCCATTCTTACGCGCGGCCGTCCGTGGCTGGCCGCTGTTCACATCGCGACAATCCTTTGGGGCATCATCGCCGAAACGACCCCCGCGCCTTGCCCGCTCACGCTGGCCGAAAACTGGTGCGAGGCCCGCGCCGGCATTGCTCCCTATCACGGCCCGTTTTTGCTGCACTATTTGGACGCCATGGTTTATCCGAACGTCCCGTTCGCGCTGCTTGTCACTGTCGCCGTCGCGATCTGTCTCTTCAATTTGGCCGTCTACGTTCAGCGATTCCGGAAGCGCCGCTCTTTGGCTTAAAACTTGCGTCTGAAACTGCCGGAGGCTGGCGTCCGGCGCGCATTCTTGCGCATAATGGCAGTTTTGTTTCAGTGAATATTTTTTCTGTACGGTGGGAGGCCAGCATGGCGGACAAAATTTCAGACTTCGAGAAATTTCGCGCGGAGATGAACGAAGAAATCCTGGGCTGCGGTCATTTGGGAATGAAGCGCTTTTTCGCGCTCGATCACCAAGCGTATGAGTCATCTGCGCTGCCCGGCAAAACGAAAGAACTGCTCGGCTTGACCGCTTCCGCCGTGCTGCGATGCGATGATTGCGTTACGTATCATTTGCAGCGCTGCGCGGAAGAGGGATGGAAACGCGAAGAAGTGATCGATGCGCTCAACGTGGCGCTGATTGTGGGAGGTTCGATAACGATTCCGCACGTGCGGCGCGCGTTTGCGCGCATGCATGAAATTCCTGGACTGAAGCCGTGAGATTTTTGGCGCGGCGTTCAGTCGAACGGAAGCACGGTTTCCGTTTCGTCGACGAAGACTACGCCGACGCCCACGCGGTCTTTTTCGCGTCCTACGTCGCAGTGAACCACCGACGCGCGCAGCACCAGATGATTGGGATGCTCCGGTGTGCCGCAATCGACGCGAATATCCATTTGGGATTGCAGTTGCGGTGAATGCGAAAGCCACAAGTAGCCGCCGCGAAGGTTCATTTCCTTCAGCACGGCATATTCTTGGAATCGCGCTCCTTCGCTCGATTGTCCGCTGACCGTCGCCGAAAAGTGCACGGGCCGGCGCTGGCCCAGCCGCGAAGGCCGGAGCTTGAATTCCGTTTGGTCGCCGCAGAGCTGTACACCCATTCCATCCGTTGCCGCCCAGGTATTCGGGAACTCCTGACGCGCCGCATAAAGATAGCCGTCCACGACGCGATCGTTGGAATCCGGATCGTGATGAAAAAGAACCAGGTTTTTCACGCCGCATTCGCGCGCGAGTTTCACGCTTTCGAGCCAGCTCGAATGTCCCCACCCCTTTCGCGAAGAAGCCAATTGCTCGGGAGAGCACTGCGCATCGTTGATGAACAGGTCGGCGCCGGAGGCGAGCTGCCGCAGGTTCTGGTCGAGCTCTGGCACGCCGGGCTCGTTGTCCGTCGCGTAAACGATAGTCCCGGCGGAAGTTTCAAAACGGTAGCCAAGGCAGCCCTGCGGATGATTGAGCCATCGCGTGGTCACTTTTGTGCCGTTGATGTCAAATTGATCTCCGCCGCCAATTTCGGAGAACTGCCGTCCCGACGGCATCAGCGTCAGATCCACGGGAAAATACGGCCGCGCGAGCTGCGCCTCCAGAACCTGCCGCAGACTGTCGCGGCCAAGGTACTTCGATTGAAAGCTGTAAAAGTGGAAGTCGTTCTGCGGCATATAGAATGGACGGAAAAAGGGGATGCCCTGGATGTGATCCCAATGGTAGTGCGTGACGAAGATGTGCGCCTGAATCGGACGGTCGCCTTCCGCGTTTGCCCATTGATTGCCGAGGGTCCGCAGGCCGGTCCCGCAATCGAGGACAAAACGTGTTCCGTCAGGCGCAATCAGGTCGAGACAAGGCGTGTTGCCGCCATAGCGCCACATTCCGCGATCCAGCGTGGGAATGGAACCCCGTACGCCCCAGAAGTGCAGTCTCGCGCAGTTTGGATGCATTGAAGGGGTCTTAAAGGGAGCCTATGCTCCGGAAATCCCGCCCCTGGTGCGGCGAAAACGGATCAACGTCATCGTAGGGTTTGGCACTGGCCGAAGTCAAATGCGTTGTTCAATGCCGGTGTCGAGGTGGTGAGCTTGGCGAATACGATGTGGAATCGGGCAGCGTGCATTTCGGAAAGTTGCGCTCACCGCGCGTGTTACAGGTAGAATTTGGTCATGCATTTGCACGCGCACAACCACGGCGAGGGCCATTCGCACGGACACGGCGCCAGTTCCTCCGGCGTGTTGGGTAGCGCAATGTTCGCGACGCTGGCGCTCGTGATCGTGGAGTTTGCCGCAGGCAGGCTGGGCCATTCCATCGCGCTGGTCAGCGACGGCGTGCATAACCTGACCGACGTTCCGACAATTCTCATCTCATGGATTGCCGCGCGATGGTCGGTGCGCCCGCCCACGCCGGAAAAAACCTACGGGTATCACCGGTCAGGAGTGCTCGCAGCGTTCGTCAACGCCATGCTGCTGGTGCTGGTGGCCTTATACATTCTTTTCGAATCGTATGAGCGCCTATCGCGGCCCGTGAGTGTGCGGACCGCATTGATGATTTGGGTTGCGGTGTTCGCGCTCTTCGTGAATGGCGGGATTACTCTGGGACTTGTGCGCGGGCGAAAGGACCTGAACCTGCGCAGCATACTGATTCATAATTTCGGGGACGCGCTTTCGAATGTCGCCATCATTGTGGGCGCGCTGGCGATCCGGTGGACGGGAGTGACCTGGGTGGATCCGGTGATCGGAATCGCGATCGGGCTGATGGTCTTGTGGAGCGCCGTGGGAATCTTGCGCGAAAGCAGCCACATTTTACTGGAAGGCTTGCCGCGGAATTTGCGTCTCGAGAAAGTGGCGCACGAGATTCTCGAAGTGGAAGGCGTGGAGGAAGTTCACGACATTCACATTTGGACGATTGGCGCGGAATTGCAAGCGCTCTCGTGCCATGTGCGGATTCCCGACATGCATATGGAGCAGAGCGAGGAAATCCTGGCCGCGATCCGCGAGCGGCTGGCGGAACAGTTTCGCATTACGCACACGACCATTCAGTTTGAACGCGCGGGACTGCCCGCTGAAGTGAAGTACTACATGCCCGATCCGATTCCTCCGGCCGGGCAGTAGCTCAGATCAGGGAATTACGAATTACAGCGAGAGTTGCAACGGCGTGCCGTGCTGCCGATCGAGCTGTTGCGTCAATCAAACCCGAGCCCCGGCGCTATTTTTTTCCAAGCGACGCCGCTTTGCGGCGTGGTCTGGATGTGCTATAACCTTTTGGCCGATGGAATGGGAAGAAGCACGAGGAATGTCCGCGAGTATCCGAACAGAATCGTGTCCGGCGCCTTCCGAAGATGTGATCTCCCGGACGGCGAATGCTTCAGCATACTGTCCAGTTTGCTTTCGGCCGCTGGAGCAGAACCACTGCAAACTGGTTTGTAAGTGTGGTTACTATATGTCCTGTTCGGATTATTACTGAAATCGGTGAGCGCTTCTTACCGAGGCGCAATTTGCGGAACTTGAAATCGAGTTTGCCAGGAGGCGAATAACGTGGCATTGAGAATGACGGAGCGAGAAATAAGCGGGGTCACCGCCGTAGATCTGGACGGAAGGATCGTCTTGGGCGAAGAGAGCAATTCCTTCCGGGAGCGGGTGAAGAGCCTGCTGGCCAACAACCATAAGAACATCGTGCTGAACATGTCGAATGTGACGTACATCGACAGCGCCGGCCTGGGAACGCTGGTGGCGACGTTCCACAGCGCACGTTCGCAGGGTGGAACCCTGAAGCTGTGCAATCTCGGGTCGAAATTCAAAGAAGTGCTGCAAGTGACAAAGCTCATGACCGTGTTCGACGTGTATGACAACGAGACCTTGGCGGTGCAGAGCTTCAAGAAGTAACTCTTTTATTTAGTTAGGCTTGGCTTTGGTGCGCAAGCCATCAAGGCCAAGTCTCAAATTGCCTTACCTGTGCCGGAATCCTTGCCACGGTGCTTCTCCTCTTGTATAATTCTGATCAGAGGCTCGTCCCCCACCCAAAGGTGCAGTGTGAGCGTTATCTGGGATCTGCTGGGCGAATCCAAAGCTCCGAACGAAAGCGGGCATCGCGCTGCTGAGTTGCATGGTGAGGGCATTTCCGAGCGGCGACAAAGTTCCCGGGTCAGCGTGTATGTACCCGTATTTGTTTACGGTTACACCTCCGAGGATGAGCCTTTCCACCAAGACACGAATACACTTCAAGTGAACGCCAACGGCGGGCTGCTGCGCTTAAACGAAAACGTGCAGTGTGGACAAAGGCTCCTGCTGGTGAACCGAGTCACGAAAGAAGAACAAGAATGCTACGTTGTGACACTGGCAAGCCGGCCTAAACACGCAGATATTCGCGTCGGCGTGGCTTTCGCGAGGTCCGCACCCGGATTCTGGGGCACTCGCAAATAAACCTCCACTTTTCCAACCTAGAAGGACTGTCAATTTTTGAGCAAGGGCAATCGGAGGCGTGCTTCGCAACCGCGCCCGGCAGGTGCGTTCTCAAGGGTTAGACTGCCCCCGTGGGCCTCGGCGATTTGACGGCTGAGCACTAAGCCGATTCCTGATCCTCCCGGCTTGGTGGTAAAGAAGGGCACAAACAGATTCGCGGTGCTGGGGATTCCGGGGCCTTCGTCGCGGACCCAAACTTCCAGGAAACTATCGACCGCGTGCCAGCCCACATGTACGCCGCCGCCGGTTTCGCTGGCTGCGTCGACGGCGTTCTTTACGAGATTTATCAGCACCTGATCCAACTGGTCCGGGTCGGCCTGTATGGTGAACTCGGGTCCGGGATTGATGGGAATACGCATCCGGGGGTCCAAGCTCGCAGCGCGCTGCACCCAGGCGGCGACCTGCATCGGCTGGAACTGCGGAGCAGGAAGGCGCGCGAGGCGGGCATAGGCATTCATGAAACGGGCCAAGCCGTCCGTGCGATTGGCAATCACGGTTAGGCCGCGGGTCATATCATCTTCCCAATCGGAGGGCCGTTGAGAGCGCGCCATCAATCCAGCGAGGCTCTCCGCAACGGACTTGATGGGAGCGAGAGAATTGTTTAGTTCGTGGCCGATGACGCGAATCAGGCGTTGCCAAGCGAGGCGTTCCTCTTCGCGAAGCGCCTGGCTTAGATCGGAAATAAGAACGAGCTGATGCGGCTTGCCGCCTTCACGAAAATTGCCGCGGTGAATTTCCCAGCGGCCCATCTTGCCCGGAAAAGCGATTTGCGCGACGTGGGGGGTTTCGACCTTCAGGCAAAATTCCACACCCAGTTCTACGGCAGTGCGGCCGAGGGCGCGTTCAGCCGGGCGATTGAGGATGCGCTCGCCAGCGCGATTGATGAGGCGCAAACAATCGGAAGAATCGAAGGCAAAAACAGCGATATCGATTTCCTCCATGACTTTGCGCAGAAGCGCCGTGGCCTCGAGGGCGCCAAGACGCTGGCGGCGCAGAGTTTCACCGAGGGCATTGACTTCGCGCATGACTTCTCCTAGGGCGTCGGGATGTTCAGCGCCGCGAGCGCGAATGGAGAAGTCGCCTTCATGAAGAGCGGCAAGCATGTTGGAAAGTGTTCGAAGTGGAAATGTGATGCGGTTCTGGGCGCTGAACGCAAAACCAAGCCATGCGACGACGATTAAAATGGTAAGGGTCCAGGCAGTCTTGGAATCATGGTGTCCCGTCCAGAGGAGAATAATCGCCGTGGCAGAACCGAGCAGCCCTGCGAGAAGGGCGCGGATCAGGATGCGGCGTTCGTAAGCGAGAGGCTTCACAGCCCGTACTTTTGCAACCGTCTATAAAGAGCGCTGCGGCTGAGCCCGAGAGCCTTGCTGGCATGGCTGACATTGCCGCCATAACGGCTCATGGCCTTTTGGATTAGGGCGCGCTCGACATCTTCCAAGCTCATGTCTTCGATTCGTAGAGTGCCTTCGCGAACCGGCCGCAAGCCCAAGTCGCTGGCGCGCACTTCAGCCCCTTCGGTCATCAATACCGCGCGTTCAATCGAGTGGTCCAGTTCACGAACGTTACCTGGCCAAGGATGATCGAGCAAGACTTTCATGGCGGTGGCTTCGAATCCGGTGAGATTCTTGCGATAGCGTTGGGATGACTGGCGTAGGAAGTGAAGCGCGAGAAGGGGAATGTCTTCTTTGCGTTCGCGCAGGGGCGGGAGATGGATTTCGATGGTGTTGAGGCGGAAGAGCAAATCTTCGCGGAAGCGGCCGGCTTCGACTTCATTCTGCACGTTGGCATTTGTGGCGGAGAGGATGCGGACGTCCACGCGGCGCGTGGTGGAAGAGCCAACGCGTTCGAGTTCACCGATCTCGAGAGTGCGAAGGAGTTTTGCTTGCAGGTTCAGGGGCACGTTGGCAATTTCGTCGAGAAAAAGAGTGCCGCCATCGGCGAGCTCAAAGCGGCCAACGCGATCGGTTTTAGCGTCGGTGAATGCGCCTTTCACATGGCCGAAAAGCTCGCTTTCGAAGACGCCTTCGGGCAGTCCTCCGGCGTTGACGGTGACAAGAGGCTTTCCGGCGCGGGACGAAAGGGCCTGCAGCGTCCTGGCAATTACTTCTTTTCCGGTGCCATGTTCGCCGGTGATCAGGACATTCGCGTCGGAAGGGCCCACGCGGGCAATCAAGTCCATGACCGGACGCATTACCGCGGATTCGGCGATCAACATGGGGCGGCCGTCGGCGCGCAGCAGGCGGTTCTCCGCTTCGAGCCGCAGACTGTGACGAATGGCCTGGGCGAGTTCGATTTGCGTCCGCAGGATCGCCAGGAGGCGCGCGTTTTCCCAGGGCTTCTGAATGAAGTCCTTTGCGCCGCGGCGCATTGCTTCGACGGCGAGATTGAGACTGCCCCACGCCGTCATGACGATGACCGGCAAACTGCCATCGCGGGTGCGAATCTCCGTGAGAAGGTCGAGGCCCTCTTGACCTGAAGTGGTGTCGCGCGCGTAATTCAGGTCCATGAGGATGGCGTCGAATTCGCGGGTATCGAGGGTGGTGAGCAAGGCGGCCGGCGACGCAACGGCGTCGATGTCAAAGCCTTCGCCTTTCAAGAGCAGGCGCAAGGCTTCGCGAACGTCGGGTTGATCATCAGCTACGAGAATGCGCCAGCGGTGTGAATCCGGTCCGGTCATAGGGAATTGGCCTCTTAGGAGTGCTGCAAAATTTTGTCTTCCATCATTCGTATCGAAGAGCGACAAGTGGATCGACTCGCGCGGCGCGCCGCGCGGGAATGTAACATGCAAGCAAAGCGACAAGTCCCAACAGAGCAACCACGACGGCGAGGACCACCGGATCGGCGGGTTTCACGCCGTAAAGCTGCGATGCAATGAGCTGCGTGGCTTCGAGCGCTCCAGCGACGCCTATTGCGAGGCCAATGGCCGCAAGCGCCATGCCTTGGCCGACCACCATGCGCAGCACATCCCCTGGGCGCGCGCCCAAGGCCATGCGAATGCCGACTTCGTGTGTTCGCTGAGCGATGGAATAGGACATCACGCCATACGTTCCCACGGCAGCGAGAATGAGCGCGAGAGCTGCGAAGATGCTCATGAGGATCATCGAGAATTTCTGAAACGCAAGGGAAGTGGAGAGGATCTGATCCATGGATTCGATGTGGCCAACGGGCAAATTGGGATCAGCGTCATGAACGGCGCTTTCGACCGCATGGCTCAGGCTGAGAGGCGGTTGTGCGGTGCGCACGACGATGGAGACCGGAAACCAAGCCTGGAATCCTTGGATTTCGCCGGGGTCCTGCGCGAGAGGAATAAAAACGGTGGACGGGACCGGCTGGTCAAGAGTGGACTTGACGTCGCCCACGACACCGACGATTTCGCGGGGCGTGTCTTCTACCATAAGGCGCTGGCCGATGGGATTGCGATTGGGAAATTTCTCACGCACGAACGCTTGGTTGATAACGACGACGCTGGCCGCAGTAGGAGAATCCGTTTCGGAAAAGAACCTGCCCTGGAGGAGTGGAATTCCCATGGTGCGGAAGTAATCGGGAGTGATGGAGCGAAAATCAGAAGAGAGGCCTCCGGATTGCCCTTCTGAAGGGAGCCAGACAAATACGTTTCCGCCGTAGTCGAGCGGCAAGCCCGCGCCGACGACTGCGGCGCTCTGAACGCCGGGGATAGCCTGAACTTTACTCAAGATTCCTCGGTAAAACTCATCGATTGCGGCGGAGCGTGCGTTTTCTTCCGAGGCGCTTGCGGCCGCTGGCAAAGGAGGAAACTTTTGTCCGGTGGTCCAAGTTTGAAGGGCGAGGACAGGGTGCGGGTCAAAACCAGGATTGGTGCGAAGCAGATTCGCAAAAGTCTCGATAAGCAGACCTGCACCAGCAAGCAGCACGAGCGAAAGTGCGATTTCAGCTACGGCCAGCGCGCTGCGCAGCCGGCGGCGTGCAGCGCCGGAAGTGGCACGGCCGACGCTTTCTTTCAGTGAATTGTTGAGGTCCACTTTGGAGGATTGAAATGCTGGGGCGAGACCGAACAGAATTCCGGTGAGAAACGAGGCGAGCACGGTGAAGCCAAGCGCCCAACGATCCAGGAAGACGTCCTGCGCGCGAGGCAAATCGGGCGGCGCGAACGTCAGGAGCAAGTGCAATCCCCAATTTGCAATGAGCAGTCCCAGCGCACCGCCAAGAATTGCTAGCAGAAGGCTTTCCGTGAGCAATTGGCGGAAAAGACGGGTGCGGCTTGCGCCCAGCGCGGTGCGAATGGCAATTTCCTTACCGCGCGCCGCGGCACGCGACATCAGCAAATTCGCGACATTGGCGCAAGCGATCAAAAGCACAAATCCGATGGCGCCGAAGAGAACGAGAAGCGGCGTGCGATAGCCAAAGGAAATCATGGAGCGAAGAGGAATCGCACGGAAGGCAACGCCCTGGCGCTCCGCAGGAGTCAAACGAGCGCGAAATTGCTTGAAGAAGGTATCTTCAATACTGCTGAAGTAGCTATCGGCTTGCTCGAACGACACGCCATTTTTCAGGCGCGCGATCACCGCGTAGTTAATGCCGCCACCAATGGAAGCCGAGACCTGCCCAATAGTCGTCCAGAGGTCCACAGAAGAAGGCCCTGTCGGGCCGCCTGACGTGTCTTGAAAACCGGCGGGCATCACGCCAACCACTGTGTATGGCTTGCCATCGAGTGAGATGGCTCTGCCGAGGATTCCTGCGTCGCCACCAAGCTGCGACTTCCACAAACCGTAACTTAGGATGGCCACGTCCGGGCCGTTGAGACTGTCTTCGTCCGCCGAAAATTCGCGGCCCAACACAGGCGGTACGCCCATGACGCGAAAATATTCTTTGGAGACTCGCAGAGCGCGCACGCGCAATGGCTGGCTGCCACTGGAGAGATTGAAGCCCACTCCGGTGGTCGCGGTTACGTACGCGAAGGGCTCGCTGTGCGCCTTCCAGAAATCAAACTCGCGGGCATCGAAACCGGAGTAGTCGAGCTGCCCTTTGTAACTAATGGAGATTTGGGTGATGCGGTCAGGGTGGGGATAAGGCAGCGGCCGCAAAAGAACGCCGTAAACGACGCTAAAGATCGCAGTATTGGCGCCGATGCCCAAGGCCAAAGTAAGAATGACGATGGCAGAAAATCCCGGCTGTTTTGCCATGGTGCGAAGGCCATAGCGAACGTCTTGCCAGAGCTTTTTCATGGCAGGCTCCCCCCTACGAATTTCCGGGCACGTCCGTTGCCGCGTCGCCTCCGCAGTTACGTAGGCAAAGGCCGTATTTTGATAGGGTAACACAGGGAGGATTCACGTGTGGTGAGTAAAGGTGTCCGATTCCGGACAGTGGCGTATCTAGAATGGGACAACGACTCCACGACTGATGAAAGGATCTCGGCTATTCGTAGCGGAGCGACTGAAGCGGGTCCGCGCGTGTGGCGCGGCGAGCGGGGATATAGCAGGCGGAAAGGGCCACGACTCCGAGGATCACTACGGCAACCGCGGAGGAGGGGAGATCGACGGACTTGACGCCAAACAGAAAGCCGGCGAGCACGGTAGTTAGCGCATACGCGCCAGCAACGCCGAGGACCATGCCTGCGAGCGCCAGCCGGACACCGTGGCCGACAATCAAGCGAATGACGTCGCGTGGTTGGGCGCCGAGCGCCATGCGGATGCCAATCTCGTGGGTACGCTGCTCCACACCATAGGAAATGACGCCGTAGATGCCAATGGCCGCGAGCACCAGCGCCAGCAGTGCAAAAAAACCAAGAAGCTTGGCATTGAGGGCTTCAGAAGACATGGATTCAGAGAGAAGGTCTTCCATCGACTTCATGTCCGTGACGGGTTGATTTTTGTCCAACGAGAAAATAACTTGCCGCGCCGAAGAGGCCAGGGAGTCGGGCGGGGCGGCGGTGCGCAGAACGATGCGCATGATTCGCGATGGAACCTGCATGTACGTAAGATAGAGTTCTCCCGGGTTGGAGTTGCCGAAGTAGCGATCTTTCAAGTCCCCAACGACACCAACAATCGTGATCCACGCGGCATTCGCCGCAGGCCGAAACGGCGCGGATTTCGATTGTTGAAGATGGACGCGAACGCGCTGGCCGACGGGGTTCTGGTTCGGCCAATACTGTTTTGCCAGCGACCGATTGATGATGGCAACGGCGGGAGCATTTGCTGTATCCGCATCGGTGAAGTAGCGCCCGCCAGCGAGCGGGATTTGCATTGTTTGAAAATACTGCGCGTCAATGACGCGGTAATGAGCAACGAATTCTTCCTTAGGAGGAGGTGACGGCCGGCCGTCGATATCGAAGTTGGTGAAATCCGTCCATCCCGTGAGCGGCAAGTAATCAATGGCGCTAGCGGATTTCACGCCGGGAAGATGGCGCATTCTTTCGATGGCTTGTTCGAAGAAGCTGCTGGCCTGAACAGCGACCGGGTACCTGGAATCCGGCAGCCAAACTTGAAACGAGAGCACGTTTTTCGGATTGAATCCCATGTCTTTGTTCAGGATCGACTGGAAGCCGCGAATCAATGTGCCCGCGCCTATCAAAAGAACAAGGGACAAGGCGACTTCCACGACGACCAGGAGGTTTCGAGTCACGCGGCTCTGGCGCCCAGCGGTGGAGCTGCGTCCGCTTTCTTTCAGTGATTCGATCAAATCAGGATTCGAGAATTGAAAAGCGGGCACCAGGCCAAAAATAACTCCGGCCAGAATGGCGACAACGAGCGTGAACATCAGCACGGGCAGATTCATACCGATCCATTCTTCATGCGGGATTCCCTCGATAGTTCCCCGGGGAGGAAGAAAGAGCGGCAACAGATGGAACGCGCCATAGGCGAACAACAGACCAAGGGCGCCCCCGAGTAATCCGAGAAGAATGCTTTCGGTCAGGAGCTGGCGAAGCAAGCGGAAGCGCCGCGCGCCCAAAGCCGATCGAATGGCAACTTCGCGCTGACGGCCGGCGGACCGGGAGAGCATCAAATTTGCAACGTTGGCGCAAGCGATAAGCAAAACCAAACCGACCACGGCGAGAAGCACGAGAAGAGGATCGCCAGAGTGCCGATTTATTTGGCTGCTCAGAAGGGCAACGTTCACGCCGGTGCCCTGATTGGTGGCGGGGTACTCCATGGAGAGCCGGTGGGCGACGGTGCTTAGGTCCGCATTGGCTTGCGCCAAACTGGTACCGTCCTTCAACCTTGCAAACACAATGAGCGACGGATTATCGCGCCGGATTTCTTCGGGGGCGAAGGACAGAGGCATCCACAGATCCATTGGTTCGCCGAATCCCAGCAGATCGAAACCGGCGGGCAAGACGCCAACAACTGTGAGTGGCTGGCCGTCAACGGTGATGCTGCGATCAATAATATTGGGATCGGAGCCGAAATGACGCACCCAGATTCCGTGACTCAGAATTACGACGTGATCGTGACCGGGTTGTTCCTCGTCGGGACGAAAGGTGCCACCTAATGCGAGTTTCACGCCGAGCATGGGAAAAAAACCCGGGGAAATGTGAACACCCCAGAGCTGCTCGGGGTCACCAGCGCCGGTTAGATTGGGAAAGAAGACCTGGATTGCGGCCATGCCCTGAAAGGTTTGACTCTGCGAGCGCCAATCGAGGAAGTCAGCGGGCGGAGCGGTGCCTTGGGTAATCTTGCGATTGCTGTCTGTCTCCCAAGCGATGACCAACTGCTGGGGATTTGGGTATGGCAGAGGCTGCAGAATTACGGCGTTGACGATGCCGAAGATTGCCGTGTTGGCGCCAATGCCCAGGCCGAGCGTGAGCACAGCAACCAAGGTGAAGGCCGGACTCTTGCGGAGCAAGCGGCCGCCATACAGCAAATCCTGCCAGAGCTTTTTCATGGACGTATGGTGCGGCTGCTGTGATCACGCCTGACATGCCTGTAAGAGGAACGCGGCGCAGGCACTGTTATACATCATTGCCGTTACCGTTTCACTACTCATATCGCAGGGCGACGATGGGGTCGATGCGCATGGCGCGGCGGGCGGGAAAGTAACACGCCGCTAATGCTGAGAGGGAAAGTACCACCGTGACGGCGATGAAAGTCACGGGATCGGCGGTGCTGACTCCGAATAGGAGACTGGAGAATACCCGGGCAACTACGAACGCGGCGAGCAGGCCAGCGATTATGCCAGCGCCCGCGATAGCCATGCCTTGGCCCACGACAAGCTTCAGCACGTCCCGGGGATGAGCTCCGAGCGCCATGCGGATGCCGACTTCGCGCGTTCGCTGCGCGACCGAGTAAGCCATCACGCCGTAAATGCCAATTGCAGCGAGGACCAGAGCGATGAAGCCAAAAACGCTCAAAAGAGCTGCGGCCATGCGCGGCGCCCAAAGTCCTTGGTCCAGAATCTCGCCGATGGTGGAGATGTCCGTGAGGGCAAGATTCTTGTCGAGATTCTGCACTTGCTCCACCACGGAGGCCATCACTGTGCGCGGATCGCTGGCAGTACGAACCTGAAGCGTGCCCTGAGGAACGTAATACTGCGCCAGCGGAAGATAAACTTCGGGCTGCGGCGGCTCACCGATCGCGAATTGTGTCGTGTTGCTGACGACGCCTACAATTTGAATCAGTTTCTGGTCACCGAAGAAAGTAAACCGTTTTCCGATGGCGTCCTGACTTGGCCAGAAATGCTTCGCCATGGCGGCATTCACGATGGCTACGGGCACGGTCTTCGGCTGGTCGAAGTCGCTGAAATCGCGGCCCGAAAGCCGGGGAATGCGCAAGGTATCAAAAAATCCCGGAGAAACGGCATCGACAGTGATTAACATGCCGTGGCCATTGGGACCTTGCGGCTCGCCCTCAGGGAAAACCGTCCGGCCGAAACCGCCGCCGATTGGCGCGTTTGACGCAACGGCGACCCGCGCGACACCAGGGACGGATTGGGCGCGCCCGACGGCGTCGCGAAAGAACTGCTCGCCGCGACTTTGATCAAACTGTTCGGCGCCCAGATCGAAATTGAAGACAAAGAGATTCTTCGATTCGAATCCGGGACTCATTTTTTGCGCTTGCTGCATACTTCGTACGAACAGACCGGCGCCCACCAGAGCGACGAGCGCGAGCGCCAATTCGCCCACAACCAAAAGAGCGCGGAAGCGATTTCGCATGAATCCGAAGCTGGCGCCGCGGCCGCCTGATTTCAGCGTCTCAGCGAGATTGACGCGAGCGACCTTCAGGGCCGGGACGATGCCAAAAAGCAAGCCGGTAAGCACGGTGATAGCGAGGGTAAACGAGAGAACGTGAATGTCGAATCCCAGATCAACGGAATTCTGCTCCAAGAATGGTGGGCGAAACGACCAGAGAAGGCTCCTGCTCCAATAGGCAATGATCATTCCCGCGATTCCGCCCAGCAGCGATAGGGTCACGCTCTCCGTGAGCATTTGTTGAAGCAAGCGCGAAGGCTTTGCGCCAAGCGCGGCACGAAGGCTCATTTCGCGGTCGCGCTTGGCAGCTTGCGCGAGAAGCAAATTCGCCAGATTGACGCAGGCGATCAGGAGCACCAGGCCGACCACTCCCATAATCAACGCACCCGCCAAGGCGACTTGCTTATGGGCGTCCGGGCCCCCTGTGGCCGCATCGGAAAGAAGAGTTAAGGCAACGCTGCGACCGCCGTTGTCGATGGGATATTCTTTTTCGAGCGCGGATGCGAGCGGCTTCAGCGATGCTTCGGCTTGCATCATTGCGATCCCCGGCTTGAGCCGGCCGAAAACGGTGGCGAAAAGCGCGCGGCGATCATCAAAGTCCGTCGCAAACTCACCGCTGGTGGCCTGCTTGTACATACTGACGGGAACCCAGATTTCGTCAGGCGGCGCCAGATTGATCGTGCCCTTGAAATTGCGAGGCGCCACGCCTACGACTGTGTAGGAAAAAGCGTTGAGCGTTAGATTCTTGCCGATGATTTCCGGATCAGCGCCAAACTGTTTCGCCCAGAGGGTGTAACTGATGACCGCGACATTGGTTGCTCCTGGTTTTTGGTCTTCGTCGGGATAAAAAGTGCGTCCAAGCACTGGCTTGACGCCGAGAACATCGAAATAGTTTGCGCTCACGATCATCCCGGAGATTTGCTTCGGAGTGCCTCGACCGCTCAAGGTGAAATTGTCGAATGCAAAGGCGGAAAGTCCAGAAAAGGCGGTGCTCTGGTTGCGATAGTCGCGAAAGTTCGGGTATGACATGCCGAGTTTGGTGGCATTCGGAGCGCCCACCGCGGTTTTTGAGTCGACGGTATCCAATTCGACGAGACGCGAGGAATCCTGAACGGGCAGCGGGTTCAACAGGACGGCATTCACTACCGTGAAGATCGTCGTGTTCGCGCCGATGCCAAGGGCCAAGGACAAAATGGCGACGGCCGCAAACCCGGGGTTCCTGGCGAGCATGCGAAGACTATATTTCACGTCTAGCCACAATGTGTGCATGAGAATGCCTCCTTCGCGGATGCGGGCTAGCCGACGGCGAGCACGATCAGCGTGGCGTCGTCTTGGAATTTGTCGCCGCTGAACTGGGCGACGCGGGCAAGAACCGAAGTTTGGATATTCGCGGCGCCCAGAGCGCGGTTTTCCAGCAGAATTTCGAGCAAGCGTTGCTCGCCGAATTCATCGCTGGCAGCATCGGAAGCTTCGGTGATGCCGTCGGTGAAAAGAATCAGGCGATCGCCCTCGGCGAGATCGACGGCATCTTGGTCGTAGTGGTCCGCTGTCAAAATTCCCATGGCTTGGCCGCCGCAGGAGAGGCGGATGGTTGCACCGTCGCGCCTGAGCACGATAGGCGCGTTGTGTCCCGCATTTGTGTATACGATATGGCGCGTTTGCGCGTCGAAAACTGCATAGAAAAAGGTGATGAAGCGATCCGAAGCGGTGTTTTGGCGTATAAAACGATTTACGCGCTCGGTCAAGGCGGCGGGCTCCAGATTTTGACCGGCGAGGCCGCGTACCGTGGCTTGCAAATTGGACATCAGAAGCGCTGCCGCGATGCCTTTACCGGCAACGTCGGCAATGCAAATTGCAAAATGATTCGGATCAAGTTGCAAAACATCAAAATAATCGCCGCCGATGCCATGAATAGGAAGCCATGCGCCGGAAAATTCGCAGCCGGGGATTTGCGGGATTTCCTTGGGCAGGAAGCCAAGTTGCGTGCGCTGCGCTTCTTCCCACTGGCCGCCTCCTTGCGCGAGGTTGCGCGCTTCGTTTTCGGCTTGGCGTTTTCGAGTCTTGCGCGCGCGCTGGCCATTTTCAATTTCCGTTCGCACCGTTCGCAAAAGGCGGCCGTTGTCCCAGGGCTTGAGCACAAAATCGCGAACGCCTTCGCGCATGATTTCAACGGCAAGTTCGACCGTACCCCAAGCGGTCATGGCCACAATGGGAAGAAGTTCGTCGCGCTCATGAATCTGCGAAAGCAGGTCGAGCCCTTCACGACCTGAAGTGGTGTCGCGTGCGTAATTGAGATCCATCAAGACAAGGTCGAAAGAACCGCGAGATAAGGCAGCCAGCAATGCCGCAGGAGAGTTGACCAATTCCAGTTCGTAGCCTTCGCCTTTCAGCAGCAGGCGAAGGGCCTCAAGAACGTCGGATTGGTCATCGGCGACGAGAACGCGGAAGGCGGTGGATGCCGGCCCTGCGGTTGAATTGGCAATTAAGTTCGGCTCAGGATGCACGGCACATTCCCAGACCAAGGATTTTCCCTCTTCACTGAACGAGGGCAGCTATAAAGCCATTCGCCGAAGGGCGTATATGGCTTGATAAGAATAACTTAACACGCTGCATGACGAAATTTGAGGCTGTGCACGCCCGTTTGCGGGACATGCATGTCGCATTTTCGGACAGTCAGGCTTTGGTAGCCTGCGCGCCGCCATCAACGATCCAGCCGTCGGCAAGTTGTATGACGCGGTTTCCGTATGCCGCCCAGGCCTCATTGTGAGTGACTTGGATGATCGTGGTGCCTTCGTCATTGAGCCGCTTTAGCAGGTCCATAATCATCTTGCCTTGGCTGGAATGCAGGCTGCCTGTGGGTTCGTCGGCGAGGATGAGTTTTGGATTGCCAATCACCGCACGCGCGACAGCAACGAGCTGCTGTTGGCCACCGGAAAGCTGGTTGGGATAGAGCCCTTTCTTGCCGACGATTTGGAAGCGGTCAAGGATGTCCGCCACCATGCCGTCGCGCTCGGATTTCTTGATGTCGCGATAAGAGAGCGGCAAATCGAGATTCTCAGCGACGGTGAGATTATCGAGCAAATGATATTGCTGAAAAACAAAGCCGATGTATTTTTTATGCAGCTCAACGCGCTTGCGGTTGTCGAGTTTGTGTACCTCGTGATCGGCGAAATAGAACTGTCCTTTCCAAGCGCCGTCGAGCATGCCAACGATGCCCATTAGCGTGGACTTGCCGGCGCCAGAAGGGCCCATGATGGTGATGAATTCGCCCTGACGGATGTCCAGATTAATGCGACGCAACACCCAGGTTTTGCCAGCGCCTGATTCGTAGAACTTTTCGACGTCCATCATTCGAATCACGTTCGTCTCCCGTGGAAAACAGAACAGCTATTGTACCGAAACTTGAAGAGCGCGCCAAAATTGGCGATTAGAAATCAGGCAACTCCCTATTTTCAATAACTTACAGCTATTTCTAATCGCAGCTCTTAGCGATTAGAATATTCGCTTTTCGTTCGCTATTGCTCACTCTGCCTTCTGGATGATGGCGCACGCTTGCCCGGACCAAGCATCACTCATAGCGCAAGGCGGAAAGGCCGCGCTTCATCCGGAACGCGTAACGAAGGTCTTGCAATAGGGTCATAAATTTCTCTCCGTAGCGTTCCGGACTTCCGTTTGACCGCAGCCGGAACTACTGCGGTTTTTGCGGCGGCGCGAATTTCGAGTCGTCGACCGGCGCATTGTCCTTTACATCTTTGATCACATACGATGACGTTTGCCCGTTCGTGTACCAAGTTATCTTGTACGGAATGTCGACTCCGTCGGTGGGCCGGAAATCGGAATAATCGGCTTCAACCGGCAGGGCACCGAAAATCGTGCGGTCGCGGATGGAGCGGCGTATGAGCAGGCCTGACTGCTGATCAAAGAAGAGGAACTCGACAACGCCGTCCGGAGCGGTCGCTTGCACGACGTACGTCATCGCGTCCCCGATTTTCGCCTGGCCGCGCAGACGCTTGGCTTTGTAATCCTGCAGCGTGGCGATCAGATTCATTTGAGCTTCGCGGCTCAGAACAATCGCGTCGAACCCACTAGCTTTAATGGTCCCCCGGTCCGTTGTGATCCAAGCATTGGTGCCATCGAAAAGCGTGGTCGCGGTTCCTTGCGGCATGGTGACAACGGAATACATCTCTCCGGGAGCCTTCTGATAGGCTTCGATTGTAGATGTATGGCCGTTCCGAGTTTCCTCGACCTGCAGAACGCGAGTCGAAATTTTGTTCAGTGCGTCCTCTCCGCCTTTGGCCTGCGCGAATTTTGCCAGCACGGCATCTACGGTTGGCGCGCCTTGGGCGAGAGGGGAGAACTGCGGCTCGACCGCTTCTGCGGGAAGCGCGGGGGCGCCCATGGGCTCGTGATGCCCCTGGTGGCAGGTGAAGCAACTTACTTCAGGGCGGCCGCCGAAATTGTTGTCGTTAATGGCGAAGAGCATGGTCATCATGCGGCGTGCCGTCTGCTTGGGCTGCTTATCGTCAGAGGGAAAGTTTCCTTCCACATGACAATAGTTGCACTCAACGCCGAGGGCCGTAGTGATGTAGCGCATGCCGGGCAACAGTTGCGACGCGGGAATATCTTTGAGGACCTGAATGTTCTTGAACTGTTGGGCTGCGGTCTTTTCGCCAGGCGCAGCCGACGCTGGTTGTGATTGCTGGGCCTGCGCGCCGAGACCAATCGCCAGCGCCAATGTCGCTGCCGCTGCCAAGACCGTCGGATGAATCAAAACTCGCGCTTTCGCGCCGAATCGTTTCATGCAAAATCTTCGCAACCGTTCCTCCATCATGCCCTCCCGGAATCAGAATCGTGAACCTGGGCCGCCCATGCGCGAGAAGCAACGCAGCCCTTTCAGGTTTCTGATTTTACGCGCGTTCCGATTTTCCGCACACAGATTCTCTGCGCTGGCGAACGTCACTCGTAGCGAAGGGCCTCCGTTGGATCGAGGCGCATGGCACGGCGCGCGGGAATGTAGGATGCGAGCAGCGCAACAGAGAAAAGGAGCGCGGCTACAACAACAAATGTGAGTGGGTCGGTGGCTTTCACGTCAAAAAGCAGACTGGACATCAATCGTGTGGCTGCCAATGAGACAGCAATGCCGACCACAAGTCCGATGGCCGCCAGCCATGCTCCTTCGCCGAGGATCAGACGAAGAACGTTGTCAGGCTGCGCGCCCAGGGCCATGCGAATGCCGATTTCCTGAGTTCGGCGCGTGACGGACTGAGCGACGAGGCCATAAATGCCGACCGCGGCAAGCAGCAGAGCCGCTCCGGCGAAAACTCCCGCGAGAAGGAATAGGAGACGCTGAGGCGCTGTCCAGGCGCCGAGAGCTTCCGCAAACGTGGAGAATTCCACAGGCATATTCGGATCGAGCTGATGAAAAATCTCCCGCGCGGCAGGAACAACGAATTGCGGCGGCAACGTTGTGCGCAGAACGATCGCCGGCGAGCTGTTTCCGCCCAGCCCGCGCTGACGATAGTCCACAAAAATTACCGGCGTGGCCGGCTCATTCAGCCCCTCGGCGCGAATGTCGCCGACAACGCCGACAATCGTGAGCGGTTTCATGATGCCGTCCATGTTGCCGAAGAAAATCTGCTGGCCGATTGGGTCTCGATTCGGCCACTTTTCGCGTGCCAATGTCTGAGTAATTAGCGCGACATGCGGGGTGTCTGGGCCGTCTTGCGCGTTGAAGAATCTTCCGCGAATCAGAGGAATTCCGGCGGCGCGGAAAAAGTCTTCGCTGGCGACGGCATAGTCCGCTGTTCCTGTCTGTTTAGGATTGAGCGAGAAGCGGTTCCATCCCGCATCTGTTGTGGGAATCGGCTGTCCGTTGAGAATCAAAAAGAGTCCATCTGGGAACCCATCTGCGTCCGCTATAGGAAGCGCTCCAGTCACGCCTGCGGATTCGACTCCAGCAATTCCGCGAATCCGCGCTACGGCGTCATTGAGAAACTGGGCCTGCTGCGTGATGTCCTCCGTTCTCTGCGCAACTGTTCTTTCACCTTCTGGCTGCGGCAGTGAGAACTTCAGAACGAGCAAGTTCTCTCCGCTGAAGCCGGGATTCACGGAAATCAAGCGCAAAAAGCTGCGGCCCAAGAGCCCGGCACCGACGAGCAACATCATCGTGGCGGCGATTTCAGCGATCACCAATGCGCTGCGCGCCTTATGACTTCCACTGCTGTAACTACGCGAGCCCGCGCTGAGGGCTTCGTTCAAATCCACGCCACCTGCGCGCCAGGCAGCGAACATTCCGAGGCCAACCGCGACGGCCAATGTCGCAACGAGCGTAAATAGCAGAACCAGTCCGTTAATGGCAATGCCTTGCTGCGCCGGCAGATTTGTTGGAAGTATGGTGGGAAGAAAATTCGTTGTCCAGAGCGCAAGCAAAATTCCCAGGCCGCCACCAGCAATCGCCAGAACCAGCGATTCAGCGAGCAGTTGCTGCACGAGGCGGCCGCGACCAGCCCCAAGCGCCGCCCGCACAGCCAATTCCTTGCGCCGCGCGGAAGTGCGGGCCACCAACAGTCCGGCAATGTTCGCGCAGGCGACAAGAAACAGGAGCATGACGGCGCCAAAGAGCGTGAGCAGAGCCTGGCGAACGTTTGCAACCATTTCATCCGCGAGCGGAGTCACGAGGGCGTCTTGCAGGAAATAATCAGGGTTTTCCGTCTTGCCATACTCGGCATGAATCCGGCGAGCGATAGTGTCCAGATCCGCATGCGCTTGGTCGAGGCTTACTCCATCTCGCAGACGCCCGATGACTTCTCCATCATGGGCGGTGCGGCTTGTTCCCCAGCCATACCGCTCCCATGCGGCCCAGGCGGCCACGCCATGAGGAAAATCGAATCCCTGCGGCATCACGCCAACGACCGGATAGACTGTTCCGCCCATCGTCAAGTGGATGTGCGATAGATCATCCGTTCCGCCGAGAAATTGACGCCAATAACTGTAGCTCACGATCATTGCTGGCGCGCCGTGGGCAATGAGCTCGCCGCTGGCAAACTCACGGCCGCGAAAGGGCTCGACGCCGAGCGTCTTAAAAAAGTCCTGCGACACCAGGCCGATATTCACGCGCGCGGGCTCGCTGCCTCCGGAAACGGATTCCGGAATCGAGGCGAACATAGCCAGCGAGCTCAATGTGTGATTCTGAGCGCGAAAATCCAGGAAATTGGGATCGGCCATATGTGCCCGGTGACCGTGCGCTTCTTGTTCCCGCACGGTAATGATTTGTTGCGGATTTGGGTAAGGAAGCGGACGGAGCAAAACGGCGTCGACGACGGAAAAAATTGCGGTGGAGGCGCCGATACCGAGCGCCAGCGTCAGAATAGCGACGACGGCGAATCCCGGATTCTTGGAAAGTGTGCGTATCCCGAAGCGGAAGTCCTGCCAGAAGTTATTCATGGATCGCGCCTCCGAATCGTGCGGTCACACCCCGGCCTTCATAAAAACAGCCGGGAGAAAAACGTTTGCTAGACGGCCTGCGTGCGCGCGTGCACTAATTCTTCAACGATGCGACCGTCGAACAGGTGAATCGAGCGATCCGCAACGCCCGCGAATCGCGGATCGTGCGTCACCATGCAAATTGTGGCGCCTTCGCCGTGGAGTTGCCGCAAAAGATCCATCACCGCTTCGCTGTTCTTCGAGTCCAAGTTCCCAGTGGGCTCGTCAGCGAGGAGAATGGAAGGTTGGCCCACCAGGGCACGAGCCACTGCGACGCGCTGTTGCTGACCGCCAGAGAGTTGCGAAGGATAGTGCTTCATACGGTGCGCCATTCCAACACGCTCAAGCACTTGCTGGACGCGCTGCTTGCGCTCGGCCGAGGCCATGCTGCGATACGTCAGCGGCAGCTCGACGTTTTCGAATACTGTCAGGTCACCAATCAGGTTAAATGCCTGGAAGATGAAGCCGATCTCCCGATTGCGAATGCGCGTGCGGTCCGACAGCGAAAGATTTGCCACCGGCTGATTATTCAATGTATACGCGCCGTCGGTGGGCGAATCCAGCAAGCCAAGAATCGACAGCAGCGTCGATTTGCCGCAGCCCGACGGTCCGGCGATGGCGAGGAACTCGCCCACCTTGATTTCCAGGTGGACGCCGGCCAGGGCGTGGGTCTCGATTTCGTCGGTATAAAAAACTTTGGTAACGCCGTCCAAGTGGATCAATATTTGCGTGCCGTTCATGCTCGCTCCTTCGCCGCCAGTATCATACTCTTACTTAATTCGAATCCGGTCAAAATTGTCATAGGCCGACATGTCGGACAGAACGACCACGTCGCCGACATTCAGGCCCTTGTCGATCTCGACGTTACTTACCGATACCTTCCCAATGGCTACCTGCACTTGCACGGCTTCCTTTCCACCGTTGACTTCCTTAAAAAGGCCAATCGTGCTGTTCTGTTCGCCGTGAACGGGGCGCCCAACTTGGAGTACGTCCTTCAGGTTTTCGATGAGTACGGTCCCTTCCACGCTCAGGTTCGGCACAGCGCCTTCCGGCAACGGTCCATCCAGATGAACATCAACGGTACGAGTGCCATTCACGACCGCAGGATCAATGCGAGTGACATGCCCCTGAATGATGCCGTTGTGTGTATCGATCGACGCAGTCTGATTGAGTTGAACATCTCGCGCCTGCGTTTCTGCGATTTGCAACTGAGCCTTCAATTTCGAAGGTTGCGCGACTATGCAGAGTTCCTGCCCGGGGGTCATGTCCTGACCGACTTGAGCCGGTTCCTCCTGGAGCACGCCATCAAGACCAGCGCGGACGGTCAGTTGTTCGACCTCATGTTGGTACAAGGCCAGCTGCGCCTGATCCTGTGATACGGTCGCTTCCGCGACGGCCAATTGCGCTTGCACAGAAGCAGCAAAGCTATCTACCTGTTGCTGCGCTAACTGGTCCTCATCCTTCAACTCGACGGCCTGCACTTGGGATTTATCAGCGATGACTTTTGCCACCACACCCTGTTGGAAACCCGTCTGATCCGCTTCCGCTTGCATCTCAGCCTGACGGTATTGCGACCGCGTGTTGGCAGCCGCCGAGCGCAATCCCATAAGAGAATTTCCCACAGACGCCCGCAGGCTAGAAAGCGAGGCCTGGGCCGATTTCAACTGGAATTTGGCGCTGATAAGCTGCTGCTCCAGGGTAGGGTTGGTCATGATCATGATGACGGAGTTCGGTTTCACGATTGCACCGGGAAGAATGAGACGCTGGGAGACTCGCGCTTCAAAAGGGACGGAGATGATGGTGGTGGTTTCAGGCACGAGTGTACCTAAGCCGCGAACCTCAAGCGCCATGTCGCCGCGCTTAACGGTATCCGTCCAGATCACTGAGCCATCCACGCTGGGAGGCGCTGGCTTTAACCGTGACAGGCCGTAGGTCACCAGAGGAAGCAGGATAAGGATAGCCACGATATAAATGATCCTGCGGATCCGCTTTTTCCTCTTTACATCCGGGCGAACAATGTCCAAGGTACTTCTCCTTGATCGGCAATGATAACCGCAATTCGCATGCCGACAGCGCACAGCATGTAAACGTCGGTTATTGTGAGGCTTAGGCGCATTGTACACCTGGTAAGTCGCCAATGCACGCCCGATAGTGGGACTTCATTGTCCCGTTACCGGACACCCGAAAATCCTTACCTTTGAGAAGTTCAGCAGGCGCTGTGGCTGGAGTTTGGCTTGGTGTTTGCCGGACAGTGAGAGACTTACGCAACTCTGAAGCGCTGCCAGGGTTATTATTTGCGGTCACCATCGCGGAGGACCCAGGGGCATCTACATCTCAACCATGGTAGTTATGCATCTAAGCCAAACGATCATTTGGACAACGGCCTCTGGGGTGGAAGGTTGCTTGATCTTGTGGGGCAACTGATTATGGTCCTACACTCGCATTCGTAGCCCGCAGTCCGGAATTCTCTGTCCGTTCGGCTTGCCTGAGGAGGAAGCAACGTGTTCCCAAACCCAAGAACCGCCAGTCGAGGAAAGTCTCTTTTTCAGGTGGCTCGAAGCTTCGTCCTCGCGCACAAGTTCATCTCTGTGTTGCTGCCTGGGGTGATTTTACTCGCCGTTTTCATTGTGCCCTTGATCGGTAAAGGGCCGGCTCGCGAGCGGCCCGGAAGAGAGAGAGACTCTGCGCAGCAAATCAAGAAACGCGCGCAGTGGTTCTTTCGCCAACGGGCTTATCCACTCGGTCATATTCCCGCCGATGCGCAAATCCGAGCCGTGGAACACCTCGAGCAAATGCGCGCAAACAGAGGAACTTTCATGGAGGGTCTTCTCGCACGGGCACAGCATGCAAACTCCGGGGGCGCATCCGGTGAGGCCCCTCAGCAAATCGCAATCAATATGAGCAGTTGGACGCCAATAGGCCCTCAACCCACGTCGAGTGCTTTTTTTGGACTAACCTCCGGACGCGTGAATGCTCTGGCCGTTGATCCGTGTGATTCGAGCGGCAATACGATTTACGCGGGTGGAGCGCAGGGCGGGGTTTGGAAAACGACCAACGGCGGCACAAATTGGGTGCAAGAGACCGACAATCAACTTTCAATTTCTAGCGGCTCAATCGCAGTCGACCCTGTCCTCGGTGACTGCACCGGCGGGCACACGGGCGCGATTTATTACGGGACGGGCGAGGAGAATTTTGCCTTCGACAGTTTTTACGGCGCGGGTGTGCTGATTTCGCACGATGGCGGCGCCACCTGGACGAAGGACAATACATTTGTCACGGTGACGAGTGGAACTCCATCGACAATTACTCCCACAAACGCGGCCGCGGCCGGGCCATTCATTGGTTCCATTGCTGTTGATCCGACGACGAGCGGAGCAAACCAGGTGCTCCTTGCAGGAATCGAGGGTGTAAGCAGCCCGATCAACTCGGGGATATGGCGCTCGACTGACGGCGGCGCGGACTGGACGCGCGTGATTCCGACCAGTAACGCCACCAACTTTCCAGGAGCGAATGACTATGGAACAGGTGTGGCGTTTGATCCTGCCGATGCAACCGGCAAGACCGTGTACGCGGCACTGGGAATCCCGTTTTGTGCAAGCAATCCGTGCGACCAGGCGGGCGACGAGGAGTTAGACAACGGCGTTTACAAATCGTCGGATAGTGGCGTGACCTGGACTCGATTGACAGGTTTGGACAACGCGGCTGGTGCTGTTGGCCTCAGTTCTGCCGAGTATGGGCGCATTACCATCGCCACAGGTCCAGCCGCCAGTTCGGGCAAGCCCGGCGAGCTGATTGTTTCGATTGCGGATATCACCACGGGATCGAGCGGTTTGCTCGCGGTTTTCGAGAGCACCAACGGAGGCACCACGTTCACCGAGCTCCCCACGCCGGCTTTCTGCAATGAGCAGTGTTTTTATGACATGGCCGCTATCATCAGCCCAACGAATCCACAACTGATCTTTCTTGGCGGAGGGCCCTCCGCGGAAGGGACTGGTGTTTCGCAGCCGTGCGGCGATTTCCCGGCCGACGACGGTATTTCTGCCGCCATCCGCTCCACCGACGGCGGGAACACATGGAACGATATTTCCTGCGACAATTCGAGCGGAACGTTCATCCATGTGGACACTCACGCTTTTGCGTTCAGCCCGAATGGCAATTTTTATATTGGAAATGATGGCGGCATCTGGGCTTCTGCGAACGTCGTGAGTGGCTCGCCGGGTGCGCAGACATGGACGGATCTGAACACGACGCTGAACCTGACGCAATTCTATCCGGGCAGTTCGATTCATCCCTCGAACCCGGAAATAGGGTTTGCCGGTGCGCAGGACAATGGCACGCAAATGTTCAGCGGAGACTTGAACTGGACCGACACCGACGCCTGCGGGGATGGTGGATGGACGGCAATTGACCCAAGCACGCCGAGCACTGTGTATGCGGCCTGCGAAGACGTTGGCCAGGAGGGCATACTGAACAAAAACCAGCTGGACGGCGTCGCTGGCACGGATGGCGAAAATTGGATCGTCCTCGATACGCCGGCCATGGATGGTGACAACGCGAACTTTGTTCCGCCCCTGGTTCTCGATCCGAGCACCCCACAGAATCTGTATTTCGGAACCTATCGCGTCTGGCAATCGACGAGTGGCGGCATTTCGTGGAATATCGCCTCGCAGGATTTGACCGGCTCAACAACAAATTCCCAATGCGGAGACGGAGTATGCGTGGTCACGAGCTTGTCGGTGGCGCCGAACAGTTCCAACACAGTCTATGTGGGTACCGACATCGGCGCGATCTGGGTGTCCACCAATATGACCTCGGCGTCGCCAACCTTCACGGAAATCGACCAAGCCAACATGCCGGGGCGCGTCGTCACGCAGGTCGTAGCGAGCCCGGCGAATCCGAGTGTTGCTTTCGCGGCATTCTCAGGTTTCTCCGGGTTTTCGGATGAGGTCGGACACCTCTTCGAGACAACCGATGGCGGCGCGCAATGGACAGACATAAGCTGCCACACGTCCAACTGTGGAAGTCCGGGAGCAAACGATCTTCCCAATACGCCCGTGAACGACGTCGTCGTTGATCCCACGGACTTAACAAATAACACACTGTACGTCGCGACCGATGTCGGCGTTTTTGTTACGACGAATGGAGGCACAAGTTGGTCGGAGCTTGCGACCGGACTGCCGCACGTCGAGTGCACGTCTCTGAAGCTGAATAACACGGCTCGCGTGTTGCGAGTGGGAACGCACGGCCGCGGCGATTGGGACTTACAGTTGCCGGGTTTGCCTGCTTCCACGCTGACTGGAATTTCACCAACGAGCACGTCAGCCGGAACGGCGGGCATTACTTTGACGCTGACCGGTCAAGGATTCCCGGCGAATCCGACGGTGAATTTCGGCAGTACGGCACTGACAGCATCCTCCGCAAGCGGAACACAGATTACTGTGGCAGTTCCGGGGTCGGCACTGGCGAGTTCGGGTGAGGTGCCTGTGAGCGTGAGCGGGGCACAGAACTCGCTGGATTTTGGAGTCGAAGGGCCAGTGCCTACGTTGTCCGGGGCGTCACCGGGCTCAATTACGGCTGGGAGCAACGTCACGCTTACCGTGAATGGGTCAAACTTCACGCCGAATTCCGAAGTGGTTTGGACGCCTAATTCGGGCGCGAATCAATATGTCAGCACAGCGCTCGCGCAGTTACCCGGCGGAACGAGCACATCGTTCTCCGTCACCGTTCCCGCGAGCTTGCTGACATCAACTGTGGGTGGCTCGGCTCTGTTTGGCGCACCTGCACCCGAGTCGTGGCCGTCGGGGCCGGGCGGACTACTCCTTGTAGCGCTCTTCGTGGCGATTCTGGGAGCCGCGGCAAGTTTCGCTACGCCGCGCAGGCGCCGCGCTGTCATCGGCGCGACGCTTGGCATGGTCCTTCTGTTCGTGCTCGTCGCCGGCTGCGGCAATAACAACAGCAGTAGCAGCACTACACCCATAACTTTAGGGAGCAGTGCCACGGTGATTGTGAACGTAGATAATCCTGGACCCGGCGGTGGGCTTTCCAATTCGGAGTCCGTGACGGTGAATCCGCAGTAGCCATCTTCAGAAGGACTGACGGCGATTCGGAGTCTGCTTCGCTCAGCTAGGACACATCTGCCGTAGAACATACTGCAGAATCCCGCCGTGCTGGTAATAAGCGGCCTCGACCGGCGTATCGATGCGCAGGCAGACAGAAAAGCTCTTTTCTTTGCCCGCGGCATCCTGTGCGCGTACACGAAGCGTCTTTCGCGGCTTGAACTGCTCCGCAAGGCCTTCGATCTCGAACGTCTCCTGACCGTTGAGATTCAGCGACTTTGTGGTGTCGCCATTCTGGAATTCCAAAGGCAGCACGCCCATCCCGATCAAATTGCTGCGATGAATGCGCTCGAAGCTCTCGGCAAGAACGGCGCGAACGCCAAGAAGGAGCGTACCCTTTGCAGCCCAATCACGGGAAGAGCCTGCGCCGTATTCCTGGCCGGCGATGACCAGCAAAGGAACGCCTTCGGAACGGTACTTCTCCGCTGCATCGAAAATCGTCATCTTCGCGCCGCTTGGCTGGTGCAGTGTCCAACCGCCTTCTGTCCCGGGAGCAAGCATGTTGCGTAAGCGAATATTGGCGAACGTTCCGCGCATCATTACTTCGTGGTTTCCACGGCGCGCGCCGTAGGAATTGAAATCCTTAGGCTGCACGCCGTTCGCGATTAAATACTTTCCAGCGGGACTGTCTGCGGGAATCGAGCCGGCAGGTGAAATATGATCAGTGGTGACGCTGTCGCCGAGCAGCGCCAGGACGCGCAGCCCCTTCAAGTCCTGGATCCGTTCCGGCTTCGGAGGCATGCCCTCGAAAAATGGCGGCAGTTTGATGTACGTGGATTTTTCATCCCACGCATAAAGATCGCCCTTGGGAACCGCGAGCCCCCGCCAGCGGTTATCGCCGTTGAAGATATTGGCGTATTCCTTGTGGAACATGTCTGTGGTCACAGAGGAGCGCATGAGCGCTTCCACTTCCTGTGGAGTAGGCCAAATGTCGCGCAAATAAACGGGCTTGCCAGTTTTGTCATCTCCGAGCGGATCTTTCTCCATGTCAAAATCCATCCGCCCGGCAAGCGCGTATGCAACGACCAGCGGCGGAGAAGCGAGATAATTTGCACGGCAGAGCGGGTTGATGCGGCCCTCAAAATTGCGATTCCCGCTGAGAACGGAGACGGCCACCAGATCGTTTTCCTTGATGGCTTTGCTGATCGGTTCGGAGAGCGGGCCGCTATTGCCGATGCACGTGGTGCATCCGTAGCCCACAAGATGGAAACGCAATTCCTCCAAGAACGGCGTCAGTCCTGATTTTTTCAGATAATCGCTGACCACCATCGAACCCGGCGCGAGACTCGTTTTTACCCAGGGCTTGGATTTCAAGCCGCGCTCGACTGCCTTCTTCGCGAGAATGCCCGCGCCAAGCATAAGCGATGGGTTCGATGTATTTGTGCAGCTGGTGATGGCCGCAATAACGATGGAGCCGTCGCCGAGCTGGAACCGGTCCCCATTGTTTTGGACGCTTGTATGCTTCGGCGCAGTCGTGAGCGATTTCTGGAAAACAGTCTTGGCCTGCGTGAGCGGCACTTTATCTTGCGGACGCTTCGGCCCAGCAATCGTGGGGACCACGTGGGCCAAATCTAATTCAAGCTTGTCGGAAAATTCCGGGTCGGGAGTGGCGTCCGTGCGGAACAGCCCCTGCTCTTTCGTATAGGCTTCCACGAGTTTCACGTGGGCTTCATCGCGGCCGGTGAACCGAAGATAAGCGAGCGTCTCGGAATCGACCGGGAAAAACCCCATCGTCGCGCCGTATTCCGGAGCCATGTTGCTGATTGTGGCGCGGTCCGGGAGGGTCAGGCTTGAAAGCCCGGCGCCGTAAAATTCCACAAACTTTCCGACCACGCCCTTTTTCCGAAGCATCTCAGTGACAGTAAGAACAAGATCGGTTGCCGTTGCACCTTCGTGCAGGCGTCCATGAAGTTTGAACCCCACGACCTGCGGAATCAGCATCGAGAGCGGCTGGCCAAGCATGGCTGCTTCCGCTTCAATTCCGCCGACGCCCCAGCCAAAAACTCCTAAACCATTGACCATGGTTGTGTGAGAGTCGGTGCCAACCAACGAATCAGGATAGGCAAGCTGCTTTCCGCCCTCTTCGCGGCGGAAGACCACGCGTGACAGGTATTCCAGATTTACCTGGTGGCAAATGCCCGTATCCGGCGGAACGACCCGGAAATTCCGGAAACTGTCCTGGCCCCAGCGCAAAAGGGCGTAGCGCTCGATGTTGCGCATAAATTCCAATTCAGAATTGAACGCGAAGGATTGTGCCGTTCCGAATTGGTCGACTTGCACGGAGTGGTCGATCACAAGCTCCGCGGGAAACAGCGGATTGATCTTGGCGGGATCGCCGCCGAGTTTGCGCATGGCTTCGCGCATCGCCGCCAAGTCAACGATGGCCGGAACGCCGGTGAAATCCTGGAGCAAAACGCGCGCTGGAAGAAAAGAAATCTCCTTCGAGGGCTCCTCGGTTGGTCGCCAATGGGCGAGCGCATGAACGTCGTCCGCTTGGACGAACGGGCTGCCCTCTTGGCGCAGCAGGTTCTCGATCAGGATTTTCAGCGAGAAAGGGAACGAAGTGATTTTCCCTTCGCGCGAGGTCTCCAGTGACGACAGACGGAAGATCTCGAAAGACTCGCCCGCAACTTTGAGAGTGGAACGCGCGTTGAACGAGTTTGAAGCAGCGCTCATGAACCTGCAGGCTCCTTCCGCTAACCGTATATAATAACGCAATCACGGGCCTATGCTTTTCCAATTTTGCCTGTCGTGAGGGCTTCTCAATTTGCCGCGCCAACTTCGCGCATGCCATAATTTCAGGGTCAAAGGGAAGCGATGAAAGCCGTTCTCATCTCCACATACGAACTCGGGCGCCAACCTTTTGGATTGGCATCGCCCGCCGTTTGGCTCCGCGAGGCCGGAGCCGAAGTCACCTGTATTGACACATCGCGCGAGCCTCTGAACGAGCAGGCCATTCACGACGCGAGCCTTGTCGGATTCTATGTCCCGATGCACACAGCGACGCGTCTCGCCGCGGAACTGCTCGGCGAGATTCGGCGAATGAATCCGCGCGCGCACATTTGTTTCTATGGCTTGTATGCTTCCGTGAATGAAGCGTGGCTGCGCCGTCTCGGCGTACAAACGATTCTTGGCGGAGAATTTGAACAAGGGTTAGTACACCTCGCCGGCAGGATCGCGAGCGCAAAATCGACTGTGGATATGGCGCAAGAGGAACCAGTGATTTCGCTCGTTCGCCAGGAATTCAAAGTGCCGAACCGGACCGGGCTCGTACCTCTGGACAAATACGCACGGGTGGCGCTGCCAAGCGGCGAAAAACTAACTGTTGGCTACACCGAGGCCAGCAGAGGGTGCAAACACCTGTGCCGGCATTGCCCGATCGTGCCGGTATACAGAGGCGTGTTCCGCATCGTCGGCCGCGACGTCGTGCTGGCGGATATTCGCCAACAGGTTGCCGCGGGCGCGCAGCACATCACGTTTGGCGACCCCGATTTTTTCAATGGCATTGGCCATGCCGTACCGCTCGTCGAGGCGGTACACCAAGAGTTCCCGGAGATCACCTATGACGCCACAATCAAGATCGAGCACTTGTTGAAGCATTCTGAGCATCTGCGCACTCTCCGTGAAACAGGGTGTCTTTTCGTTACCAGTGCTGTCGAATGCGTAGACGATACGATTCTCGAGAAACTGGAGAAACACCATACCCGCGCCGATTTTCTTGAGGTGGTCCGCAGATTCAATATGGAAGGATTGGTTTTGCAGCCGACGTTTGTGCCTTTTACGCCGTGGACAACCCTTGAAGGCTATCTGGATCTTCTCGAAGTGCTGCGCCGGAACGGTCTCGTCGAAAATGTTGCGCCGATTCAACTGGCGATTCGCCTATTGATTCCCGCGGGCTCGCGTTTGCTCGAGCTCGATGATATCCGCGAAGGTATCGGTCCTTTTGATGAAGCGGCGATGGTTCACCCCTGGAAGCATGCCGACAGCCGTGTTGACAGCCTGTGCGAGGAAATTCAGCGGATTGCTCAGGTCAGCGACAAAATGAACAGAACGCGGGCGCAAACCTTCGCTTTGATTGAAGAGACGGCTCGGCAAGCTGCCGGTGTGCGTGAAACAGAACCGCAGCAGCCTATTGTTTCGCATGCGGCCGTGCCCTACGTTACGGAGCCCTGGTACTGTTGCGCCGAGCCGACGGGGGACCAGTTGGCTTCCCTCATTGAGGCGAGAAAATCTTTGCAAAATGCAGACGGGTTCGTTTAACCCGGGCGCCTGAAATCCATGAAGACCTCACATAAGAAGCTCCTGATTCTCGCGAGCAAGCTTGGTTATCAGACTCGCGGTTTCGCCGCCGCCGCGGCGGCGCTTGGCGTGGAAGTACAGTTCGCCACGGACCGCTGCCATAAGCTCGAAGATCCTTGGGGCGATGGCGCGCTGGCCTTGAGCTTTGAGCATCCGCGCGAAGCTGCGGAGGAAATTGTACGGCAAGCGAAATCAGACCCGCCGGGCGCAATCCTAGCTTTGGGAGATCGTCCCACAACAACGGCGGCATACGCAGCGCTCGCGCTCGGAATTGCTGGAAACGATCCGCAAGCCGTTGAACGCAGCCGGAACAAACTGGCTCAGCGTGAAGCCCTGCGCGAAGCTGGTCTGCCCGTGCCGCATTTTTTTTCTTTTGCTGTTACTGAGGCCATTCAGACTGTTTTACAGAAGGTAGAATTTCCGTGTGTGATTAAACCATTGTCGCTCGCGGCGAGCCAGGGTGTGGTTCGCGCAAACAATGAAATGGAGTTCCGAAGCGCCGTCTCGAGGATCAAGGGCCTGCTCGCGTCGCCGGAGATCCAAGTTACTCGCGAGGCAGGTCTCGACCGTTTGCTTGTGGAGAGTTATATTCCCGGAAAGGAAGTTGCCATTGAAGGCCTCCTGGATCGTGGGCGGCTCCAAGTTCTGGCGATTTTTGACAAGCCCGATCCGCTCGAGGGCCCGTACTTTGAAGAGACGATTTACGTAACTCCATCACGGCTCGCTGAGGATCAGCGGATCACACTCCGCGATTGCGCAGTTCGCTCCGTGGCGGCACTCGGCCTGACTCACGGGCCGATTCACGCCGAGTTTCGTGTGAACGATGATAGTCCATGGGTGCTCGAGATTGCACCGCGACCCATCGGAGGGTTGTGTTCGCGCGCTCTGCGTTTTGGTCCGCAGCGAATCTCACTCGAAGAACTGCTGATTCGCTATCTGCTCGATTTGGGCGGCGCCGACGTCGACCGCGAACCAGAAGCGTCTGGCGTGATGATGATTCCCGTGCCGCGCAGCGGAATTTTCGAGAGAGTCGAAGGCCTGGAGGATGCGTCACGCGTGTCCAACATAACGGAAATCGAAATTACGTCGCGATTTAAGGATTACGTCGCGGCATGGCCCGAAGGCGCGAGCTACCTGGGATTCATTTTTGCGCGGGCCGCGAAGCCCGCAGAAGCGGAATCCGCGCTCCGGCAGGCCCACGCGCGGCTGCATTTCCATTTTTCAGCGCGATTGCCGGTGGAGCATCCAGCGACGAGAAAAATCTCTGCGTAAGTTTGGAATGCCGTCTGCGCGCGCCGAATCAGGCCTTGGCCTTCTGCGCCACATATCCCGGCGGCAATTGCGCCCCCTCGCCAAAAAAGAATTTTTCCATCTGCTCGGCGATGATTGTTTGGGACTGAGGATCCAGGGGGTTGAGGCGATACTCGTTCATCACCATCTTTGAGTATTCGATCCACATCTTCCAAGCTTCCTTGGAAACATTGTCGTAGATTTTCTGACCGAGTTCGCCTTTCCACGGGACGCGATCGAGGCCGGGCATTTCGCGGCCAAACTTCACGCATTTCACCATGCGCACGCCCGCTGGTGCGGTTTCTGAATTTTTTGAGTTGTCATCCGTCATTCGGGTTCCTCCAGAGATTTCCGATCACAATTTGAAGATACTGCAAGTTGGCGTGAATTCCTAGAGAACGAAACCGAGGGTAGTGTCCTAATTTGGTATATGCTCGCGCTATTATGTCTGCAATGTGTATGCTTTCGGAGCCTTCGGGTAAGGGAAAACGCCACGTTTGGAGCACTTAAAGCAGAAGCGCGTCTCCCTATCTCTTTGTTCGCTTCCCAAAATCGAGTACTTGATGTAGCCGTAGATGAAAACCGTCATCCCGGTCTCCTTGGGACTCTGAGATTCCCGCCAGTCCGCTATGCCAAGTTCTTTTTGAGTGATTTTAGGGAGACTAAAAACCTCCTTGCCTTTGGAAGGGATGCGATATCGACTATCTTTTCCGGCGCATACTCTGGTCGCCCTGGAAG
>JBAQYT010000038.1:0-4685 GCA_049787175.1 Candidatus Acidiferrales bacterium | reverse complement strand
ATGGGAAGACGTTTGACGTGCCTGTAACGCTGGCACCGGGAAGCGCCTATGCGGGGCAGTCGACCGAGCTGGGGTCGTCGAATAACAATAATAATAATGAGGGCAGTGAATCGCCCGCGAATGGCGCAAAAGCGATGCAGGGAGTACACGTCGAAAATCTGACGCCCGACATCGCGCAGCAACTCAATTTGCCTATGGGAACGAAAGGTGTGGTGGTCGATAACGTGGATCAAGGAAGCGCGGCGGCCGAGGGTGGGTTGGCGCGTGGCGACGTGATTCAGGAAGTGAATCACAAACCCGTGACCAATATGACGGACTTCCGCAACGCGCTTGCGGGATCCGGCGATAATCCCGTGCTCCTGCTGGTGATACAGCAGGGCCAACCAGGCTCGACAATCTATATGTTGATTGAACCTCAGTCGTAAACGAAGGCTGTATCGGTAAGAGCCGGCATGATCGATTCATGCCGGCTTTGTCTTTTCCGGCATAGCTTCTCGGATGGGCATATGCAGGCGGTGAAAAAATGCACCCGCCCAGGTAGGAAGTTCATGGCGAGATTGGACTTAAGGCGGCCGAAGCTCGCAAGTACTTAATTCCCATCGATTCTTTTTGGGGTGGTTTATACATTCGGCGCCCGATTGACATAGGTTTGGAACGGTATTCAGATAAAGCGTTGGGCATTCCTCCATGAATTTGCGGTTTTGGAGCGAATTGTGCAGGAGGTTTCAGGGAAGATTGGCTTGCAGGCGAGATGTCTCTTTTAAGACAGAGGTTGAGGTTGGGATTTCGTAAGGTGGGTGCAACTCGGCGGGCAGGTTCGTGTTTCTTATGAAATGGCGACCAGCAGGAGAAATGCCGACCGCAAAGAATTGCATTGGCGCTTAAGGCAACCGGCTCAGACACCAGTACAGTCGTACTATTCACTCGGGTCCGCTCGGTAGTACTACAATGCGTCTGCTCCCTGTAGCCGGATTTTCCATGGGGAAGGGGTAAATGTCGGCCAACGGGTATCATTTCGAACAGGAATCATACACTTTCACGCTTCTGGCGTCGGGCAAGCCACGCTGGCGCTCTTTTGGGGCGGGGTTTGGAATTGAGTTTCTGGTATTGGCGTGCGCGCTGTGGATTCCCGCGTTATTTCCCCAGCAAATGGCGGAAGCGCGACAGTACATGGTGACGCGAATCAGCATGCCGGTGCTGCAACCTTATAAGCCACAACCGAAGGTTCAACCGAAGCTGGTGAAGCGTGTGGAAGTGGTGAAGGAAACACCGAAGCCGGATCTCGTGGTGATTCCTGATCCGCCGAAACCGAAAATCATCGAGCCGGTGTTTGCGAAGCTGAACGTGGTACCGGTGGTGAAACACAATCCGACGCAAGCGCCGAAGATCAACGAATGGGCGCGAATGGTTCCGGACAAACCAACCGTTTCTCTGGGAAGTTCGGCCATGCCGGATTTGAAGAAGCCCAGGGCGCCGGTGCAAACGGGCGGCTTTGGAGATCCGCAGGGATTGCCAGCGACGACTTCAAAAATAACGCGTCCGGTGAACATCAACGCCGCGGGCGGTTTCGACATGCCGGAGGGGCCGGGCAAAGGAAACGGCACGGGTGGAGCAAAGGGCCTAGAGGGAGTGGTGGCCAGCGCTGGTTTCGAGAACGAAACAGCGATCGCGGGCGGCGAGCGAAACACCGGGCATGTGCAGAGCGGGCTATTTGCGGATGATGCGGCAACTCCGGGGCCTTCCGTCAGAAAGACTTCGAACGCAATACCGCAAACGCAGCCGATGGTAATTCTTTATAGGCCTGAACCGCAGTACACTGCGGAAGGAAAGCAGGCGAAGATCCAAGGTGAAGTTGTGCTGCAAGTGGTTTTCAGAGCATCGGGGCAAGTTCAGGTTCTCAGAGTGCTGCAGGGGCTGGGACACGGACTGGACGAGAACGCGGAGATCGCCGCGAGAGAAATCAAATTCACACCGGCCAAGCAAGATGGGCAGCCAGTGGATTTCCCCGCAAACGTTCGAATTGATTTCGAACTAGCATATTAATCAGATCGAGGGGGCGAAGTCATGGGGATGGGAAATCGCTACATTCTTACTGTGGCTCTCGGATTGTGTCTTGCGGGAACATCGTTCGCTCAGACCCAGCCAGCGCAGACGGCAAACCAGCCGGCCGCAACGCCAAACCCAGCAACGATTACTGAAGACCAAGTTGTCTCAGCGATTTTGGCGCGCGAACATCAGGAAGTTGCCACGCTGCGGCACTACAGCCCGATTGTCGAGACGTACGTTCAAGACATGCGGTGGGATCAGCAACTGGGCATAGTTCCGGAGAAGGATCACTACTATCTGGGAGTCGCGGGACTGAGCCAGGGCGTGGAGGACCGCTCCATGCTGCCCGACGCGAACGCGGGATTCATGCACAGGCTGAATCCCATCAAGGACCTGACTTCGCTGCTGGGAAATTCGTATGTGCCGGCGGGTTTCCTGCAGATGATTTTTGTCGATCCCATCGATTTCGACAGGCAGCATTACAAGCTCGACTATGTGCGGCGGGAATTTCTGGGCTCGGTGCGATGCGTGGTGTTCGACGTGACGCCGCTGCCGAAATCCGGGAACGGCCGCTTCCAGGGACGCATCTGGGCAGAGGATCAGAACTACACGATTGTGCGTTTCAACGGCGTATTCATGCCGGTGGCCCGGACGTTTGGATGGAATTTGCACTTCGATAGCTGGCGCACGAATGTGGCACCAAACCTGTGGATTCCGTCGTACATCTACAGCGCGGAATCGGACCTGAAGGATTTTCCGTTTGGGCATGTGCGGTACCGCTCGCAAACGCGGCTGTGGGGATTCGACCTTAAACTGGCGTCGCGCGAATCGGAGTTCAGCGATTTGACGGTGGAATCGTCAAAGCCCATCGAGGACCAAGCGCAGGCTTCGCAAGATGTTTCGCCGGTGATGGCGGAGCGCGAATGGCAGCGCGAGGGCGAAAACAATGTGCTGGACCGGTTGCAGCGGAATGGATTGGTCGCGCTTCCGGGGCCAGTCGACAAAGCGCTGGACCAGGTGGTGAACAATCTGGAAGTGCCAAACAATCTGGACATCGAGCCGGAGGTGCGGTGCCGCGTGCTGCTGACATCGACGCTCGAGGCTTTCACCATCGGGCACACGATTGTCGTTACGCGCGGATTGCTGGACGTGCTGCCGGATGAGGCCAGCATCGCGGCGATTCTGGCGCACCAGTTGGGATCGGTGATTACCGGACAAACGCTTCCGGACGAATATTCGTTTAATGATACGACGATGCTTTCACCGCAGGAGACGATGAAACGCATGTCGTTCCGCACTTCCGAAGTGGATGAGGAAGTCGCGGCGAAAAAGGCGCTCGAACTGCTGAAGAATTCGATTTACAAGAATCAACTGGGGACGGCGGGACTTTTCCTGAAGCAATTGGCGTCTGAGCAGAAGGAATTGCCGTCACTGATCAGCGCGAACCTGGGCAACCACGTTTTTATGGCGCAGCAACTGATGCAGAGCGCGCCGGAGTTGCAGCCGGCGAAACTGGACCAAGTGGCGGCGCTGCCGCTGGGATCGCGGATCGTGCTGAATTCGTGGGATGATTCGATCGAGATGGCGAAGTCGAAGCCGGTGCAATTGCTCTCGGCGCGCGAAAAAATGCCGTTCGAGGTGACGCCGTTCATGCCGTACCTGACGCGGTATCAGAACCTCGCGGATGCCGCGGCGGATCCGGCGAAGCAAGATTCGGCGAAGAAGAACCCGTAAGATTTAAGAACGAGAGATTTTGCAAAGGGCCCGGCGCAGAAATCCTGCCGCCGGGCTTTTTGTTTTTGTGAACTGTAGCGACGAAAATCGTTTGGCACAAAACTGCGGACTTCGCAAAGAACGGAGGTGTAATGGTCAGTTTGAATTTTGCCCCTTTGTGTCACGATCAAGAAAATCCAAACTAACTGGTCACGCTCGGAATTGCCACGGCGGCGCTATGCAAGGCCGCCCGGATAAGAGAAACTGTTCCGCAGCATGGCACGACAATCCCTGATCGACTTCATCGAAGAGTATGCGCGTCGCGGAAAGGAAATCGCGATTGCGCACCGGCGCGGGTATCGGATGGAGCGATGGAGCTACGCGCGCGTGGGCGGGGTGGCGCGGAGTTTCGCGGCGTCGCTCGAGCAACGAGGCGTGGCGCCGGGCGACCGCGTGCTGCTGTGGGGCGAAAATTGCGCGGAGTGGGTGGCGGCATTTTTTGGATGCGTGCTGGCGGGCGTGGTAGTCGTGCCAATGGACGAGAGCGCGGACGCAACTTTTGCGGTACGCGTCGCGGCGACGGTGGATGCGAAATTAGTGATTCATTCGCGCGCGCTGGATGCGAGGAGAATTGGAAGACCGGAAATTCTGCTCGAAGAATTGGCGGACGCGAAGGAGGAGTCGCGCGCGTGTGCGCGGTTCGATGCCGCGAGAGTGAAGCGGAGCGACCCGGTGGAGATTGTTTTTACTTCAGGGACGACGGCGGAGCCGCGCGGAGTGGTGCTGACGCATGGAAATATTCTGGCGAACATCGAGCCAATGGAAGCGCAGATCCAGAAATATTTGAAGTACGAGAGATTTTTTCACCCGCTGCGATTTTTGAATTTGCTGCCGCTGAGCCACGTGTTCGGGCAATTGATGGGGAT
>JBAQYT010000036.1:0-7510 GCA_049787175.1 Candidatus Acidiferrales bacterium | reverse complement strand
CACATCGCGGCCACAGGGAGAGAACGAGAAGAGGGCACCGAAGCCCACGCGGGTTTGGCAAGCATCACCACCGAGAACAACCAGAGGAGTGCATTCGAACCATTACTGGATAGCGAAGAAGCTTCCAAGTTGTTAGGTAACATTCACATCAAGACGCTCCAACGTTACGCACGCCTAGGAGGCCTGCCCGGTTATCGGATCGGGGGTCATTGGTATTTCCGCGCATCTGAACTGGACTCGTGGTTGCGATCTCAGTTAAATTCGTCCTGCCATCCGTGCCGCTTAAGGCAGGAGAAAACAGATGCAGCTTAAGCGGCAAAGGGTTCAATTTGGCTGGTTAGAACTGAAGTCACGAAAACGAGGCTCACCAGTTTGGGTGCTTCGTTACCGAGAGACGAAAGTTGATGGCAGCAGAAAGATACGAAGCGTGAAAATCGGAACCAGCAGTCAATACACAACGGAAACCGAGGCACGCCAAGCAAGCATGCCCCTGCTGTTATCGATTAACACAGACCAAACCGAAGGAGTGCCCGTTATTTTCAGTTCCGTGATTGAGCGGTACTTGTCTGAGGAACTACCACAACGGTACTCAACAGCGAGCCGATATCGATCATGGATCAAGAATCACATCAAACCGAAGTGGAGCGAACGCCCGATTGAGAACATCAAACCGCTCTCAGTCGAGCAGTGGTTGAAGGAAATTGACCTCGCTCCAAAAAGCAAAGGTCACCTCAAGAATCTGATGCGACTGCTGTTCAACTGTGCGATGCGATGGGAACTGATTCCGTATCAACAGAATCCAATGAGCCTCGTGCGTGTGAGAGACGCATCAAAGCGGATGCGAGAACCAGTCGTTCTCACAGCCGCTCAATTCAGGCAAATCTTAGGGCATGTGCCAGAACCGTACCGCACAATGTGCATTGTGGCAGCGTGCCTCGGCCTTCGAATTAGCGAAGTGCTAGGCCTACACTGGGGTGATCTCGATTGGGGAAAAAATCAGGTGCAAATTCAGCGATCCTGGGTTTACGGAGTGGTGGGAGAGCCAAAAACCCAGAATTCAAAGAAACAATTACCCCTCGATTCTGCACTCAAGAGGGTTCTCATGGAACACAGGAACAGGTTGCCCGCGATACTTCAGGAAAGCGCATGGGTATTCGCAAGTAAACGAACAGGAGTGCCATCGCATCCTTGGAGCGCACAGCGCCGCTGGCTTCTCCGAGCAGGAGAAAAAGTGGGCGTTGGTAGAATCGGTTGGCACACCTTCCGCCACACGTATTCGACGCTGCTTAACGAGTACGGAACTGACGCCAAAGTGCAACAGGAACTTTTGCGTCACGCCGACATTCGCACGACGATGAATGTCTATACGAGGGCAGTGCCGGAACGGTTGCGGGAAGCCAACAGCAAAATCGTCAGCATCCTACTCCCGACTGGGACAGCATGAGGCTTATTGCTCCCTTGTGCTCCCTCGCAAAAAGCGATCTACCAGAAACGAAAGAGGTTTTGGCGGAAGCGTGTGGGAGTCGAACCCACCATTCGGATCACGAAGAGCCGAATCGCCGGCTTTGAAGGCCGGGACAGTCACCGGACCATTTTCGCCTCCGGGCTAAAATTATACGGTGAATCGCAACAGGCTTGCTAGAACCCACGCCGCGTTGTCATTCCGAGGAGTCCCGACGCATCTTCATCGGGACGACGAGGGACCTGCAGGTGCCTTTCACTTACATTTCTTGCACCATCGCGCGTGCCTTGCGTCCCACAATCGCATGCCCTCATAACCATCGAACATGCTATCAAATTCAAGACAGAGTTCATCACTTCGGTATTCAGAGAATCGAAATTTGGCTGCCTGGACTGGCTTTCCGTTGCAACTTGCGACGAGGCGGTGACTCTGGTTGATGTCGAGGCCATCGATCTTCATGGGATTCTGCCTCGGCCAAGGAACGGATGCTCTGTTGTCGATGCTGAGGAAAAGCTTGCCCGAATTGCACATCATGAATGACAAAGGCTGGACGCATAGCCAGCCCTGCTTGGGCTCCGTTGAGAGGGTCGGGCGAACGGGAATTCCAATCAGCAACGCGACCGCCGCAAATCCCAGTTTTCGCCGCTCTTGAACATCTACCGCTTCGCCGCCGCCACTTTCTTCCTTGCCAGCTCCACCAGCTTCGGATTCACGCAAACTTCGAAATAGGGCCGGCTGGTCGGCTCGCCGATTTTTCCTCCCGCCAGCAGTTGGCGTGTCAATCCCCGCCGCACCACCATCGGCTCCAGCGTGTCGCCCAGCGGCAATTCGCCGTAGTACAACTGCGCGCGATCCTTGCCCCACGGCATCGGAAAACTTCCTTCCAACGGAAAGAGCGAAATCTCGCTCGTCAATTTCTGAAAACCTTCCTCGTTCAGCTCGATGCCGTTCATATTGAAGCGCATCAGCAGCTCATCGCCTTCTTCTTCCGCCGCGCCTTCCACGATCAACGTCTGCAGCAGGAACACGCGAAAGGGCGAAGGATTTTTGTCCATCAGCCGCCGCGCCACTTTCGAGCAGCTCGAAAGCCGGTCCGACAAATTGAGCGCCTTCGAAATCATGATTTTCGAATCGCCGTCCGACCACACCGACGGCGCGGAATTCTGGAACGCCACACCCACGCCCAGCTCCAGCCGCGGCAGATTGCTTGCCTCCGCCTTGGCGTTGTACGCCTGCGTCACTTCAATAATTTCGCGCGCCAGCACGCAAGCCTTGGCCACCGCACGCTGGCTGGTGCGATTCGATTCCGTTTCGTAAATCGCCAGAATGATCGCATCACCTTCCAAAAATACCTTCGCTGCTCCGTGCCGCTCCAGCAATCGTTTCACCGGCTCATGCAGCGTCAAGCTGAAATGCGACGCAGGGTTCAACCCGCGCGCCAGCAAATCCTTGGTAATTTCCGTCGAACCGCGCACATCCGCTTTGATCACCGTATGCGAAACCACTGGATCGTCCGTTTCGCGGCGCTCATCCGGAAAAACGAACTCGTAAAGGCTATTGTTCGCGCGCGACAGTTCGCGCGGACGGTCTGAACGCACCAGGTTGATTTTCTCCAGCAGCGCGGCCACGTGATGATAATTCCGCCGGTCGCGCCGCAGCCGCATCAGGTCCTGCGCAAACCGCAGTGCCGTCGCTCGCGAATCTTCATGCGAATAGCGCTTTAGCGCCTTGGCCGTCTCTTCGATGCGCTTCAAAGAAAAATTCCGCGCCGGAAACTGGCTCAGTACTTTTTCCACGCGTTTCAATTCATCGCGCGAAAGCAGCGCCCGCCTCAGTTGCTGCAAATGCACCGGCGGACAAAAATCGTTCGACAAATTGCAGACTTCGTAGCTCGCCAGCATGTAGCCCAGCAAATCCTTCTCTTCCAGCCGGTGATGCCATTCTTCCAGCAGCCGCTCGCGAACTTCTGCGTCGCCGCTCTGTCCGCCCGTCGCCGAGGGATCGAAGAGTCTTCGCGCATTCTGCGGTTCGTTCAGGTAATCGCCCAGTCGGTTGCGGAATTCCTCGGTCAGGAAGTCCACTTTCTGTTTCGCCGCTTCTAGCTCTGGACTGATTTCCGCCAGCTTGAATTCCAGGTCCGCTTGCCGGCGGCGCAACACCGCCAGATTCATTTCTGATTCCGCGCCGCCGCGCCGCTTGAAAATTCCCGGCAAGAAACCGTCGCTTCCGCCAACCTTGCGCAGCACTTCTTCCTGTTCCTCTTCGAGTTTGGCCAGTGCTGAACGCTTCGCCAGCGCCTGCTCCACCAGCCGCCCGTACGCTTCCTGCGCGTGGCGAAGTTCCTGCGAATTCGCATCCGTGATCACGAAGTCGCGCAAAAAATCGATCAGCAGAGTATCGAAATTCTCGAAGCGGTCCGGGTCCTGCAAGAAATTCCCCAGCAGAACGTAATGTTCCAGGAACAGATAATCGTCATTGCCATTCTCCACAAACAGCAGCCGGTTCGTCAGCAGATCGTAATGCTCCGTGAAGTCCTCGCCAAAGAGCGCCCGCCGCGACTTCGCCAGCACCGTCTCGTCCAATTCCTTCAGCATGTGAAACAGTGATTGCCCCACGCGCCGCCCAATCGCTTTGCGGTTGGATTGCAGCTCGGCAATCTGTGCGCGTTTCACGTGCGCCTGTTCGCTGTGCTCGAAAACCGTCCCTCGCGTGCGAATGTCTTCCTTGCACTCCACAATCAAGCTCGCGAATTCATTGCTGATTTCCTGAATGAAAAATTTCAACAGCGCCAGCCGGAACAGCAGATCGTACTCGATGTTTTTTTCGAACTGCGCTCGCGTAATGCCGGATTGCAGCAGGTCCGTGAGCAATTTGCGGAATTGCGCCGAATCCGGCGGCCGCGAGTGGCGCGAGTCGCGTCCAAAAAACTTCTGCAGGTTCGCGGCGTTGCGTACCGCCACCGATAGATACTGCCGCGCCATTTCCAGGAATCGTGGGCTCAGGTAAACGTCGTAATGAATGTTGTCAATTCCGGGAGTGAGGGAACCCAGACGCAGTTCGGCCCGATATGGCTCGAGCTTCAAGCGAGCCGGTCGGGCAGCCGATGCAGTGGTCGTTTCCGGCATGGGAGACTATCTGGCGCTTCATTTTCGACTCTAGCAGAATCGCGCCGCCGGGTGAGCATGGTCGCCGCGCCCGTGCCCAATCACATAACGATGCTCGACGCAGCCGATGGGGCGTCAGTCCCCGCTCACGGTTGCGCGTAATAGCCTTGACGAGTGCGCGCGATCAGGCCAGATTTTGCGAGTTTGATCTCCAGATGATGGTATTCATCTGGCTTCTTTGCCGCAGGTGGATCAAAAGAGATCTCGTAGTAGGGCGCCGCGTCGGCAAGGCATTTGTGCAGCCGGTCGGCGATACCATTGGTGAAGTTGAAAGCAACACCCCCGCTCTGCACCGCGAGCACGGGCAGCCCTAAATCGCCAAGTTGGACCTGGCCCGGTTTGCTCACCCCTTTGAGGTAGTACTCGTACGACCAGTCGGCATTCACGGACCCAGTGGGACCCACAGGATCGATGCTGTCGATGGTGATTCCAGCCCGCCGAAGCTGCATCGAGAGACTAACAATGTTCGCGAAGATTTGCTGCTGCTGCTTTGCGTCGAGCTGCGTGTTGGGGCCAGACATGAGCGGCCAGCCGGGAGAAATCCAGATAATGATCTTGCGCCCTGGACGCGTAGCCGCGCTCGCAATAAGCTGACGCAGCGCCGCCAGCGAAAGCTGCAAGCGCTCCTCCGCGCCATAGTACCCCGCCGAGCGGCCCACATCGCGAAGGCCCACGTCCGCCTTGTCCAGCAAGGCGCTGAGCGCCTTGCCGTCATTCGAGAAGCCCCCCACAACCTGAGTGCCTTTATCTGTAAAGACCGCAAGGGCCACCGGATATGCGAGGTTTCCTTCTTCGTCGCGAAGGAATTTGTCGATCTGCACGCGTTCATAGCCAACACTCTGGTAAGGAGCGTTGACCGCATCGATCACCACGATAGCCTCAAGGGAAGCTTCGCGGCCGTTGACGACCCGAAACGACATGATCGTCTGCGGAGCCTTGTTATCGAGGAGAGTGAAGTCTTGCTGCTGCAGGTCGCCCACAGGCTGGCCCGACTTCTCCGTTACCTCAACCTGGAGGTAGATCCTACCGCTGCCGGCTTGCGTTGGCGGACTGGGCTGTTGCGCTGAAGCGGCCGCCGTGCACAACAGAATCACAATCAGAAAACTGCCGAGACGTCTGCCGATGAACATAGGTCGACCCGCCTCCTCCGGCGCTAACTCCCCCGGCTCTTCGCTGCGTTGAACAGTGCGAGCGTACTAACCAACTAGACGTTGTGCAAGCTGCAACAGTTTCCCCCGCCAATACAGTCGAATCCCAGCCCGCGCCAACGCGTTGCGAAAGGATTCGCTTGCGCCTTGCTTCTGGTATACACTCCGCGCCAATCCCTTAGTCGGAACGCCATTTCAAAGATCGGAGATCACATGAATAGGAAAATGCTCAGGAAGGCGCTTCTGTGCGCAGCCGCCGTTTTGTTTGTGGCCGTCGGATTATCCTACGCGGCCATGGGCGACGCGTTCATGGGCACCTAGCAGTTAAATGAAGCCAAGTCGAAAATGGCTGCCGGTTCAGCCAAGAATTCCACCGTCGCCTATGCCATGTCCGGCGACAGCATCACCTGCACCATCGATGGCACCGACGCCAGCGGACAAGCACTGCACAGCGTGTGGACTGGGAAATTCGACGGCAAGGACTACCCCGTCACCGGCGACCCCACGAGCGACATGCGTTCGTACAAAATGATCAACTCTCACACGCTTTCGGCTAGCGACAAGATGGGCGGCAAAGTCATCTCCACTGCTCGCGTCGTCGTATCAGCCGATGGCAAGAGCCGCACAGTCACCGTCCACGGCACGGATGCCAAAGGAATGAAGACCACCACCATCTCGGTCTACGACAAACAGTAGCGCCACGTCGAGTAAGTTGTAGGGGCCGATCGGCTTCATCGGCCCCCGCGCGAAGCGCGGCATCTGAGATGACGTATTCTGTGGCGCACGCTTTAGCCTCGACCGGCCACGCCTTTGCTTTTGCTGTGCCTGCTTTGATCTACTAGAATGGATCAGCTACGTTTCCTTGAGCTGCCATGTCAGCCATTGACTCACCGCAAAGCGCGTCTCAATGCCTGCATCTCAACCGCTCCGGCCAGCGTTGCCCGCGCCCCGCTTACGAGGACGGCTTCTGCGAGCGTCACGGCCCTGAAGGAGTGTGGCGTTTCAACACCGCCGCTCCCGCAAAATCTTCGCGCTTCTCCTCGGTCTCGCCATCCTCTGGCCCATCCTCGTCGATCTCTACCACGCCATTCAGCATTGGCGCCACTAACATCCGCCGAAACCCCTAGCATTAAATCTTCGCTAAGATGCATTCATAAAGAACAGGGCGCCGCCAGGCGCGTTTCCTTTCACGCGTCTCACCCGCGCGATGTACTCGCCTTGCCTCATCGGGCTTCGTAACCGAAATTTTCTCTGGCATCTTTCGCATACCGCGCTATCCTCTGGGCATGCGACATCTCGTCGACATCGGCATTCATGCCGAGAAGGAGGTGATCCAGTGAGGTATAAGTTACCTTAACGCAGTAGAGGAGGCGCTTGTGTCCTTACCGAGCGCCTCTCTCCTTTCATCCAGTCGGTGAGATTCACGTCGAGGTCGAAACTGCCTAACTCGCGCTCGCGCGCTTGGCGGTGAAATCGCGGTTGAAGCGCCCGCCGCTCATCGTGCCCGTCATCGAATCGCCATCCACCGTCGCCTTGAACTGAATTTGCATCGTGTTGCCGTTCCGGCCCTGGCGTTGCTCTGTCCAGGAAATTGCGTTGCCGTCCACGGTGGCATCGGAAGTCACGTCCCCGCGCCGAGTTTTGTGTGTCACTTTGTATTTGTCGCCGTCCTGCGTGATCACCAGCGACTGCGCCCCGCCATTTCCACCGCGGTTTCCGCCGCCGTTTCCGCCTCC
>JBAQYT010000018.1:0-12619 GCA_049787175.1 Candidatus Acidiferrales bacterium | reverse complement strand
CTACGACCTCGAAGACTGGAAAGTCCAAAACGCTTTTCTCGTACCGCATTTCGCATTTTCTATTTCCGCGATCGAGAAACGCCCGCCCCTCGCCAAAACGGCTCGGCGCGCCGGATGGGTCGGCTGTAACATCCTCCTGACTGAAATTCCGCCCGACGCCCGCATTCCGCTCGTCGTAAACGGCAAACCCGCCAATCCCAAATCCGCCCGTGAACAATACGCTCGCGTCCGTCCACTCCAAAAACTCCGCCCCGAAATGCGTGGTTGGACCCTCGACATCCTCAATCTCGTCCGTTCACTCCACAAACAAACTTTCTCCCTCTCCGACGCCTACGCTCTCGAAACCCACCTGTCCCATCTTCATCCCGCCAATCGCCACATTCGCCCCAAAATCCGCCAACAACTCCAAGTCCTCCGCGACCTCGGCCTCCTCACCTTCCTTAGCCCCGGCCACTACCGCCTCCGCTAACGCTCTTTTGGAGTGCGGCGGTCCGCTTCGCGGATTCCGGCGCAGCCGGAACTCGACGCCGCTCTGCCATACTTCAAAACAATGCCCACCCGTCGGCTCGCTGCCGTAAGGTGCCTCTTGCCAGCAGGGTTATATTGGTCATCGTCGAAAAGAAGGAACTAGGTGCCTCCCCATGAACCGAAAGATGCCCAAAGATATTGATGAGTACCTCGAGCGCCACTCGAAGGAAGATCAGCGACTCCTTCGGCGGATGCGCGCCGCAATCGGCAAGGCTGCGCCCGAAGCCACGGAAAAAATCAGCTACGGGATTCCGACTTTCTACTTGGACGGGAATCTCGTGCACTTCGCGGCGTTTCCAAATCACATCGGCTTTTACCCCACTTCTTCGGGAATCGCCGCCTTCAAGAAGCAGTTGGGGCCGTACAAATCGTCCAAGGGTGCGGTGCAGTTCCCGAAGGACAAGCCTCTCCCGCTGGCCCTAGTCACCAAGATTGTAAAATTCCGCGTGAAAGAGACTCTAGACAAATAGGGTCGCGCCGGGTGGCCCATCCTTCGTGCCGTTTTACGAAGGGTCGTTGCTCCCGGCTGCTGGTGTATACTTCCGCGCAAAAGGAGAGTCCTTGTGAGACGCCTTCCGGCCCTTAGCGCGTTAGCCATTCTCGTTGCTGTCGCTCTTCTTCCCGTCGTCGCATCGCGCAATGCGCGTGCGGGTGGCGCCGCCACTCCCGACTACACCATTCAGGCAATTCGCTATGCCTCCGCGCCGGATGATGCAGCCAACCTCGTCATAGGCGCGCCTCATGAGAAAATGAACCTCGCCATGGCCGTGTGGCTGATTCGCGGCGGCGGACGCAACATCCTCTTCGACAGCGGCTATCACCGCGACACCTTCGCGCGCTATTTTCATCCCGTGAACTACATGCGCCCCGACGAAGCCGTGAAACTCGCCGGCGTCCAGCCTGAAGAAATCACCGACATCGTCATCAGCCATGCGCATTGGGACCACCTTGGCGGCATCGACCTGTTCCCGAAAGCGACGGTTTGGATTCAGGAGGAGGAGTATCGCTACTACACTGGCCCGGCCTGGCAGCCCGGCGGCGACCACGGCGGCATTGATCCTGCCGATGTGCAGGAGCTAGTGAAACTCAACACCGAAGGCCGCGTGCGCTTCGTCAACGGTGACAACGTTGAGATTTTCCCCGGCATTCGCGCTTACACCGGAGGCCATCACACTTACGCTTCGCAGTATTTGCGCGTCGACGGCACTCCGCCCTTCGTCCTCGCCTCCGATAATTGCTACCTCTACCGCAATCTCGCCGAACACAAGGCCAGTGCCACGTTTTCCAAAGCCGACGAAGCCGCCAATATTCAGAATCAGGCGCGGATGATTCAGCTCGCTGGAGGCAATCCCGATCGCGTCATTCCCGGCCACGATCCGGTCCAATTCGAGAAATATCCCACGTCCGCCGACGGCCGCGTCGCCAAAATCAAGTAGGAGAAACTTACCTGGAGGAATTTCACCCTGCGCCTTTCGTAGGAGCGCCGCTTGCTGCGCCCATCGCGATTCTCCGAGTCGCGCTGCTTTTTCGGGAATGCGGCGGTTCGATTTACGGTTTGCGGACTCTCGAAACCAGCTTGGTCTTGGGCGCTGGCGATAAGTGCCCGTGAGAGCCACGCTGGATGTGTAGCGGTCTAATTTCAGAAGGTGAGAGCAGGATAGAAACCGCCGAAAACGGCAATCCCCGCCGTGCCTTAAACTGAGGCGCGGCGGGGATGCTGAAGCTTCGGAGGAAGCAAATCGTTTGGGGCTGGACCTCGCCAACAAACGCAGTCGTTAACTCCGAAAATGCTACCCAATCAAGCGACGGCGAACTGCTGCGCCCATTCCCAGCAAACCTGTGCCAAGAAGCAGCAGGCTAGCCGGCTCCGGGGAAGCGCCGACACCGATGTCACCGCTGAAGGCATCTCCCTTGATGCACATACCCTTGCTATCGTAGTTGAATTCAACACCACCGGAACCCTTGGCTCCCGGCGAGTTCCAATCCACGTTAAGACTCAAGGCACCGAAACCGCCAGCTGCACCACCGGCAAAATTGGTGATAGTGCCAGTAAGCGTGAAACTGGAGTCGGTTAGCTCGATATTCCCTGTTTTCGTGTTAAACGAAAGAGTGAAATCATCGCCAACTTGGGAGGTGCCCCCCAAAACCCACGGATTGATGGTCGCGAAACCTTTGATCCCCGCTGTAGACGCGCTGAGAATCGAACCACCACTATTCGTCTTGACGTTGATTTTGCCACTGCAAGCGAACGAACTGGAGCCGCCGCAGCTAAAATCCTGCTCGGAGGCTTTGGCTTGTGGCGTGTACATCGTTAGCGCCAAAAGACAAAGCGCAGGAAGTATATACTTGTAAATCCTTACCATTTGCTTCCTCCTTGAAAGTTCTACCCCCGAATCCCATGAGCTATGTGCACGCAATCTGCCAAACTGTGCGTTTCTACCGAGGTTACAGGTAGTTTGTAAAATGTTCATTATGATAGACATACAGAATGCAATCAAGGCAAGTCATTTCCGGTGGGGACTGCTGGCGCTCAAGTCGGTGCAGTTCGTTTGGATTAAGTTGCAATGAATTGCATATGCCCATTCCTCTAAAACTCCTGGTTTCATACGTCCTAGTACGACATATGCAGTATGGCATGATCTACGGTTTGGCAAGTGTGGCAGGCCCACAAGCCCGGAAAAGGGGGCCTGCCGTAGTCCGGACGGTTTATTGTGAGAGGGCCTTGCGCGCCTGCTCCGCGTCCTGGTTGTCCAAGTTCATGTGCAGGGCTGCCTGCAGTTGCGCCTTGCCCTCGGTCTTCTGCCCATCGGCGACCAGGACCATGCCCAGGTGAAAGTGGAACTGAGCTGAATCGGGCACTTTTTTTACGCAATACTGCAACAAAGGAAGTGCTCCTGCATAATCGCCTTTTCGGAACATCACCCAGGCTAAAGTGTCTGAGAAACTGGGAACCTCAGGTTGCTCAGCTTTGGCTTTCTGGGCCAAACCTAGAGCGACATCCAGATTCTGTCCCTGCTCAGCATAGATCCACGCGAGATTGTTTGCGGCAATCACGAAGTTGGGGTCGATGCTAAGCGCTTTCTGAAATTCACTGCTCGCTTTGGTTAAATCACCTTCTGCCATATAGATATTGCCAATGACCGCAATGAGCGGCGCGGAAGGCTGAGTGAGTGTCATGCCCTGCTCATAGGCCTGGACGGCGGCGTTGTTGTTTCCCTGGTCCCGGTAGATTTGGCCCATCTGGATGTAGGCGCCCGCGCTCTTAGGGCTGAGCTGGAGGGCCTTTTGAGTTTCAGAAAGAGCCGCCGAAGAGTTCTTGTCAAGCATGTCGATCTGGCCCATGAGTAAGTGAGCGCCAGCTTCATTGGGGTTTTGCGCCAAGAACTGCGTGGCAAGTGCATTTGCTTTTGGTAACTGCTTTTGCGAAATCAGGAAGTTGATGTAGTCAGTCACCACGGACACACTGCCTGGGGCTTCCGCCATTGCGCTCTTCAACTCGTTTTCCGCCTCCGGGAATTTATTCTCGGCAGCGTACAATGAAGCGAGATTGGCATGAATTGTTGGGTCGTTCGGCGCCAGCTTCTGAGCCGCGGCAAATTCATCTCCAGCTTGCTTTATTTGCCCCAACTTCAAGAGCGATTGCGCCAGCATGAGGTGAGCGCGCGGATCAGCTGGATTTTCCTGTACCAGTTCGTGGGCATAGAGTTGCGCGACAGAATACTTCCCTTGGCCGAAGTTCAGGTTTGCGAGCGCGGTCAGCGCGATCGGAAGGGTTGGTGAAACACGGAGAGTCTGCTGGAGCTGATCGTTTGCCTGCGCGAGATTATTACTTTGCCAATAAGCCATCGCCAGATAGTAGTGTGCCTGTGGAGAATTCGCTGCATCCGCCGCGACCTTCTGCAGCGCATCGATAGCGTCAGAAACCTTCCCCTGCGCCATGAGGACGCGGCCGTGATTGATGCGAGCCAGGACATCGTTGGGGGATTGCTTCAGCAATTCGCCGTCTAGTTTTGCAGCCAAATCGGTTTGTTTCGTCGTGATATACAGGTCTTCGATTCGTTCTTGGAGGGTAATGTTTTTCGGATCGTTTGACAGCCCGCGTTGGTACGCCGCCAGAGCGCGGTCGTTCATTCTCGTCTCGAGATAGAAGTCGCCGATTCCCAAAGCAGCATCAGTCGACTTGGGTAATTGCGCGGAGAGGGAGTTCAGGACATTCTCCGCATCGGACGCTTTTCCTTGGCTTTCAAACGCTCTAGCCAAATTCAGGTACAACGGGATTGCGGAAGGAACGATCTTGATGCCTTCTTGGAGTGCCTGCTCAGCTTGGTCAGGGTTGTTCTGGAGTCGATAGAAGTTAGCCAGGTCCAAATAAGCCGGAACAGATTGGGGGTCAACCTGGATAGCCTTCTTGATATTCAGTTCGGTATCGGAGGGATGGCGCAAGGCCATGTTTGCCAGCGCGATATCGAGATATGACTCCGCCTGATTCGGAGCAAGCGCGGCAGCCTTGGAAAACTCCTGGAGCGCTTGATCATATTGCTTCTGGGCTACGAGAATAGAACCGAAAATACGGTGAGCTTCGGCGTTATTTGGGTCCTGTTTGAGTACATATTTAATATCATCGGTGGCGGGATTGTAGTAATGCCCCCCCGATAGCATTTCCGCGCGGGCTATGCGAATATCCGATCGACTCGGATCGAGTGTGATGGCCTGTCCCAGCGCTGCGAAGGCGCCATTACCATCGCGCAGAGCCAAATCCGCCTTGGCGAGCTGAAAGTAGGCCTCGGTGTACCGGGGATCCACTTTTAGGGCGTTGCGGAATTCAATCGCGGCGCTCGAGTATTGCGATTGCTTCATGTAGGCCTCGCCCTTTTGGAGATACTTCAGCCTAGCTTTTTGCGGATTGCCCGCGCACGAAATCAAGAGCAACGATAGCGCGACTGTCGCGCTCGCTGCCGCAACGAACTGAACCCAGTGGCGTTTCATCGAAAACCCTCCGTCGTGCGACCGCTAATTCGGAATGAACTTATTCAGTGATGGAAAAAGGATCTCTGCGAATTTCTCTAAGCGGGCATGAGCCCCGGATAAATCATCTCCCGCAATCGGGGTGATCAGCCTGACTAAGGCGCCATCGGTCCGATTCCGCGTAATCGCGTCGTCAATCATCCAAAATTTTCCCCAGTACTCACTGGCAACTACGCGACCGCGCCCTTGATACCAATAAAATACGAGTTGCTTGTCCAACCCTTGCGCGATGACGTACTCGTTCACTTTGATTTTCTGGTTGTCCGTAAGCGGGATGGTGGTGTAGCCGGAATGGATAGGATCCCATCCGGATCCCGGCAAACAATTCTTGGGAGAGTGAATCGTGTCCCCGGTCCTCTGGCTTGCGTAGTAGCCGATGTACAGATTAATTTCGGGTGCGTTTTGGTTAAAATAATCACGATTCGTGTAATCCGTAACGCTAACCGCTTCAACGATACGCTGTTCGAGAGGGGCCTCCCTTCCCGTCCAATTGCCAATCTGATAAGAAAGGTCCTTAAGCGGTTCGCGCGCCACATATGGTTCGCCGTGGCTCATGGCGTGAAGAAGTACCGTACCCCCTAACAGAACTGCCACGACAATCGCCAGGCGTATCGCCATGCTCCGGTTATGCATTGGCATTCTCTCTCTTCTGTCCGCCCGGGATTTTGCGCAATACCCAGTGACAGGCAAACATCAATAGAAGCGCAGCCACAAAAATCACCCATCCTGAAAATTCGTGGAAAAACCCTTCGGCCATACGAGGCCCAAAGTGATAGGTCAATATCCCTGCACCGAAAATACGTATGGAATTACTGACAATGGCGATGGGAACCATCAGCAACACCAGGAGCCAGCGAACCCAACGCCTGCCTTCGACCAAATAACCGTAAGCCACAGCCAAAGTAATCAAGGTCATCAGCGAGCGGATGCCGCTGCACGCATCAACCACTTCCAGCTGGTAGTTAGGTAAAATGATGACGTTTCCTTCACGCAAAACCGGGACATTCATGAGCTGCAGCCAAAAGGTCGCGAATCGAGATGCGAAAAGCTGCAACGGGAACGTAATCTGATTCAGAATGAGCACTGGGATCGGGATCGCTAAAACCAGGAAGCCGAGGGGGAAAAACACGGTCCGCAACATCTGCCAACCTGCAAGGAACAGAACGATACCCCCGATCATGACCAGAAATGAGAAACGAGTCGAGAACAATTCAGCTCCGAGCGAGCCAACGAGCAAGAGCCCAACGGCGCCAAACATGACCAGGAACCCCCAATTGGCAGGTTTTAGAGGAATCCCTTTCAGACGCTCGCGTTCCCTCCAAAGTACGAATGCGGAAAATACCGGAACGAGGAACCCGTGACCGTAGTTCGGGTCGCGCCACCAGTCCAGTACGAGAGCTTTCAAAACAGGGCCGTAAAGAACGAGAAGAAGCGCTGTAAAAACGCCGATCCAAATAATCCAGGGAGCGCGCCCTTCCGTTCTCTCCCGAGTTAAGATCCCTTGTGCTGGGGAGTTTTCCACTTGAGCACCTATGATTTCCTTATCTCCAGGGACCGACTTGATTCTGTGAATGTCGACGTCGGTCGATAGAAACACAAAAGCCATGCGAAGCGCCAAACATCTGCACATACGTGCAAGACGATTGCCTAAAGCTCATCGAATCACAAGAAACCTGTATATTCAAATTGTTTGATTTCAATCACTTACCTACTGGCAATTGAAGTCATGCTGCGGTGGTATTATAGCTCAAACTATGTGCAAGTACTTGCACATTCGCCGGGAGTTTTTCTTCCCTATGCCAGCCACATATGGACTCTATGCATTTGTGGCGGATTCGATGACAACCCTCGCCCAGGGGCGACAGTCCTCAAAGGCAGGTCCTCCCAAGACATCACCCAGAAAGGGACGTAGCTTTTCAGTTCCCGCTACGGAGAACCCGATCAAACCTGAGAAAATGGGATTGCGCTGATTGAAGTGGAGAGGCTGACCGTCCAGACACAGCGCCACGCCTCCGGAAAACAGCACGAGGGCCACTCCTGCGGCAACGTCCCATTCATGCTTTGGCACGAGGGTCCAAGTCGCGTCAGCCTTCCCCGCAGCCACAAGGGCCAGCTTGTAAGCCACGGATCCCATCGGCTGCATGCGAAACTTTGCGCCGCGAAATCGCTCCCACTCTCCACGCTTGACTTCGCTCCTGCTGCCCAGCACCAATGGTTGGGAGACACTGAAGCCTTCACAGTTCGGGCCCTTTGTTGAACCATTCAAAGCCATCACTCCTGCTTGCACAGATCCATAAAACGTTTCGTCCGTGCAGGGATTTAGCACTCCCGCTGCAACCAATTTGCCTTCTTCCATCAAGGCGATGGAAATACACCACTCGGGGATACCCGAGACGTACTCTTTCGTTCCATCGAGAGGATCGACCAGCCAGACTCGCGACCGGGTCAATCGGTCGGCGTTGTCGGCGCTCTCTTCAGACAGCCATCCCTCTCCACTCTGGACCAGCATCTCAAATAATAATTGGTTGACTTCCCGCTCCGCATCCGTGACGGGATCGCCACCGCTCTTTCTATCTACACGCACGGATTCCAAAGAACGAGACCGATAGATTTCACCCCCTGCGTGCAATGCGCGAACGATCCTTTCCAGATCTTTTTCGTATTTTTCCACGACAGGACTTAGTCCTCTCCTAACCGATATATTCTAAATGATATACACGGAACACTGGTTGAATCCCTTCGGAATTTCCAATTTACAGCATCGATAGGCCTGCCACCACGAGGACCGAAAACAATACCCTGCGTAGCCAGACGGTTCGGATCGAAGTGGCGTAGTGAGCGGCGCACCAAGCTGCCGGAATCGATCCTAGGAGTAGCGCGGCCAGAAGTCGGAAGTTGATATCACCCAAAACCAAATGACCAATCCCAGCGACCAGAGCGAGGATCACCGCGTGAGCGATGTCAGTGCCGACCAAAGTTGGGAGCGTTCTGCTATAGAAAAGCACCAGTAAAATCATGATGATGCTTCCCGAACCCATTGAGGTCATCCCGACGAGGAAGCCGCCAATGAATCCGACCGCGACAGCCCCATTCCGCGGTGTAATCCAAGAAGGAAGCCTGTCCCGCAGCGCTTTCTTCCCGGTTCTCTCCAGATACTTCTGAAAAAGAGCGAAGGCCGGCGTGAGGATCAAGAGTCCGCCAATGAGAATTTTGAGGAGTTCGTTCACGCCATCGCCAAGATGAACGCGTAGGATTGCCAATACCCCTACTCCAAGTATCGCGCCGGGAATACTCCCAATGGACATCCGCAAAACAAGCCGGGTGTCTACGTGACCGCGTTTGTAGTACGACCAGGCGGCCCCGATTTTCGTGGCGGCAACAAAGACCGCGCCTGTCCCCACGGCGATGATGGGAGGAATGTCCAGAAAGAGAACCAGGAGCGGGACCAAGAGCGCGCCACCGCCGACTCCGGTCAGGCCGACCATAATTCCGACGGTCAGCCCTATTAGGAGAGCGAGTAGAATCGGGTGCATTTTGGTCCGCCGCCAGTTCTTTCCGTTACGTGTAACGTTAGTTCAACTCAGCCGCCTCACCCACATAACCTTGTTTCTCGAGGTACAGCATGATTTCTTGCGCCGCTTCCTCGGGCGTCATCTCGGCAGTATTGAGGACAATTTCGGCGTCCGTTGGCGCCTCGTATGGGTCGGAAACACCGGTGAAACCGGGAATGATTCCGGCACGAGCTTTTGCATACAAGCCTTTTCGGTCGCGTTGTTCGCAGACTTCCAGAGATGTGGACGCGTGAACCAGAATGAATCCACCCGTGCCGTCGATGGATTGCCGCACTTCCTTCCGAATATTGTCATAGGGAGCGATGGGGGCACAAACCGCGATTCCGCCGTTCTTGGTGATTTCTCGAGCCACAAATCCAATGCGGCGGATATTAAGGTCTCGATGTTCTTTCGAGAAACTGAGTTCGGACGATAAATTCTTGCGAACAATATCACCGTCGAGCAGCGTGACGGGGCGACCGCCCATCTCCAGGAATTTGACCAGGAGCACATTGGCGATGGTTGACTTGCCAGATCCCGAAAGCCCGGTGAAAAAAATGGTGAAGCCTTGCTTATGGCGAGGCGGATACGTCCGGCGCAATTCAGTAACCACCTGAGGATATGTAAACCAACTCGGGATTTCGCGCCCTTGCGCCAAGCGAGCACGAAGTTCCGTCCCGGAGATGTTCAAAACACGACTCCCCTGGGGAACTTCGTCGTCCGGAACATACGTGTCCTTATCCTCCAGGTAAACCATCATCTTGAACGGCACCATGGTGACGCCAATTTCGTTCTGAAATTGTTGCAAAAGTTTCTGCGCGCCATAGGGGTCGTAGAAGGGCTTGCCTTTCGAATCTTTTCCGGGACCTGCATGGTCGCGCCCAACGATGAAATGTGTACACCCAAAATTCTTACGGATGATCGCGTGCCAGACCGCTTCCCGCGGACCTCCCATACGCATAGCGAGCGGCAAGAGCGCCAGCTTAACGGTGTTAGCGGGATAGTGAGGCAGAATCGCCTGATAACAGCGAACGCGCGTGTAATGATCCACATCGCCTGGCTTCGTCATGCCCACAGAAGGCTGAATGAGCAAATTTGCAGATGCTTCTTTAGCTGCGCGAAACGTGAGTTCGACGTGAGCGCGGTGCATGGGGTTCCGGGTCTGAAAGGCAACGATCCGGCGCCACCCCAGGCTAGCAAACGCGGACCTTATTTCCATGGGTGACAGTCGGAGCGCGCGATAATCGTAATGCGACGGAGCCTGTAAGCCCTCGATCTTGCCAGAGACGTAGAACGGATTTGTATTCTGCATTGCGTAGATTGCGCCGGGATGAAAATGATCCGTCGTTCCAAAAACGCTCTCTGCTTCTTGTTTTCGGTCCGGCTCCCAGAGTTCTTCGACGTGTAATACGGCTAGCATTACTCCTTCCGGGTCTCGCAATGCGAGTTGTGCGCCGGGTTTCAGTTGCTTGGACAAATCCGCCGGCAAGTCCAAAACGATGGGCATCGGCCATACTAAACCGTTGGCGAGGCGCATAGATGAGCACACAGCTTCATAGTCGGCGCGTCCCATGAAGCCCCGAAGCGGCGAAAAGCCTCCATTCATAAGCAGTTCAAGGTCACAAAGCTGGCGAGGAGTCAGGTCCCACGACAGCCAATTTTTAGAAGCGGCGCGCAATTCCTCTCTGCGCTTTGCATCCACCGTCAGATTAACGAGCGTGCCCCCATGGGGCGGATTTAAATGTTCTGTAGTGTTCATATCTGTTGTGAAACTGAAAAACTCCCTCCCGAAAGATTTGTGTTTTTATTAATTCTCAGCCTCTTAATTCTTATACCGGTTTCAAAGGACAAGCAAGATTGTCTCCTGCACCGCCTGACCTTACTTCCTTCATTGCCCGATTTCTTCCCGCATGAAAAATCCGGAACGAAAAAGATCATAGCCTCAAAGTTGACGTAGCTACCTGGCACCATGTCGTGTTAGTCGACTTGAGACGCTACAATCAATGCGGTAACATAAATACACAAGGCAAATGAGTGCACAAGTTCTAAAAGCAATTGGCTTTCCGAATGGAGCAGGAGAATTACCATTTAAGGTGCTTTTTTATAAGATTTTACGAGCCTTCCAATGAGATGGGGAGAAATCTCCCTGCCAGTATGCAATTTCTTGCGCAGGATTCGCCATAAAGATTCCCTCGGATCTTACGGAGAGCATTCTCACACGCCATCCCCAAACTCGGGCAAGCGAGGTGTTTGGGATCAGATCTTGAGCAAATTATCCGACCATGCCTAGCTCAAACTGTGTGAGCTGGAGTTGCCACGACCCGCATGGACTACCTCATGAGTTTCCCGGCGATGTTTCCGGCCGTTAGAATTATGCTGGTTTGACCCAGCAATCATTCGGCGGAAAGGACTTTAAAAACGCGCGGTTTTTAGTAACAAGGTGAGGGGCATGTACTCAGGGCAGACCAAAAATCTAAGATCAACTTTCCAATCCTTGGTGGGTCGAGTTATCTGGCGAATGCCGTTGAGTTTTGAAATAGCTAAGCTGGCGGGTCCGAGGTATTCGTTGCGCTGCTTGCTCTTCCATGACATTGCTGATCAAGCCTCCGAATTTACGAAAGGCCTGGGCGTCACGCTTGGTATAGGAGATTTCGAGGCAACGATAAAGTTCATCTCGAAACATTACACTCCGATCGGACTTCAAGAGTATTTGGACCATCGTCGGAAGGGAAAACTTCCGCCCCGGCCAGTTTTGGTTACCTTCGATGATGCCTACGCATCCGTCGCTTTGAATGCCGCACCGCTCCTGCGGCAGTACAAAATTCCTGCAGTCTTCTTTGTTACCGCGTCGCTAGTTGGAAACGACGAATTGGGGCTGGATAATCTCCTTTGCTATGCGGCGAACACTTCGGGCTTTGAAAAGGTACACGCGGTCGTTCGTCAGTTCGCGCCGCGCGGGGATAGGGAGTTCGCATCGCTTGAGCAGGTGTTTGACGATCTGCTCCCCGTGATGTCACAAGAAGAGATCCGGAAATTCCGCGTGGCGTTAACGTCTGCACTAGGGATCTCTTCGGAGGACATTGCGCGACGAGCGAAACTCTACGTCAGCGCGGAACAGCTGCGTGCGCTCGCGGAGTCTGGTTTCGAGATCGCGAACCACACCTTTTCTCACGTCTTTTGCAGGTCCCTTGCCGGAAGTGATTTTGATCAAGAGGTTTACAGAAACAAAACGGTGTTAGAGACAATCACTGGGTCAAGAGTCAGGGCTTTCAGCGTGCCTTACGGTTCTCCAGTCGATCTGACCGATGAACTGGCGGACCACCTGAACCGTTCAGGGCACGAAGTTGCATTCCTGGCCCGCGACCGCTCTAACTCTTTGCTTACAGATCCCTATCGCCTCAATCGAATTAACCTACATGCTGGCACGGACGAAGACTTTTTTGGACAAATCGAAATCCTTCCGCGCCTTCGGTCATTAGCAGACACTCTTCTCCGAAGGAACAAAGGAACAGGCG
>JBAQYT010000013.1:0-19822 GCA_049787175.1 Candidatus Acidiferrales bacterium | reverse complement strand
ATGGAGTCGAGTTTCATCCCGAGGTTCTGCACACCGAGCGCGGCTCCGATATTCTTCGCAATTTTGTTTTTGAAGTTTGCCGCGCCCAGAAAAATTGGAGCCGCGCCTCGTTTATTTCAGACACGGTGGAAGCAATTCGCAAGCAGGTCGGCGATACACAAGCGCTATGCGCACTCAGCGGTGGAGTGGACTCCACGGTCGCCGCGGTGCTTGTTCATCGTGCCATAGGCGATCGACTGACCAATGTGTTCGTCAATACGGGCCTGCTGCGCCGGGACGAATTCCGCGAAACGCTGGAACTCCTTCGCGAGAGGCTGCACCTGAGAGTCAACGGCGTGGATGCATCGCAGCGTTTTCTGACGCGGCTGGCTGGTGTTACCGACCCTGAGGAAAAACGCAAAACAATCGGCGCTGAATTCATTGCCGTCTTCGCCGAAGAGGCGAAACGCCTCGCTCTCTCCTCGGGTTCCGAGATGCGATTTCTCGTCCAAGGCACCCTCTATCCAGACGTCATTGAGTCCGTTTCCGTTAAGGGCCCATCGGCGGTCATCAAGACCCATCACAACGTGGGGGGGCTTCCTAAGTACTTGCCTTTTCAGCTAATTGAGCCCTTACGCGACCTTTTTAAGGATGAAGTCAGGCTGATCGGCAGGGAACTCGGCTTACCGGACGAGATACTTTTGAAACATCCGTTTCCGGGTCCCGGTTTAGCGGTTCGGCTCTTGGGTGAAGTTACCGAGGACAAGCTTGAGGTCCTGCGCGGAGCCGATGCCATTGTCGTTGAGGAAATTCGGCGGGCCGGGTTATACAACAAAGTTTGGCAGGCATTTGCGGTGCTGCTCCCCGTGAGGAGTGTCGGGGTGATGGGAGACTACCGGAGCTACGGATGTACCGTAGCGGTACGAATCGTGACCTCGGAGGATGCCATGACGGCCGATTGGGTTCGACTGCCCTGGGACGTGCTCGAGAGGATTTCCGTTCGCGTGGTAAACGAGGTTCGTGACGTCACACGGGTAGTTTACGACGTCAGCTCGAAGCCACCCAGCACTATCGAGTGGGAGTAAAGCAAGCCTATCAAGGCGAAAATGCGTGCCTTAGCGGGTTGCCATCTTCTGGGCCATGTAAAACAAGAGGCGGCGATCCGCCTCATCGATGCGCCCAAGAGCACGACGGAACCGGCCAAGGAACCGCGCTTCTTTGCCTGCGCTGCCCCACGCAATGTCGTCTGACGACTTGCGTTTTGGAAGATTTGGCAGTTCAGGTGGCTCTTCGCCGTCGTAGAATAGCTGGTAGAGAGGAATCTCCATGGCTCGCGCCAGCTTTTCCAATGTCTCGATGGCCGGAACAGTATGGCCGTTCTCAACCCGAGAAATGTAGCAGCGAAGAAGCCCGGTACGCTTTTCGATGTCGCCCTGGGATAGCTTTTTGAATTCGCGTAAGGTGCGTAAACGCTCTCCGATTATCATGAGGGGATTGTTACATGAAACATATGATGACCGCAAGAGCTAACTGGAACGATACCGTATAATCGAGATGTAACCGAAAAGGTATGGATAACGTCCCAAAATATGTGGCAGCCAGCGCAGCCGTGGTAGCGGTTTCGGCGCGGTCCCGGCCCAGCAAGCCGGATGACCGTGAATTGGTCATGCAGGCCCAAAAGGGCGTCAGCGCCGCTTTTGAGCAGCTTGTGCTGCGGCACCAACAGCGCGTAATTGCGGTGGTTGGCGGCATTTTGCGCAGGCGCGAAGACATCGAGGATGTGGCCCAGCAGGTATTTTTGAAAGCCTATGTTTCGATTCGGCGCTTTGACATGCGCTCGGCATTCTCGACGTGGCTTTACAAGATCACCGTCAATGAATGTTGGGACTATTTGCGAAAGAAGAAAGTCCGGCCCTTGAGTTACGAGGCTGATCTCAGTGAAGAGCAGGCCCGGCATGTCGAACAGTTTGTGAGCAGCAACATCGAAACCAGCAATCCCGGCGAACGCGCCGAGCTAAGAGAAATCGTGGAACGCCTGCTCAGCGATCTGGCCGAGGAAGACCGCCTGATGCTCATTCTGAAAGAGGCCCAGGGTTTTGCGGTGGAAGAGATTGGCCGGATGATGGGATTGAATGTAAATACCGTGAAAGTGAGGCTGTTCCGCGCCCGGCGGCGCTTGGCGACAAATTATCGCCGGAGAGTTTCTCATGCGGTTGGTGATACCAGGAAAAGTGGAAGTTCGGAGGCCCGATGATACCCGGACATAAGAGGAAAGATTGCGAAAAACTGCAACCGCTTCTCGATGATTATTTGCATGGCGAACTGCCGCGCGCGACAGCTGATCGCCTGGCCGCGCATCTTGACGCCTGCGGCGACTGCCGGGGGGCGCTGGATGATCTGCGTATCTCAGCAACGCTTGTGGGCGCTGCGTTCGAGCAGACGGAAGACCCGAGCCCGGGATTCGTCCGCCTGGTAATGGCGCGCATCAATGTTGCCGAGCAGTGGCTGCAAGAACAGAGAAGTTTCTGGCGGCCCATCGAGGCGCTTTCGTTGCGCCTGGTCTTTTCGGCCGCACTGGTCCTGGCTTTCCTGTTCGCTTATGAATTCAGGACTCCTCCCGTGGTGACCTCGGCGGCGCCGTCAGCCGTTTTGGTCCCGCAAGCAGATGCTTTTGCGCGGCCGGCGTCTTTTTCCCCTACGAACAGCGACGAAGTTTTGATGGCCATTGCAGAAAGGCGCCATGAGCAACAGTAGCATCTCCTGGAAAGCAATCGGATTAGTCGTCGTAGTGTTCGTTCTAGGCATCGCGCTGGGCGGTGTCGGAACGCACTTGTGGGAGGTTCGTGTCCTAGCCAGCCAGCAGCATCCGGACTTTGTGAAGCAGTTGAAGAGCGAGTTGCAGTTATCGCCAGAGCAGGCCAGCAAGGTTGACGGCATTCTCAATGATGATCGTGCTAAGTTTCACGCGCTAGATACCCAACGGCATGCGGAATGGGATAGCAAGTATGATGCCCTGGATAAGCAACGCCACGCGGAATGGGATCCCAAGTACGACCAGGTGCGTCAGCAAGGCCGTGATAGTATTCGCGCCCTTTTGACGCCGGATCAAAAAGTGAAGTTCGAAGCGTTTCTGCGGCGCCTCGACGAAGAAAGGCAGAAGCAACAGGCACACTGAACGCCGCTGCCTGCACCCTCAAATCAATAATTATGGCAACCGAAGCAACTATTCCCGGAGAATCTGGAATTACGCAACTGTCCACATCGGAAGCCGTCATTGCGCTCGATAATGTCCACAAGACCTACGATTTGGGCGAAATTCAAGTACACGCGTTGCGCGGCGTTTCGCTGGAAATCATGCGCGGCGAATTTGTCGCCATCATGGGCGCTTCGGGATCTGGGAAGTCGACGTTGATGAATATTCTCGGCTGTCTGGATCGCCCAACGAAGGGTCGTTATTTGCTCGATGGCACCGATGTGTCTGGACTCAGCAAGGTCGAATTGGCGCATATTCGAAATCGCAAGATAGGTTTTGTCTTCCAGCAGTTCAATCTGCTCTCGCGCACCACCGCGCTGGAAAACGTCGAACTACCCACCTTATACGCGGGAATCCCTCCACAGGAGCGCCTCGCGCGCGCCAAACTATCGCTCGAACGCGTCGGCCTCGCCGAGCGCGCCATGCATCATCCCTCCCAGCTTTCGGGAGGGCAACAGCAGCGCGTGGCCATCGCGCGGGCGCTGGTCAATCGCCCCTCGATCCTGCTGGCCGATGAGCCTACGGGGAATCTCGACAGCCGCACCAGCGTCGAGATTATGGATATTTTGCAGAGGCTTAACGAGGATGAAGGGCTGACAGTCGTCCTGGTAACTCACGAACCGGACATTGCCGCGTATTCCCAGCGCGCACTCGAATTTCGCGATGGAAAAATGAAACGCGACGTCCGAATCCAGAAGCGCCTGATCGCGCGCCTAGTTCTGCCTACTTTGAAGTCGCCCGACGATGAAGAATCTGAGGAAGCCGCGAAAGCACAGTCCGAAAAGCACAACGAAAAGTAGTTTCTCGCCGTTGCGCAGCTAAAAGGGAATATCCTCGTCCGAGATTTGCGTTTCCGGGCCGGCCGTATCCTCCACAGGCATGGATTCGTGCTCCGGTCCGTGCGAAGCTCCGGCGCCGCTGCTCATGCCCGCCGCTGCTCCTTCGCTGCGGCCACCCAGCATCCGAAAGTTGGTGGCTACAATCTCAAAGCTGGTCCGTTTCTGGCCCTCTTTGTCCTGCCACTCGCGCGTTTGAATCCGCCCCTCGATAAAAACCAGCGAGCCTTTCTTCAGATACTGCTGGGCAATCTCTGCCTGCTTGCCCCAGACGACAATCTTATGCCACTCGGTGCGCTTTTGGCGTTCTCCGGCGCGGTCCTTATAGGTTTCGTCCGTGGCGACGGAAAAGTTCGCGACTGCTTGGCCTCCTCCCGTAAAACGGGTCTCCGGGTCTCGGCCCAGCCTTCCGACAAGAATTACCTTATTGACTGACATGCGGACTCTCCTGCGGTGGAGTGGGATCGAACGTCGGAAGTATACCTGAAGCGGCGCGGAATAGAACACCGTTCGTGCGCGCCGACAAGCAGGAGGATTACTGGGATGGTGACAGGCTGTGCAGCGCTTCTTCCGCTTTTTTCGCTTCGTCCGTGCCGGGGAAGCGCCGGATCAATTCGTGGAATTCGCGCTCCGCGCTCGCTGTCTTGTGCGTTTGAATGAGCGCGCGGCCTTTCTCGAGCATCGCCGGCGCCACCTTCGAGCTTTTCGGATAATTCACAATGAGGCTGTCATAGGCGGAGATGGCCGCGCCGTAGTCGCTTTGAGCGTAGGCGATCTCGCCAAGATAGAACTGCGAATTCGAGGCGAACGGACCATCCGGAAAATTCTTCAAATAATCATTGAACTCTTGCCGCGACAGGTCGTAGTGGCCGCTATTCAAGTCGCGCGAACCGTTCGAGTACAGCGTGTCGCCGGAGATCGGTTGCAAGCTGGATGTTGCCGGTTGGTTTGTCGCGGGCGAAGGCGGCGTTTGCGTGGGACTGGTGGAACTGTCGGTGCTTGCCGGTGGCGTCGTATCCGGATTTGTTCCCGGATTCGTCCCCGTAGGCGCCGTTGTCGGCGCCGCACCCGAAGAAACTCTGGCGCTGATCTGCTGGAGCGTGTTTTGGATGTCGGTCATTTGCTGCGCGAGCTTTCCCACTCGCGCTTGCATGTCCTGCATGTTGTCGGACACGCCCTGCACCTGCTGCGTCAGCGAACTATTGTTGGCGCCGTTATTCGCGGAGGCATCCTGCAAAGTCTTTTGCAACGCGCCCATTGTTTGATTCAGATGGCTCGACGCGTCGAGCGACTGCTGCACCAGCGTCTGCATGGACGCGACCTTCGAGTCGATATCCGTCCGGATGTCCTGCTGGTTCTGCAAAATTTGATTGACCGTCTGCTGAATCTGAATGATCTCGCGCGAGACCGCGTCAGCCGTGGGGGGAGTAAGCATCGCTCCACCCATCGCGCCTGCCAGCAGAACGGCTAAGAAAAGCACGACAGTTCTTGCCCGCATAAAACGCCTCCTAAGTGTTGCGCCGAGGCGCCGCAGCATGAGTGGCTGCGGCGCCTGCGGCTTTACGGCAGATTACTACTGCTGCTGAATCATTACAAAGTGCGCGCGGCGGTTCTGATGCCAGCAATCTTCGTTGTGCTCGGTACAGAACGGGTGTTCTTTGCCCCAGCTCATTGTCTGCACCCGGTCCGCGGTGATGCCGAGCGACACCAAGTATTGCTTCGCTGCGTCGGCGCGGCGCTGGCCAAGTCCGAGGTTGTACTCCTCCGAGCCGCGTTCGTCGCAGTGTCCTTCGAGCGTCACGCGCACCTGCGGATAGGAGCGCAGAAACTCCGCATCCTTCTGCAGTGCGTCGCGTGCATCGGACGAGAGGTCCGACTTATCGTATTCGTAGTAGGCATCCTTGATGTTCTGATTGAACAGATCCGCCACGTTTGGCGCTGTCTGTTCCTGTGGTGGCGGGGGCGCTGATACGGTCACCTGTGCGTTCGCCGTCGCCGTACCGCCGGGTCCAGTGGCCGTAATCGTGTATGTCGTCGATTGCGTCGGGCTCACGTTCGTCGATCCTTCCGCCGCTACTTTCCCCACCCCTGGTTCGAGGTCGAGGTCTGTAGCGTTCGTCGAGCTCCAATTCAGCGTTGTGCTCTGGCCACTTTGAATCGTCGTTGACGATGCGTTGAGCGTCACCGTCGGTTGCGCCGGCGCAGGTTGCACTGGCGCGGGAGCCGGGGGCGCCGGCGCCACCTTTTTCTTGCAAGCGCCGACAAAAGCGAGCGTAGTGAACATTCCGATCAACACCGACAATCTACGAAAAGTACTGCTCTTCATTCGACAATCCTCCTTCGCGCCCTGGGCTGCGCGAGAGATCAGATCAGGGCCGATATATTTAGAATGATTCGGACCTATTACTATTTACTATTCAAAACTTATTTGAACCTATTCAAAACAACATTCCATAAGGCAACTACACCAAGGGAAACTGCACAAAACTCAACGCCGCATCAATGCCCGTCAGCGCCCAGTTAATGCCATGACCAGTTCGGCGACTCATTTCTTCCCGAAGTCGTCAGTTGGCGCGCCTCGCTCCCATCCGCAAGCATCGACCAAATCTGCAACGAGCCGCTGCGCGTTGACTCGAACACAATGTGCCGGTCGTCCGGCGCCCAGCTCGGGCGCTCATTTTGCCCCGAGTCGCGTGTAAGTTCGATCAGTTGATGGCTCGCCAGGTCCATCACATACAAATCGTAGTTTCCAGCCGGTCTGCGCCAGCTGAACGCCAGCAGTTCTCCATTCGGAGACCACGCAGGATCGATTACGTAACCTGTGGCGGGCAAATCCGCTGCCGCTACTCCCGTGGCCGCGGAAAGCGGTATCCTCTGCGTGTTCGATCCATCCGCATTCATTTCGAAAAGGTCCGGCAAGCCGCCGCGGTCGCTCACAAAAATAATCTGGTTTCCCGTCTTGGGATTCCACGTCGGCGAAGTGCTCACGCCTACCGAGTACGTCAGCCGGTGCATGTGTCCCCCGAAGGAATCCGTCACGTAGACTTCCGGACCTCCTTGCATACTGGCCATGAACGCAAGCTGGCTCCCATCCGGAGACCACGCCGGAGATGAGTTTGTCCCGGAAAAGCGCGGAAAAGAAATCAGGCGGTTCGTGATCATTGAATACATGCAAATCTGCGCCGAGACAATTCGGCGATACGGCTCGAAGCACGTAAACGCAATGCGCGAATCGTCCGGCGACCACCGCGGTGTCAGCGACGTGGTCCCAAGGTGCGTCAATTGGTGCTGATTCGCGCCGTCGTAATCCATTTCCCAAATTTCCTTGTGCCCGTTCCGGTCGCTCACGAAAGCGATCTTGGTCTGTGCAATTCCCGGCACTCCGCCGCTCAATCGCGAAATAATGTCATCCGCGAACTCGTGTGCAAGCAGCCGCGCGCCATCTTCCGTCGCATCTGCATTATAAGATTTTTCCAGAATCGAGAGCGATGGCGTTTGTCGTACATCGTAAAGGTAACCTGCGAGCAGGAGGGAACTGCCGTTGGCCGTCAAATTCCCGAACGCCACCATCATGGCACTTGCAGGCGCTTGGCGCCATTCCTCTGGTTTCAGCTCGTTTGGCACGCTCGGAACATTCACGGGATAGAAGCTTGGGCTCACCATATCGACAATGCCCGAATAGCTCAGATCATCCATCAGAACTTGATGAAACACCTGCTCCAGCGGCGACGTCGATTTGAATTCAGGAACCGCCAGCTTCACTTTTTGCACGCCAAGTCCCGTGCCGGTCTTAAACCAATCTTGCGAGCCCTGCGAAAAAGCGCAAGGAGAACCAACCGCCACAATCACAGCAATCACTGCCCAAATCCCCAAAACTCTTCTCATCCTTCTCTGCATCTCCTCACTGCCGGTGAAAATCAAACCAGAATTCCACGTTCACCGAAGATCCGTTGTATCCGGGCGGCAGATGATCCAGCGGACTCGAACTCTGAATCGCTCGGACCGCCGACATATCCACCGACTGATTTCCGCTGGACTGCGTAATTTGAATATTCGTGACCGTGCCGTCGCGAAGAATCGTAAATGTCGCAACGCAGCGGGGTGCGAAAGAGATCGACGGGTCCACTGTCGATTCCAGCCAGTTGCTGCTCACCCGCCGCTGCACGGCCTCCACATACCAGGGAAATTGCGAACCAAAGCTCCCGCCGCTCGATCCGGAAATCCCCATGCCTCCGCGCGTGCTCTGATTGAGTATGAACGTCGACGTGGGAACTTGCGGCGATCCTCCGTTTCCATAGGGAATTGCGTTCTTCGGCGGCGGAACAGGATTCGGCAAGACCTTTGACGGTTTGCCAAGATATTCGGGCTGCTTGTATTTGTCGAATTTCGGCAGGTAAATCGCCTTCGACTCATCCGGCGGCGGCGCTTTCGGCTGCGGCGCCGGAATATCCTTGGGCTGCACTTCCGTCTGATAAAGTCCCTTCGTGTTGTCCACGACGCGGCTGTTCGTGGACACGTCAGGCTTCGGCAGCGGAATCGCCGGCACATTTCCAACCAGGTTGATGTTGATCGTTCCTTGGCCGCCGGCGCCACCCCATGTTTCGCCTTGACGAGAGAATACCGCCGAGGAAATCAGCACGCCAAACAAGACCACGTGAAACACCACCGAATAGCCCAACGGGGCTTTGAGATTTGGCGCGGATTGGTAGGGAAGGCTTAGCTCCATTTCACTGTGTGCGCGGCTCGCCCTGCAGCGGCTTCGTCACCACGCTAATATTGTTGATGCCGGATTGTCGCAATGTGTCCACCACCATTGCCCAAGTGCCAAACGGCACCGCCTGATCGCATCGCACGTACACCGGCGTGTGGGCGATGTCTTTATCCATCGCCAGCACTCTCTGGCCAATCTCGTGAATGTTGACCGGATCTTTTCCCAAAAATAACTCTTGGGCGCGGTTGATGCTGATGACGATGTTCGCCTGACGAATTTCCTTTACCGTCTTGGTTTGTGGCAAATTGACTTGGATTCCTGATTCAAGAAGCGGCGCCGTGATCATGAAAATCACCAGCAGCACCAGCATCACGTCGACGAACGGCACGATGTTGATGTCGGAGAGCGTTGTACCGGGCTGTCTTTGTATCTGCGCCATCTCTTGCTGTTGTAGCGGCGGCCCTTAGGCCCGCGCGCGTTTAATTCAACTATAAAGAGTTTCGATCTTGCTGACGAATTCCGTCGCGAAATTGTCCATGCGAATGGCGAAATCGCGTATGCGATGTAGATAAATATTGTACGCGATGACCGCTGGAATTGCCGTGAACAACCCTGCGGCGGTCGTGATCAGTGCGTCGGCGATGCCTGGAGCGACCGCGCGGAGGCTCGATTCACCCGCCTCTCCTAAGCCTGCAAATGCGTCCATTACGCCCCACACCGTTCCAAACAGTCCGATAAATGTGGCGATCGAACCAATTGTCGCCAGCCACGGCATCCGGCTCTCCATGTGCCGTATTTCGTCCGCGGAGGCCAGTTGCATTTCCACCAGCACCGCCCGTGGATTTTTGAGCTTCCCCGCCGGATGAGGGTTTCCTCCGGCAAGCTGCCCCTCGAGTTCGCGGTAACCCGCATCGTAAACGCTCACAAACGGAGAACCGCTTGAGCCCGCTCGCAGAGTATTGGGGTCCGGCAGCCCTCGGCCCGTCCGGAAAAGCTGCATAAAGCGCCGCGTGCGCGGTTCGGCGACGGTAAACAGACGGTACTTTTGAAAAATAATGGCCCAGGAGAAAAGCGAAAGGAAAAGCAGAATCAGCAGTACAGCCCGCGCGACCCAGCCCGTTTGGAAAAAGATCGCGCCGAGTCGCCCGACAAGCATCACGCCAGCAACATGCAAAGTGTTTTGTCTCCCGAGGAAGCGTCCTCGAACCCCGAAAAATTACCGTAGCATAGGCAGTAGGAGCGGTCAAATCAATCCATCGTAATCCGATATTTTCTGGTGTATGTAACGACACATTCGCAAGAGCCTTTCGAGGGTCTGCGCCACGGCGTGCCCTGTGCTAGACTCTAGAATTGAACATGGCGGCCAGGATCGACATTCCTCTCGCGTCTCTGGTGGGCAAGCGAAGGGGCGTTTCCGCGGATTTTGATGCCTCTCCGGCTCGCTCATTTTACATCGAAACCTTCGGCTGCCAGATGAACGTCCACGACTCCGAGAAAGTGGCCGGTCTGCTGCTCGCTCGCGGCTACCGCCAAGTGGAATCCGCCGATTCCGCCGACATGGTACTTTTCAACACCTGCAGCATTCGCGAAAAGGCGGCGCAAAAAGTCTTCACTCGGATTAACGATTTTCGCGGTCCGCGCGGGCAAAACAAAATCGTTGGCGTGCTTGGCTGCGTCGCGCAACAGGAAGGTGAACGTATCTTCGAGCGCGCGCCTTGGGTGCGAATGGTCTGCGGCTCGGCAAGCTACCGCAACTTGCCCGAGCTTCTCACCGAAATTGAGGCCGGCGGCGCGCGCGTCACCGGACTGAATCTGGATACCGACGAAACTTTCGAGACCGAAGTCACTCGCCGTGATAATCCATTCCGCGCGTATCTTACGATCATCGAGGGCTGCGACTACGCATGCTCCTATTGTGTTGTTCCGCACACCCGCGGTCCGCAACGCAGCCGCACCAGCGCCTCGGTGCTCAATGAAGTGAAGCATCTGGCCGATGGCGGCTTCACGGAAGTTCAGCTCCTCGGCCAAACGGTCAATTCCTATCGTGATCCTTCCGCCGCAGGGATGAATTTTGCGCAACTGCTCTGCGCTGTCGCTGCCGTGCCTGGCATTCGCCGCGTGCGTTTCACCACTTCGCATCCCAACGACTTCACGCGCGAGATCGTTCGCGCGATTGACTCAATTCCCGCGCTGTGCGACCACGTTCATTTGCCTGTGCAATCGGGTTCGGATCGCGTGCTTCGAGAAATGCGGCGCACCTACACGCGCGAAGAGTATCTGGAAAAGATTGGCTGGATTCGAGAAGCGCAGCGCCGCTCCAGCATCACCACGGATATAATTGTCGGCTTCCCCGGTGAAACCGGCGCCGAATTCGAGGAGACCATCTCGCTTCTCGATGATGTGAAATTTGATGGCGTTTTTGCTTTCAAGTATTCTCCACGCCCTAACACGACCGCAAAAGATATGGCCGATGCGATCCCTGAAGAAGTAAAAAGCCGTAGGCTCGCGATTCTTCAGGAACGGCAGCGCGAAATTCAGATTTCGCAGAACCAAGCTTTTCTCGGCAGCGAATTCGAAGTCCTCGTGGACGGCCGCCACGAATCGCGCGCGCAATGGTCCGGCCGGACAACCAGCAATCGCATCGTAAATTTCACTTCGCCGGCGGAAAACCTTCTGGGACAATATTGCCACGTCAAGATTACCGGAGCCGGGCCGAACAGCCTCGTCGGCGAACAGTCCAGTTCAGCAAGTTCTGCGGGAGGTCCCCATGGAACGCGAAGTTAAAATCCGCGGATTGATGATGGATCCGCTGACCAACATGCCGGTTGTGGTTCTGAAGGCTGTGCAAGGCCCAGGAACTTTGCCCATTTGGGTGGGGATTTACGAAGCCAACGCCATTGCACTCGAAATCGAAAAAGTCCAAACGCCGCGCCCAATGACTCATGATCTGCTCAAAAATGTTCTCCTCGGGCTGGATGTCCGCGTCGACAAAGTTGTCGTCAGCGATCTGAAGGACGATACGTTCTATGCGCTCATCTGGATGGAGCGCGGCGGCGAAATTATCTCCATGGATTCCCGGCCCAGCGATGCGCTTGCTTTGGCGCTTCGGCTGGATTGCCCGATCTACGTGGAAGAGCGAGTCTTCAAAAGCTCGCAAAACGCGGGCGGGGGCGTCGAGAAAACGTCGAACGAAGAATTGAAACGCTGGCTTGAGAACTTGAACGACGAGGATTTAGGCCGCTACAAAATGTAAGCCAGATTATTTTTGCCGGTCTTGGGCATGGGTATCGAAACTGAAAAAGGGCAGCGATGGGTTCGCTGCCCTTTTCTTTTGGACCCGGTTCCTCGCAAGCCTCGCGGAGTCCTCCGCTGACCTGGGAGCTACTATTTTTCAGCGGTCTTGATGCGCATGCCGTAAAACGATTTGTAGACGAAGAAGAACGAAATCAGGAAAAACACTGCTGCCAGTATGTGCGTTAGCCCACCGCCGGTTTCTGCCGTCAACTGCACCGCCAGCTCCACGGCCAGCAAGCCGAACAGCGTGGTGAACTTGATCACGGGGTTGAGCGCCACGGAAGACGTGTCCTTGAAGGGGTCGCCTACCGTGTCGCCGATGACGGTTGCGTCATGCAGCGCTGTGCCTTTCTGCTTCAGCTCCACTTCCACGATCTTCTTCGCGTTGTCCCATGCCCCGCCGGCGTTGGCCATGAAAATGGCCTGATAGAGGCCAAACACGGCAATCGAGATCAAGTAGCCGATGAAGAAGAACGGTTCGACGAACGCGAACGACAACGCCGCGAAAAACACGGCGATGAAAATATTCAGCATTCCCTTTTGCGCATACTGCGTGCAAATTTGCACAACCTTTTTGCTGTCGGCGATGGACGCCTTCTCCACGCCTTCCAGCTTGATGTTGGCTTTGATGAATTCCACGGCGCGATATGCGCCGGTGGTCACCGCCTGCGTGGAAGCGCCGGTAAACCAGTAAATCATCGCGCCGCCGGTCACGATACCCAGCAAAAAGGGCGCGTGCAGCAGCGAGAGTTTGTCGACGTTCACCGTGATTCCATTGGTGAGCGCCATGATGATCGAGAAAATCATCGTCGTGGCGCCTACAACCGCGGTTCCGATGAGCACCGGCTTTGCCGTCGCCTTGAATGTGTTGCCGGCGCCGTCATTTGCTTCGAGCATTTCCTTGGCGCGCTCGAAATTCGTGCTGATGTGAAAATCGCGCTGAAGCTCTTGCTTGATGTCCGGGATGCTCTCAATCAACGACAGTTCATAGATGGATTGCGCGTTGTCCGTCACTGGCCCGTAAGAATCGACGGCAATCGTTACCGGCCCCATGCCCAAAAATCCGAAGGCCACGAGGCCAAACGCAAATACGGGCGCAGCAATCATCAAGCTGCCAAGCCCCAGCAGGCTGATCAGGTACCCGATGGCCATCAGAATAACCATCGTCAGCCCCAGGTAATAAGCGGAGAAGTTGCCGGCGACGAAGCCGGACAGAATCCCCAGCGAAGCGCCGCCCTCCTGCGCCGAACGGACCACTTCGCGAACGTGCCGCGATTCGGTGGAGGTGAAGGCTTTCACCAGCTCGGGAATAATCGCGCCAGCGAGAGTTCCGCACGAAATGATGATTGAGAGTTTCCACCATTGCGTGGTGTCGCCGCCGATGTCCGGAATAATGAAATAGGAAATCAAGAACGTCAGCGCCACCGACGAAAGCGACGTGATCCATACCAGCGATGTAAGCGGCGATTCGAAGTTCATCTCGTTCGCCGCGGCGTAGCGCGCCTTCGCGATCGCGTCGTTCACGAAATAGGCGATGGCGCTCGCCACCAGCATCGCCACGCGAATTACGAAAATCCACACCAGCATTTGCACTTGTATGACGGGATTTTTCACGCCAAGCAAGATGAACGCGATCAGCGCGACGCCGGTCACGCCGTACGTCTCAAATCCGTCCGCGCTCGGGCCAACCGAATCGCCCGCGTTATCGCCGGTACAGTCGGCAATCACGCCGGGATTGCGTGCGTCGTCTTCCTTGATTTTGAAGACAATCTTCATCAGATCCGCGCCGATGTCGGCAATTTTCGTGAAAATGCCGCCTGCGATGCGCAGCGCGGCCGCGCCTAATGATTCACCAATGGCAAACCCGATGAAGCATGGCCCCGAGTAGCTGCCGGGGATGAAAAGCAGAATGATGAGCATCATCAGCAACTCGACGCTCACGAGCATCATGCCGATGCTCATGCCTGCGCGCAGCGGGATGCGGTAAATGGGAAAAGGCTTGCCGGGAAGCGCCGCGAACGCCGTTCGTGAATTCGCAAACGTATTCACGCGAATGCCGAACCACGCCACGCCGTAACTGCCGCAGATGCCCAGAACGCTGAAGGCAAGAATGACGATGACTTTGGTTGCGTCGTCATGTAGCAGCACGCCGAAATAAAGAATGATGATGACGGCAATAAACGATTCCAGCAGCAGCAGGAATTTACCCTGTGTAATCAGGTAGGTTTTGCATGTCTCATAAATCAATTCCGACATTTCGCGCATCGAGCGATGCACCGGCAAATTCTTCAGGCGCATGTAAATCGCCATGCCGAAAAACAACCCAAAAATGCAAAAGAGGATGCCCCAAAGAAGCAGTGTGTGCCCATTCACGCCTAGGAACGACACCTGCGACAGATCCGGAACCTTCAGGTTCGCTTCGCCGCCCGCCGCTTCTGGAGCGCCCTGTGCGTGCGCCGCGGCGCTCAGCATCATTGTTGCGGCGCCCAGCACGCCCATTTTTATCCGTGCGGCCTTTGCCGCACCGGCGAATCGGCCTCGTAGCGAATAAACGCCTGCGAGCCAGTTACCCATCAGAAGTCCCTCCTATGAGCGTCCGCTTACACTTGTCGGGAAGCAATCCAAACCTCCGGCAAAATTCTTACCGCGGATGATTGGGGCTCCCTCATGGCGAGCCGTACAGGCCCGAATGCGGATGCAATCCAAAGCAAATGTTTGTAACAGGATTCCACGCATTCGTCAATAACTGGACGCAAGGGAGCGGGGAGAGGCGGATAGGCCATAAACGCGGTTCCAGTCCCGACGAGAAAATTGTTTGTGCCGTGCTCTGTGTAAGTACGGCGTGGCGGCTAGCGCTTTGTGTGCCGATTAGAATTCTTGAGCCATGAGCCTGAGTTATGCCGCTACTTTTTTTCACGGATCAATATTGTGGCGCGGGTGGTCGCCCAATCCATTCGCATCGAGCAGGCGTCCCCCGCGTGATCGAACGAAATGGTGAAATCCTCGAGAGGCGTTTCAAGCTTCTGCACTTCCATAGGCGCGCGCGTGAAATCGAACTGCTCGCCAGGGTAGGGAATTCCCCACACGGGGCCGCCTTTGTCATTCTTGGTCTTTTTGCTGACGATTAAGGTCCATTTGCCGGGATCGGGAATTGCATCCAGTGTGTAGCTGCCCGCAGGAACGTCCTTGTCGCCGACCATCAGGTCTGTGTCGGAAATAAACGTCGTCGCTTCGTTCGCGCCCGCACGCCACACTTTGCCATACGGCACAAGCCCGCCATAAATCGTGCGTCCCTTCATGCGCGGGCTCGAATAGTCGACCTTCAAGATCTTGCCATCGGGGAACGTACACTGTGTGGTGGCCGGCGGGCTCGGCCGCTGGCTCTTATCTTCCTGCTGCGCAATTCCCGGAATTGCCAGGACAGCAAGTCCAATCAAAAGTACTGCATATGACACGACGCTCTTCCTCATGTTCAATCTCCTCAGACGCTGTTTCGAATACCGCCAAATCGAACTCGCAGTATAGCCCAGTTTTTCCGGCCCACAATTCGAATTCATGGAATTTTCGGGATGTTTATAGAGCCACCCGTGCCGTGCGAAGCATCTCTGTTACAATGCGCCGTTTAGTTACGGCAAAGGCCAGACCTCTTGTGAACGCACCCAAAGTTCCCGTGTGGCTTACACATATTGTCAGCGCCATTGGCGGCGCTGGATTGTTCGTTGTCGCTTTTCTCGACTCCTCGGTCCTTTCTTTTCCATTCATCACGGATTTGCTCTTTATTGGATTCGTGATTCAGCATCCTCGGCGGATGCTCTATTACGCCAGCATGGCTGCGATAGGTTCGCTTGCCGGCTGCATTTGGCTCTATCTGCTGGCAAAAAAGGGAGGCGCCGCGTACCGCAAAAGGTATGGCAAGAAAACGCCGGGGCGAATTCAGGGGTTGGTTCACCAGCACGCGTTCCTGAGCGTTTTTCTTCCTTCGATTCTGCCTCCGCCGTTTCCATTCAAGGCGTTTGTGATTGCCGAAGGCGTGGCGCAAGTTCCGCTGAGAACATTCCTGCTAGGAGTGCTGATTGGACGCGGCCTGCGCTATGCCGTCGAGGGTTTGTTCGCGATCAAATATGGCCACGCTGTTGAAAGCTTCATGACGCAGAACAAAACGCTAACAATTCTCGTGCCGCTGGTGCTGATTGGACTGTTCTATGTGCTCACGCGGTGGCTGCTCAAACCGGCGTCCGCTGGGAGCGAGTCGTAGCGAAGTTTTTGCGCTACGCGTTCAAGACTGAACGTACGAACGAGCATATTACGGTTGCAGCTTCGCCGCTCCTCCCGCGAATTCGATCTCCTCGCTGCGCACATGCAGTTGGCCGTCGAGTTCAATGACCGCACGCATGTTTTCGAGCGTATCTGCGTCCGGCAGGAAGCGTAAGTCGCGGAGAGTCACCAGCGAGCCGTTGGGAATGCTTTGCAGTTCGGCCAGCGGGAACCGGGCATATTGCAGGAATTGCTTGGCGAAGAGTGTGCGCCGTGCTACGTCGAGCGCGAGAGAGTCTTCCGGTTTGTAATTCGTGAGGCTTGAATCCGCGTGGAATTCGTCCGCGGATTCTACCGGGACGCTAATCTGCTCGATAGTATTCGACGTTGCCACCAGACCGCGCCAGAGAAATGGCGATACGGAATCCGGAAACGCTCCGGCAGCGAGCGGCGCCGCGCCATGATAGTCGTGGGCCATCAGAGTCTGGATCGCGCGCTGGTGCAGCATGCCGCGCCCGCCGATGTACAGCGCCATCAGAACCAATGCGGCGGCCGCTCCCTTCGATACCGTTCTTTTTTTCTTGCGCTCGCCAATCTCTTCGCTGACCAGACGGAAAAGCGCCGGCAGCAGCAGTCCCGCGAGCAGCAGGCCGAGAATCCAGGGATCGATTTGCGGCAGCAAATCCAGGGCGAACCAGCGCTCGTGAAAAGGCCAAAACAATTGCACTCTTTCCGCGCCGAGGTAATCGAGAAGCAGATGTACGCCTGCTCCGATGGCGCAGAGCAGCAGGACGCGCCCAAATCGCAGTGGTTGGCCTTGCGGCCCGTGGCCAAAGATGCAGAATGCTAGAGCGATGGCAACCGCTAGCGCCGCGCTGCCGAGAATCGAATGCAGCACTGCATTGTGGTAATGAAAATATGCGCCCGCGCCGCCGGAGTAACTCAGCAAATCCAAATCCGCCGCCGTGCCGGAAATGACCAGGATGAGCATCGCCGGCGGGCTAACTCGGCGCAGCCCAGCGCGATCCAGCGTTGCCGAGATCAGCGCATGCGTCACGGGATCCATTTCGCCGCCGGTCTGTAAGGCAAATTTCGCACCAATGCTTTCACAAGCGTTTCAGAAAGGGCTTCAGAACGGGCGCATTGTATAATACTTCTCTCCGGCTTCGGGCCGGCTGAGTGCGCATTACGGCTTTTCGATCGAGGCATGGATGGCTGCCACCGCTACGTTGACGAAAGAAGTGGAAAAGCTTCGCGAGGAAATTCGCAGGCACGAGCATCTCTATTATGTCCTCGATGCACCGCAGATTTCCGACGCGGCGTTCGACAAGCTCATGCGCAGGCTCAAGGCCATCGAGGAAGAGCATCCAGAATTCGTCACTGGCGATTCGCCGACGCAGCGCGTTGGCGGCAAGCCGCGCGGCGGGTTTCAAACCTATCGCCACGCCAGGCCGATGATGAGCCTCGACAATGCGCTCTCGTATGACGAGCTGCGTGAATTCGACCGCCGTGCTCGGGAGCTTACCGGCCGGGAACAAATCGAATATGTCGCCGAACACAAATTCGATGGCTTGAGCTTGGCGTTGATTTATGAGAATGGCGTGCTCGTTCGCGGCGTCACACGCGGCGACGGGCAGACTGGCGAAGACGTTACCGCCAACGTGAAAACGATTCGCTCCATTCCGCTGCGCCTCGACCTCGGCGCGCTGAAGAAACTCGGCCTGCCCGCGGATATTGAAGTGCGCGGCGAAGCGATGATGACCCGCGCCGCGTTCGCGGAGCTGAACCGTCAGCAGGACGCCGCGGGCGGAAAACACTTCGCGAATCCGCGCAACGCCGCCGCCGGCGCCGTCCGCGTTCTCGACCCTTCCATCACCGCGTCTCGCAAGCTCGAATTTTTCGCGTATTACCTGCTCTCTGGCCCGCGCATTCCGCTCAAGAAGCATTCCCAGACGCTCGAAGCGCTGAAGCATTTGCGCTTCCGCGCCAGCGCCGATTTTGCGGTTTGTGAAGGCATCGAGGAAGTTGAGAAATACTGCACGAAATGGGAAGCCAAGCGCGACAAGATGCCGTATGAAATCGACGGCGTGGTGGTGAAGGTCAACGACGTCGCCTTGCAATCGGAGTTGGGCTACACCTCGAAAGCGCCGCGCTGGGCCATTGCTTTCAAATGGGCCGCGCGGCAGGGAACTACGCTGGTCAAGGCAATCGGATTTAACGTCGGCCGCACCGGCACGCTTACGCCCGTCGCGTTTTTTGAGCCTGTCCCCATCGGCGGCGTGACCGTCAGTAAATCGACGCTGCACAACATGGACGAAGTCGAGCGCCTGAACATTCACGGAGGCGACACCATTCTCGTCGAACGCGCCGGCGACGTGATTCCGCATGTGCTCAAAGTCGTAAAGCATGGCAAGGAAGAGAAGCCCGTCGTCGTGCCGGACAAATGCCCCGAATGCGGCACGCGCATTCATCGCGTGGAGGGCGAAGTCGCTTACCGCTGCGTCAACGCCATGTGTCCTGCGCGGCGCAGGGAATCGTTGATTCATTTCGCCGGACGGCACGCGATGAATATCGACGGCCTCGGAGAAAAAATCGTCGACCAGCTTGTGGAGAAGGGAATCGTCAAGGATTTCGCGGATTTATATGCGCTCAAGCTTGATGATCTTGCGGAGCTCGACCGCATGGCCGAAAAATCGGCGCAGAATCTTCTCGACGAAATTGCCGCCAGCAAAAAGAACGAACTTTCGCGCTTGATTTATGGCCTCGGCATCGGATTCGTCGGCGAGCGCACCGCGCAATTGCTCACCGAGCATTTTGGCTCGCTGGACAAAATTGCGGACGCCACCCCGGAAGAGTTGATGGAAGTGAACGAAATTGGCCCGAAAGTGGCCGCCAGCGTCGCTGACTTTTTCTCGGAGAAGGCCAACCGCAAATTGATCGAGCGGTTGCACGACAAGGGCCTGCGCATGACGGAGGAGCGTCGCACGCTCACCGACAATCGCCTGGCGGGGAAGTCGTTCGTGTTCACCGGCACGCTGGAGCGGCACTCGCGCGAGGAAGCCGGCCAGCTCGTCGCTTCGCACGGCGGCAAAGTTATTTCTTCCGTGAGCAAAAAGACGGATTACGTTGTGGCCGGCGCGGACCCCGGCTCGAAGCTGGCCAAGGCGCAGTCGGTGGGCGTCACCATTCTCGACGAAGCCGCCTTCGAAAAACTCCTCGCCAAAAAATAACGGCGGCCTGATGCTCGACTCGTCGAAGTCGGCTAGTTCTTGCCGTAGACTTCAATTCGAAATGTTCCGGCGATGGGTTCTGGAACACTGAGAGGTATTGTGCCTCCAGGAAAACCGAGCGAGAGGCTTGTTTGGACCATCTCCTCGTCGCACTTGAGAAGGAAGAGTTGGCCTTTCTTGCCGTCGAGCGCGATGGGGTGCCGATACCCCAGTGCGGTGATGGCGATGCCCGGACTGACAAATTCCCCGGCGGAATTTTCGTGCA
>JBAQYT010000012.1:0-2604 GCA_049787175.1 Candidatus Acidiferrales bacterium | reverse complement strand
GGCGAATCGGAGAATTTCGCGCGCGATCTTATCAATGAGCCCTCCAATCGCCTTACCCCTCGAATACTCGCCTCTCGCGCGGAGGCAATGGCCAAGGAAGCGGGCCTCGAAGTCGACATTTTGGACGAGAAGCGCATCGCTGAACTCAAAATGGGCGCGTTGCTTGGCGTCGCGCAAGGCAGCGAAGAGCCGCCGCGTCTCATTGTCGTGCGTTACCGTCCCGCGCAGAAAAAACAGGGCGCACCGGTGCTTGGCCTCGTCGGCAAAGCGGTCACCTTCGACACGGGCGGAATCTCCATCAAGCCCGCCGCCAACATGGAGGAAATGAAGACCGACATGAGCGGTGGAGCTACTATGCTCGCTGTACTGCGCGCCCTCGCGCGCCTCAAACCAGCTATCGAAGTCATGGCCGTCGTCCCCGCCACGGAAAATATGCCTGGCGGCCGCGCTCAAAAGCCTGGCGACGTCCAAATCGCCATGTCCGGCAAATCCATCGAAGTGATTAACACCGACGCGGAAGGCCGCCTGATCCTCGCCGACGCGATTTGCTACGCGAAAAAGCTCGGCTGCACGCATTTGATCGACGCGGCCACGCTGACGGGTGCGATCGTCGTCGCTCTCGCCAACGTCCATGTCGGTGCCTTCGGCACGCCGCGCGAATTTCTCGACCGTGTGCTCGAAAGCGCGCGTGCCGCCGGAGAGAAAATGTGGCCCATGCCCATCGATGACGAATACGAGGAAATGATCAAGAGTAAAATCGCCGACATTCGCAACACCGGCAGCGGCAAAGGTGGAGGCTCCATCACCGCCGCCTGGTTCCTCAAGGAGTTCGCGGAAGACACTCCTTGGGTCCACCTCGACATCGCTGGAACCGCCTGGCGCGACGATGCCAAGCCCTGGGCTGCATCCGGCCCCACCGGCATCGCCATCCGCACTCTCATCGACTTCGCCATGAAGATGTGACACGTATTCTGTGTCATCCTGAGGGCCGCCTTCTGGCCGAAGGATCTCGCAGTAGCTTTATTTTCGTGTTTGGTAACGCGGACCTTCGCGTTTTTTGAATATCTGCGGTCTTTAGTTTCGTTTTTGGAGTGCGGCGTCTCGACGCCGCTTTGCCGCGGTCGTTTGTCCCTTTACCTTGCTGGCTCGAACCACTCTCCATGCCGTTTCTTTTGCGGGTGCCCCATCCTCTGCGCCGGGCTGCCGCTAGCAGCCCAAGGTGAAGAAGTTGCAGAGGGTGGGGAATTTGGCCTTCATGTTCTCCGGCACTTCAACGCTTTGAATGAAAATGTAGGTCCCCGTTTTCTTGTTGTCATTCCGAGGAGCGTTTTGCTCGTTTGCTTTGTAGGGGCCGGGCTTGCCCCGCCCGCGCGACTCTCCGAGTCGCGGCCTTTGACACGTCGTTCATCCGTCCCGTCATCTCGTCACGCCGAAGATGTGACGTCCGGAATGTGATGTCATCCTGAGCGAAGCGAAGGGCCTGCTTCGCTTCTCTGGAGTGCGGCGTCTCGACGCCGCTTTGCCGCGGTCGTTTGTCCCTTCACCTTGCTGGCTCGAACCACTCTCCATGCCGTTTCGTTTGCGGGTGCCCCATCCTCTGCGCCGGGCTGCCGCTAGCAGCCCAAGGTGAAGAAGTTGCAGAGGGTGGGGAATTTGACGTTTAGCAATTCGATCACCGCCGCATGCCGAGGCGATAGTTTTGTTTGTTGCGTTGGGTCGATCTGCTGCGTCGTCGTGGAGCGAGCTCACGTCTCGAGTCTGCTCCGCCGCCCGCGTCGGTGCCTTTAAGTTGTCATCCAGAGGCGCAGCGTTTTGTGCGGCGCCGAAGGATCTCGCCCTGGCTTTGCTTCTGCACTTGGCGGCGCGGACCTTCTCGCCTTTCGAAGGTCTGCGACTCTTTGCCTTTTTGGAGTGCGGCGTCTCGACGCCGCTTTGCCGCGGTCGTTTGTCCCTTTACCTTGCTGGCTCGAACCACTCTCCATGCTGCGGTTGAGCGTGGGGCCTCGGGCCGGGCTTGCCCCGTCCGTCGCGACTCTCCGAGTCGCGCCTACATCTTCTCCGGCGCTTCGATCCCCAATAGCTCCAGCGCGGCAATAAGCTGCCGCTCCACAATCGCCGTCAGCAGCAACAAAAGCCGCTTCTTCTCCGCGTTCTCTTCCGAAAGAATGTGGTGCTTGTGATAGAAAACGTTAAAAGCCTGCGCCAGCTCAAACGCATACTTCGCCACAAACGCGGGCTCCTGCGCCGTCACTGCGGCTTCCACCCGCGAGTCAAGCGAGCCCGCCAGCAGCAATAATTCCCACAAATCGTTGCCCTCCGGCGGCGCAAATAACTCCGCGGCGCTCTTTGCGTTCACATTTTTCTCCAGAGCGCCGATCGAAAATGTCGGTTCTTGCTCCTGCATTTTCCGGAAGATATTCTTGGCGCGCACCACGGCATATTGCACGTACGGCCCTGTCTCCCCTTCGAAACTCAGCGCATCCTTGAAATCAAACGCGATAATCGTCGACCGCGTGTACTTCAGCAGAAAGTACCGCAGCGCGCCCACGGCGATGGCGTGCGCCACTTTCATGCGCTCCTCATCGGAAAAATCCCGATGCCGCG
>JBAQYT010000264.1:0-1876 GCA_049787175.1 Candidatus Acidiferrales bacterium | reverse complement strand
TCTGGAGGGGAGTCTCCTAGCCTTGGGAATAGGAACGGCAGCGATGATAATTTGCCACATGGCATTCGAAAGAAGCCGCTGGATAATTCCCCCAAGTCTGTGGGCCGTCCTCCGTCACCATTGACGGAGACGTTTACACGCTTGATGCTGATGGAAATCGGACATCGAAAGCGGACCAATTGGCGGGCGTGACCACCAACTACAGCTACGACGCGATCTACGAGTTGTTACAAGCCCAGCAAGGGGGCACGACCACGGAGACTTATACGTACGATCCGGTGGGCAACAGGCTCTCTTCGCTCGGCCTCTCACCGTACACCTACAACGTCTCGAATGAACTGACTCAAACGCCCAACGCGCTCTATTCACAAGATTACAACGGCAACACCACGCTCAAGACCGACTCTACCGGCAGCACCACATACGCTTGGGACTATGAGAACCGGCTAACGAGCGTCACGCTGCCCGGTACGAACGGAACAGTTACCTTCAAATACGATCCCTTCGGAAGACGCATCTACAAGCAATCGCCGAACGCGACCAGCATTTTCGCATACGACGGCGATGGCCTGGTTGAAACTGTAAACTCCAGTGGAGGCGTGGTCGTGATCTGCCCCCACGGTCTGCGCAGTGGATCATACGACGTTTGAACCTCCTAAGCTCATAGCTTTTGCTTCTGGGTTGGTCCCGAATGGCGGCGCGCAGGGAGCCGTAGGCGACCGGAGAGCCGCCATTCGGCGCGCGAACGCGGCGGGCGTCGCATAGCCCAAACTGCTATGGGGCCGCTCTTCGTTGTACTCCTTCCGCCACGCGGCGATTTTTCGTCGCGCGTCCCACAGATTCTGAAACCAACTCGCGTTCAAGCACTCGTCCCGCAATTTGCCGTGAAAACTCTCGACATGCGCGTTCTGCACCGGCTTCCCTGGCTCGATGTGCACCACCTCGATTTTCTTTTCCAAGCACCAGGCCAGAAAATGCCGCGAGGTGAACTCCGGCCCGTTGTCCGAGCGAATCGCCTGCGGCGCGCCGCGCTCGGCGATGATCGCCTCCAGCACCCGCGTTACCCGGTGGCTGCCCATGCTGCTGTCCACTTCCAGCGCCAGGCACTCCCTCGTGTACGGATCCACCACGCTCAGCGCCCGGAATTTCCTTCCGCTCTCCGCCGCATCGTGCACGAAATCCAAAGCCCATTCCTGATTCGCTGCGGTTAACGCCGGACGCGGCGATCCCGCGCGCAGCAAGTGTTTGCGCTGCTTGCGGCGAATCGCCAGTCCCAATTCCCGGTACACGCGATAAATCTTTTTGTGGTTCACATGCTCTCCGTTTTGATCGAGAACGATTTGCAACCGCCGGTATCCCCAGCGCGGCTTCTCCCGCGCCGCTTCCTTCAGCCGCTCGCACAACGGCTCATCGTTGCGCCGGCTCGCGTAGCGATAACTCGATTCCCCCATCGCCATCAGCCCGCAGACCCGTCGCGCGCTCACTAGGTAGTGCGACCACAGCCAGCGCGCTTCTCCCCGCCGGTCTACGAGCTCCATCCGTTTTTTTCAATCACCGCTTTCAGCATGTCCTTGTCCAGGCTGAGATCGGCGACCAGTTTCTTCAGCCGCTGATTCTCGTCTTCCAGTTGCCGCAATCGCTGCGCTTCGCTCACGCTCATCCCGCCGTACTTCGCCTTCCAGGCGTAGATGGTGTGCTTGGAGACGCCCAGTTCGCGGCCCACGTCCGACGCCGTGCGTCCCGCCTCCATCTGCTTCAGCGCCCCGATCATCTCCACTTCCGAGTATTTTCTCTTCGACATGCCTCCCCCTCTCTCCGCTCGCCGCAGAGTCCGAAAATCATATACACTTCTGCGCAGAATGAGGGGTGAAGGTCA
>JBAQYT010000252.1:0-32157 GCA_049787175.1 Candidatus Acidiferrales bacterium | reverse complement strand
GAGTACAATCACGACCGGCCTCATCGCGGAGTCGGGAATCGCACTCCGCACGAGGCTTTCTTGGCTTTTGCAACTGACCTAAACTCGGAGGCCCTGACTGTCTAAATTAGAGGGGAGCACTACACCCTCATTCCAGCGGGCAATGGGCAGTATCGGCTTTTTGTTGATGGCAAGATTCGCAAAAACTGAGCATTGATGCGGGCAACTTAATTGGTATCACGCTGCGGCGTGACAAGAAGCCAAACGAGCTGGCCGTGCCTGCGGATGTCGCTGTAGCACTGCGCAAAACTCCAGGAGCGCAAAAGTCTTTCAAGGCGATCACGCCTGCGCTGCGTCGCGAATTCCTTCGGTGGGCCCTCAACGCGAAACGACCCGAGACACGCGCGAAGCGGATCGATCGTGCGATTCCGATCCTGATTGAGCGCGCAACGAGGCGCCGCATCAAAACGTCGCGAAAGTCGCGCTAAGCGACGACGCGCTGACGCACAATCGCGGCCATGGCGAGCCCCGCGAAAAACCAGTCGATCACAATGACGGCGATGTATGCCACCGTGTAGTTTGTCGGGAAGTTGTACCAGTTCCAATACTCGAAGCCGAGAAAAATGCCCGCGAAAAGCCCTGCGAACGTCACGGCGAAGACACGCTTCCAATACGAACTGACGCCGCCGGCGCCCATGGCCAGAATGCAGGCGAGAAAAAACGCGCTGACAACGTCGATGATGAATTCACCGCCGAGCAGCTTGCCGTAACTCAACGCGGCGCCGCCGGTGGTGTACACCAGAATTCCAGAAGGCCCTTGCTGATATTTCGCCAAGTACGCAGCCGCGTCGCTCTGCTTTTGTTCTTTGCTGCGGCCGGGTGTCATGTCTGGCACGGGGAAAACATAAAAGCCCGGGTCGTGAATTGCCGCGCGCATTGCGGAAAGGACGGTATCTTCCTGCGGCACGGCTTTGACGCCGACCTCCGCTAATCCGGCCACGGTGTGCAAAAACGCACCCACCACAAATACAACAACGCCGCCTGCTAACGCAGCAAGGAGAATTCGCTTAGTCATGAGTGGCAACCCTCCGCTTGGCGCGGGACTATAGGCTTCACGAGGCCCAAAAGCAAGTCCCCCAAATGCGCGAACCAGTTCCGGCATTGGCGCATGGGCAAACTTCTGTTAGCCTCGCACGTCGCGCGATTTTGGGTAATCCAGGAGACGCCATGAAACTTCGCGGTTTGGTCATGATTTTCCTCGGTTTCTTGCTTATTGCCGGCTCGGCTGCAGCCACGCTGTTTGCTCAGCAGACGCAGGATGCGCACAAGCTGGCGTATGACATTTACAAGCAGCTCATCGAAACCAACACCACGGAATCGGTTGGCAACATGACCACTGCGGCGAACGATATCGCTGCGCGGCTGCGCGCGGCAGGATTCCCGGCGAGCGACGTGGTTGTTCTGGGGCCCGACGCGCGGCACGGCAACATCGTCGCGCGGATCCATGGGACGGGCGCGCACAAGCCGATTCTCTTTATTGCGCACCTCGACGTGGTCGAGGCAAACCGCGCCGATTGGTCGCTCGATCCCTTCAAACTCACCGAAAAGGACGGCTTCTTCTACGGGCGCGGGACCAGCGACGTGAAGGACGGCGACGCCATTCTGACGGCGAATTTCATCCGACTGAAGCAGGAAAACTACAAACCCGATCGCGATTTGATTTTGGCGCTTACTTCCGATGAAGAGGGCGGCGACTTCAATGGCATTTCGTGGCTGCTCGAAAAACATCGCAACCTGATCGATGCGGAATACTGCATCAACACCGATGGCGGCGATTTTCAGCTCAAGGATGGCAAACCGCTGCTGACTTCGATTCAAACTGGCGAAAAGCTCTACGCCGATTACGAACTGAAGGTATTCAATAAGGGCGGCCACAGCTCATTGCCCTCACCCGACAACGCCATATACCATCTGGCGGACGGGCTGGTGCGGCTGTCGCATTATCAATTTCCGGTGCAGTTCAACGAGACCACTCGGACATTTTTCCAGCGCATGTCGAAGATGAACCAAGGAGCGCTAGCGGCGGATTTGGCGGGTGCTGCGAAAAACCCTCCCGACCGCGCAAGCATTGAAAGGCTTTCGGCGTCGCCCTATTACAACGCGTTGCTGCGAACCACGTGCGTTGCCACGCGACTGAGCGGCGGCCACGCGAACAATGCGCTGCCGCAGGACGCTTCAGCCATCGTCAATTGCCGCATTTTTCCCGGTGGCACTCAGGAGGCTACGCAGAAAACACTGGTGCAAATATTGGACGACCCGCAGATCAAGGTTTCGGCCGTTGCTCCGCCCCACACCAGTCCCGCATCGCCCCTTCGAAAGGACGTGCTGGAAGCCGACGAGAGAGTTGTGGGCGAAATGTGGCCCGGCACGCCGGTGATCCCGACAATGGAAACAGGCGCTACTGACGGTTATCGCCTGCGCGACGCCGGAATTCCCACGTACGGCATATCAGGAGTTTTCATCGATATGAACGATGTTCGCGCGCACGGCCGCGACGAACGCATTTTGCAGAGTTCATTCTACGAGGGTGTGGACTTTTTTTACCGTTACATCAAGGCGCTATCATCAGGAAACTAGAAGCACCCAGATTCGACTTAGTGATGAACCGGCGCGGCGGCTTTCTTCACTCGCGTATATGTGGTCTCGAGAGTCGAAGTCGCGTCACCGGGGCCTTCGCCCAGGAGCCGAACGACGAAATGATCGGCGTCCTGCTGCGCGATGGTGACCCGTAAGTTTTGCCGAGTGCCACTCGGTCCGAGAAAAGCGCCCGAGTATCGAACTGTCTTCCCGTTGTCCTCGCTTGCGCCATCGAGAACCAGAAAAGCCGTCGAGCCGTTATAAATCCAGATCGCTTCGTATTGCTTGGAGCCGTTGTTGTAGCCATAGAGGCGCAAACCGGAATAGGGCTGGCCGAAAGAGTCTCCGGAATTCTCCTCTTCCAAAAATCGGCCGCCGAGAATGCTCTTGAGCTTCGCCGTGCCGGTGGATTGTTGAGGCTCGGCGCCAGGAGCGGAGAACGTCGCCGTGGTGATGTAATCTCCCGCGCGCTTCATCAGTTCGGCGTGAATAGGCCCGGGAGTCGCAGCTTTGGCAAGGGCCTGGAGGGCTTCCTCCTGAGCATCGGACGGCGATGGCGGATTCTGCGACGTTTGTCCTTGCGCCAATGCGATTCCCGCAAACAAAACGAAAATTGCCCCGGTTCCGAGCAATCTAGCTATCGAGTTCATGGGATTCCTCTTCGGCAGCTCAATTCGTGAGCAACCGAGAATAAACTGGAGTCGGAATTGCGCGCTGAGGTTGCTCCGTGAAAGCTGATTGTAAATGGCAGAACCAGGCGCAGTCGCTATTTCGTTTGCAGCCGCTCGTCCTTTTCGATTTTGCCGTCACGGAGACGGATGATGCGGTGGGCGCGCTGGGCGATGTCCGGCTCGTGCGTTACCAGGATGATGGTGTTGCCCTGCTGGTGGAGGCGCACGAAAAGAGCCATAATTTCTTCGCCGGTTTGCGAATCAAGGTTTCCGGTCGGCTCATCGGCGAGCAGAATCGACGGGTTGTTGACAAGGGCGCGGGCGACGGCCACGCGCTGGCGTTGCCCTCCAGACAGTTCGTTGGGCCGGTGCATCATGCGTTCGCCCAACTCAACTTGCTGAAGCGCCTTGCGCGCGCGTTCCTGGCGTTCTTCGGAAGGAGTGCCATTGTAGATCATGGGCAATTCCACATTATGGAGCGCCGTCGCGCGCGGTAGCAGATTGAAGGTCTGAAAGACGAAGCCGATTTCCTTATTGCGAATGTAGGCCAGTTCGTCGTCGTCGAGATCGCTGACGAGGCGGCCGGCCAGCCAGTAAGATCCTTTGGTCGGCGAATCGAGACAGCCGATCAGGTTCATCAACGTCGACTTGCCAGAGCCGGAAGGTCCCATGATGGCGGCGTATTCACCCTTGCGAATCTCAAGCGAGACACCGCGCAAGGCGTGCACGTGCTCAGACCCCATCTCGTACGTCTTCCACAAATCTTCCGCGCAGATGACAACTCCGGAATCGAGCAGGTCTTGCCGGAACGTTTGGGATGTGACTTCTTCAACTGCCATCAGGTTCTCGACTCCTCGAAATTCTCTGGTCTCAGATGAGTGGAACTACTGAGAGGTGGTCTGGTTGGTGATAGCCGGAACGGAGTTATCAATTTTCACGGAAGCGCCGGAATGCAAGGAACGAAGCGCTTCATAGCTTCCTGTGATAACGATGTCGCCCTGCTGGAGACCGCTAGTCACCTCGATGTCCGTAACGCCACTGATTCCGGTTTGTACAGGAACAAAAATCGCTTTGCCGTTGCGAACTACGAATACGCCTTGAACGTCGTCGGTGGCCACGGTCCCATCCGAGTTCAGCGCTGGTTTTGCCGCTGCGAGAGTAACCCCCGAACCGCGGCCCTTCTCTCTGTCCTGATCAGCCTGGAGCTCTTCCTTGGTGCGAATTGCGATAGCCTGAATGGGAATGGTAACAACTTCCGTGCGGTGCCCGGTTTGTATCTTCGCAGTAGATGACAACCCTGGGCGTATTCCCTCGGGCGGTTGATCGAGGCGCACGTGGACCTTGAAATCACGCGCTTCCTGGCTGTTCGCCGAGGTCTGCTGGGTCGTAGCCAGTCCCGATGTGCGCAGAATGGCTTCTTCGCCGACATCGGCAACGTGTCCCTTGAAGACCTGGCCGGGATAAGCGTCAATGGTGACGGTGGCCTCCTGTCCGACCTTTACATTCGGTATGTCGGCTTCATCCACCATCACTTCGGCATTGACTTTCGACATGTCTGCAATCGTAAGCAGATAGCTGCCTTCCGCATTTTGAATCCCGGGAACGACATATTCGCCCACTTTTACTGGAATATAGGTAACCAAGCCATCGATGGGAGCGTTATAAACCGTCTTATCCAGAACGTCGCGCAAGTGCACTTCGGTCGCCGAGGCCTGCGCCTGGTTGAACTGCGCGGCTGCTAATTGATCGTGTGCCTGCTTGGCGCGAGCCTGGTTGCCCGCGAGAGTGGCGGCAGCGGCCCCATAAGCGGATTTGTAAGTGTCGTAATCCGATTTGGCGATTAGCCCCTCTTTGTAAAGTCCCTGCCCGCGCTTCCAATCGTTTAAAGCCTTCTCGAGATTCGCTTCGGATTGCTGCACGTCGGCTTGCGCGGCGGTATCGGCCGCCTGCGCCGACTGTACGCCGGCTTCCATCGAATCGATCGTCGCTTGTTGCGCTTTCACGTCCGCCGCCGGTTGAATCCTCTCAACGCGCAACAGCACGGCGCCTTTTTTGACCACGTCTCCTTCATTTACATCGATGTCGGTTATCTTGCCGATTCCTTGCCCGAGCACGTTGGTGTAGTTCTGCGGGCGGATTTCGCCCGAGGCGGTCACCAGCGACGTGATGTCGCCTTTCACGGCGTAGCCCGTTTGTACGGTGACGGTGTCCTTATTCGAGCGCACACTGATAACGACAATGACTGTAAGCGCTACGATAACGCCTAGGATGAGGACTGGCTTTTTCCACGTTTTCATCGATCTTATGTCCCGGTGACCTAACACTCATTCAGATGCAATTCCCTACCCTTCAGTTAATACGCTAAAGGAGGGGAAAAAGTTTCCACGGCAGCACCGCGGTTGCAGGCTTATTTCTTCATTTCCATGATAATCGACCTTTGAAAAAAGTTAAAGACATCCCCCGCAGTTGACTCCTATCGCTAAACATAAGAACGGGTGGACCGCGGGTTTCGTCCGGACCGAAGATTCGTCGCGAAGGGTCGTTAGCCTCAAATTGGACGGGGCAACCCGCAGCTTGGTATGCGAATCCGATTCGGTAAGGCTTAGCAGGTGAGCAGGTTAGCTTGACGAGTGTCTAGATGGGGAATAGAATCTCACTGTCCGGGGGAATCCAGCGATGAAGCGCCGCTCGGTAATGCCTATTCTTGCCGTCTTGAGTCTGGCTTTTTTACTACCACCATTAGCGCATTCCCAGGACACGGATGCTGACCAGCAGCAGGACGCCCAGGCGCAGGCAAAAGCGAAACAGAAAAAACAAAAAGACTACGAGAAAGAATTGCTGCCGGTTTACCGCGAATGGCTGAATGGACCGGTTTCTTACATCATCACTCCAGAGGAGCGTTCCGCCTTCCTTCACCTGGAAACAAACGAAGAACGCGAGATCTTCATTGAAAATTTCTGGGAGCGGCGCAATCCGGATCCCGGGTCTGCTGACAACACTTACAAAGAAGATTATTACGAGCGCATCGCCTACGCCAACGAGCACTATTCTTCTGGAATACCGGGCTGGAAGACCGATCGCGGCCGCATTTCCCTGATGTGGGGTAAGCCGGACGACGTGGAGTCGCACCCATCGGGCGGTCCTTACGAAAGGCCCGCAGATGAGGGCGGCGGCGAGACCTCGACTTATCCCTTCGAGGATTGGACTTATAGATATCTTCCGGGGCTTGGCGAAAACGTTGTAATCGAATTCGTGGATCCTACGGGCAGCGGCGAGTACCACCTGACCATGGATCCCAGCGAAAAGGACGCGCTGACATATGTTCCGGGAGCGGGCCTTACGGACATGGAAGCCATGGGCATGTCCTCGAAGACACAGCGTTTCGAGAATACCGACGGTACCCACGACCCCCAGAGCTTAGGAATGCAGCCCGAGAGCATGAATGAATTCAGCCGGTTGGATCTGTATGCCAAGATTCAGCAAGCGCCGCCCGTGAAATTCAAGGATCTCGAAGCGGTGGTCGATTCGCGCATGACCGCCAATCAGATCCACTTCGATTGCCAATCCGATTTTCTGCGCATTACGGCGGACACGGACCTTGTCCCGATCACAGTGCAGATTCCAAACCGCCAGATGAGTTTTCAAGAAAAGAACGGGGTGCAAACGGCGACGCTGCACGTGTTTGCGCGCATCACCAGCCTGAGCGGGCACGTGGTGCAGACGTTTGAAGATTCCATCGCCGCTGACACTCCTGATTCCCTGCTACAACAGTATCTAACGGGATACAGCATCTATCAAAAAGCGGTTCCGCTGCGTCCAGGCCTTTATCGTTTGGATGTGGTCGTGAAGGACATCAACAGCAGCAACCTAGGCGTCCTCAACACGCGCTTGGCCGTTCCGCGCTTCGAAGATAATCAGTTGGGCACCAGCACGCTGATTCTGGCCGACCAGATTTCGAAGGTTTCATCCACGGATATTGGCCAGGGCGAGTTTGTTCTTGGCGACCTGAAAGTCCGCCCCAAGATGGATGCGACTTTCGACCAAGGAACGCAAATGGGAATTTTCCTGCAAGTCTACAACTTGACGGTTGATCCCAAGACCCACGAGGGCAACGCAACGATTCAATACCAGGTGCTACGCACGGATGATCCGACCCCCGTCGTGAACTTCACGGAAAATTCGCGGCAATACAATCAGCACGGCGAAGAAATCTGGATCGAAAAGGCGCTGGATCTTAAATCGATGGCTCCCGGGCACTACAAACTCCAAATCCAGATTACCGATAACGGCGACAAACAAGTGATTACTCCCACGGCCAGCTTTACGGTTCAGGCTCCCCCGGCGGTTCAGGCTCTTTCGAAATGACGCGGGAGGTGACGGCAAGGTGAACGCTCGAGCGATTCGCATACTCGTTTCCCTGCTGGGACTGTCGGTGATTGCCGTTTCGCCGCTGGCGGCGGAATCGCGAGTGGGCCGGATTTCCGGTGTGGTATCGGATGAGAGTGGCGTGCCTCAAATGGGCGCCACGGTTGTGATTGCCAGCCGTTCGTTGATGGCTTCCGCTGCAGTGCAGCTACTCACGAACGGTCGCGGCCGTTTTGTTTCGGCCACGCTGCCTGCGGGAACATACACGGTGCGCGTAACTCTTGCCGGATTTCTACCCACTCTTCGGCCAGACGTTCAAGTAAACAGCCATCAAACCACCGACGTTCAAATTGAGATGGGCTCGATTTTTACCGGTCTGGCTGACCTGCACCGTGGGGCGAACCAACGGCCCGAGGACGGAGAGTGGAGTTGGGTGCTTCGCGCTGCGGCAGCTACACGACCGATTTTGCGCTGGCAGGACAGCACCAGTTCTCCGTCTGCATCCAGCGCCGATGCAATCACCGAAGAGGCGCTCCCCGACGGCAGGCCTCATAGCCGCATTGACGTCAGTTCCGGGGTGCGTCCCGGCGCAGCCACTAGTTTTTCCGATTCGCCTGCAACCGCGATTGCTTATGAAGAGAGTGTCGGCGCAACTGGTCAACTCCTGCTTGCAGGACAATTCAGTTATGAGAGCGAAACCCCCAATGGCGGCTTCGCTGCGATTTGGCTGCCCACAGGCGACAGTAAAAACGGGCCGGTAACGAGCGCGGTGGTTCGTCAATCACGCCTTGGCCCTGACGGACCAGTTTTTCGCGGCGTGCGCTTGGATCAGGAAGGCGTGCTGCCACTCAGTGACAACGTTACCATCCGTTATGGTTCAGAATATCTTCTGACTGGCCTCAATACGGCAATGACGAATGGCGTCCGTCCACGCGCAGAATTGGCGATCCGGCTAGGGCCCAATTGGCAGGCCTCATTGCTTCTTGCGTCGCGACCTTGGCCAGAAGCAAGTCCGGAAGCAACCGCACCACTCGAATCGGCGGTGGATTCGCTAGATGCGTTCCCCACCATGCTTTTCCGCGACGGCCGGCCAGTTCTTGAAAGCGGCTGGCATGAGGAACTTGCCGTTGAACGGCTGCTCCAAAACAACGGCCGCGTCATGGTTGCGGCTTTCCACGATCGCTCCAGCGACATGGCGGTTTATGGACAGGGGAGCGCAGTAACCAACAACTCCGATTTCCTACAGGACTTTTTCTCGAATGGGTTCGCATACGACTCTGGAAATTCGGATTCCTTCGGGATGCGCGCTGCCTATCAGCAGAAGATCTCGGACGATCTCTCAACAACGGTGGTTTATGCCTGGGCCGGCGCGCTTGCGCCACTTGCTCAAGACGTTCCGGATGCCGATCTGCGCGAAGTGCTGGTCATGCGCCAGCGGCACAGCGTTGCCGGTTCGGTTTCGTCCCGGGTGCCACTTCTCAAGACGCAAGTAACAGCGGGATACAAGTGGCTCAGCGGGACGGCAGTTTCGCGTCAGGATGAATTCGGCGAGGCATTTTTCGGCCTCGATCCTTACTTCAATCTGGTGATTCATCAGCCCATCCCGTGCCTGCGCCATATGCAGGCGGTGGCAGATTTCGGCAACCTGCTAGCACAGGGGTATGTTCCTATAACCACGCGAGACGGACACGTCGTTTTAGTCTCGGCGTATCGGACCTTCCGAGGCGGCATAAGCGTCCAGTTCTGATGGTATTTGGCATTTTCAACTATACTGAAATTGGAATTCGTATCCCGAAATTTGGAACTTGTGCTTCTTGCGGCGCTCGGCATCGTTTAACCAGAAGATACTGAACAGCTTATGCAGAAGCCAGCCTCCATCTTCTGGAATGCAACGTGCACTGACCTATCGAGGCGAAGTGTAACCAAGTGTTGGAGCTTGCCTGGCTGCATAAATGAACGATAGCCTCCGAACTCGGCTGACGGCTGTTTTGCTGGCGCTTTTAACGCTGGTTGCAGTCGTCTTTGGAGTGCTTAACTTCCGTCAACGGTCGCAATTTGAACTGCCGGACGACGGCGTCACATGGCTCGACACTGCCAGTGGAGTGCAAGCTTGGCACATCCAGGCAGGTTCGCCAGCGGCGAATGCTGGAGTGAAGATCGGCGACATCGTGACGGCGGTCGCCGGCGTTTCCGTTTCGCGGGCCACGCAAGTCACGCAGCAACTGTGGCGCGCCGGAGTGTGGTCGCGTTTGCCGTATCAATTGGTACGCGGCGGCGTTTCCTTCCAAGCAGACATCGTGAGCGCGCCGGCAGCCAGGCCCAACCTGATCTGGAATTGTTTCGGCATCGTTTCCTTGCTGTATCTTTTTATTGGCGCGTTCATTTTCGCTCGGCGGTGGACGGCGCCGCGCGCCATTCATTTTTATCTCTTCTGTCTCGTATCGATCATTTTTTACGCGTTCCACTACAGTGGAAAACTGAACTCGTTCGACTGGACGATTTACTGGTCGAACGTTGCCGCTTTGCTGTTGCAGGCGGCTTTGCTTGTCCATTTCGCGCTGGTGTTCCCCACGCGAAAAGTTCGCAATTTGAAGTTTTGGCTCACCTTGGTTTATGCCGTGCCTGTTGGCTTGCTGTTGCTGCACATCAGCGTGGCTACGGCGGCGCTCGACCTGATGCCCTCGATTGAGAGCCGCTTCCGCCTGGACCAATTGGAGCTCGCTTATTCGGGCGTGTATTTCCTAACCGCGGCCTTCATCTTTCTGTTCAGCTGCCTGCGAGCGCCAAGCGGTCTGCTGCGCCAGCAACTCAAATGGGTCACATTCGGCACATTCGCGGGCATTGTTCCCTTTCTCTGTTGTTACATCATTCCGTTCTCAGCGGGAGTGCTGCCATCGAAATGGATGACGGCATCGGCGTTCTCACTGGTCCTGATCCCGCTATGCTTCGGCTACGCCATCATTCGCTATCGCCTGATGGACGTGGACATTATTTTCAAGCGCGGCATCGCCTACACGCTGGCCACTGCTTCGGTGGTGGCCGTTTACTTCGCCATCGTGGCAGTGATTGGGCTGCTGTTCCATTCGACGGGCTCCGCAGGCTCTCTCGGAACCGTCATTGCGTTTATCATCGCCGCATTCTTATTCCAGCCGCTTCGTGACTGGATGCAAGCGCGTCTGGACCGTTTCTTTTATCGCGATCGCCTCAATTATCGCCGCACACTGATTGAATTTGGGCGCACGCTCACCAATGAAGTCCGGCTCGAGCCGCTTTTCGGCTCAGTTCTTGACCGTATCTCGCAAACCTTGCTGGTCGACCGGCTCGCCGTTTTCCTCGAAAACCCGGAACAACCTGGGGCATTCCTGCTGTCTCGCTCGCTTGGAGTGCACGCCGAACCGCCTCTCGATCTGAGTTTTCTCGACATGGCGAAGCGCCCCGAACTCTCGCAGGCGTGTTTGTTCTTTGAATCAGCGCGCGGCTCATCGGAAAACGAATCGGTCCGCCGCACCCTGGAACAATTGGGATTGAACTATTTCATCTCTTGCCGCTTCCGCGACCGCATCGTTGCTGTCCTCGGGCTGGGGAAAACCGTGGATGGCGATTATCTGACGACGGAGGACATCGAACTTCTCGGCACAATTGCCGGTTATTTTGCCATCGCCATCGAAAACGCGCGTCTGTACAACTCGCTCGAGCAAAAGGCCTCGCAGATTGAGCGCCTCAAGGAATTCCACGAGAATATTATTGACTCGCTGAGCATTGGCGTCCTCACTGTCGACCTTGACGATCGCATCGAGTCCTGGAACCCCCAAATGGAGCGGCTGTTGGGAATCCCCCGCGATGAGGCTCTTGGCCACTTTCTGGGCGACATGCTTGCGCCGGATCTCTTTGCGGAAATCACTTCCCGGACACACGATGAGCATGTAACCAGCATCTATAAGTTCAGACTTCACGGGCGCAGCGGGGAAGAATTCGTGGTCAACGCGTCGTTCGCTCCTCTCGTAGGGAAAAGCGGCGAGCACGCAGGGCGTTTGATTCTACTTGACGACATAACACAACGGATTCGTATGGAAGAGCAGATGGTTCAAAACGAGAAACTGACCTCCCTTGGCTTGCTTGCTGCCGGCGTGGCGCATGAGGTGAATACTCCGCTGGCAGTCATCTCGAATTATATTCAAATGCTTTCCAAACAAATCCCGGGAGAAGATCCGCGCCAGAAAACGATCGACAAGATCGTCAAGCAAACGTTCCGCGCCAGCGAAATCGTCAACAACCTGCTGAATTTCTCGCGTACCGCGGCCGCGGAATTTAGTGAAGTCGATCTGAATTCCATCCTCGACGAAACTTTGAGCCTGGTGCAGCATCCATTCAGGACAGCGCGAGTGAATGTGATCCGTAATTTTTCAGACGGGCTGCCAGCTATGCTAGGTTCAACAACTCGATTACAGCAGGTGTTTCTGAACCTTTTGATGAATGCGCGCGACGCGATGCCCGCGGGGGGCATGCTGGAAGTTCGCACCTGCGCGCAAAATGGCTCGGTTGAGGTGGAAATCACCGACACGGGAATCGGCATTCGACCGGAAAACCTGCACCGCATTTTCGATCCTTTCTTCACCACAAAGGCATCTGGGCGCGGCACGGGCTTGGGGTTGTCGGTCAGCTACGGGATCGTCAAGGAGCATGGAGGCAAAGTGGAAGTGCGCTCCACACCGGAAAAGGGAACTTCCTTCCGGCTCGAGTTTCCGGCAGCGAGAAAGGCAGTCCATGCCTAAGGGATCGATTCTTGTCGTCGACGACGAGATTGAAATTCGCGAGGGGCTTGCAGCCCTGCTTTCGTCGGAGGGCTATTCCGTCACCGAAGCAGGAACAGGCGCGGAAGGCCTGGCACGGCTTGAGGAGCTTCCCTTTGATCTGCTGCTGCTGGACGTCAGTTTGCCGGATCGCAACGGCATTGACCTGCTCCGCGAGATCCGCGGGCGCGATCCGCATCTCTCCACGATTTTGATTACTGCTTTCGGTTCCATCGACATGGCGCGCGCGGCATTCAAGAACGGCGCGCAGGACTACATCACGAAACCGTGGTCCAATGACGAACTCCTGGCGCAGGTTTCTCTGGCGATTGAGGGCACGCGCCTGCGTGAGGAAAATCGCCAACTCAAGCGCGCACTCAAACAGCGCTATAACTTCCCGAACATCATTGGCAAGAGCGAAAAAATGCTTGCGGTGTTGGACTTGGTTACGCAGATTGGCCCTTCGCGCTCAACCGTGCTGATTCACGGGGAAAGCGGAACAGGCAAAGAAGTCATCGCGAAGGCCATTCACGCGGCGTCCTCGCGCTCCGACAAGCCTTTCATTCCCGTAAACACCGGCTCGATTCCCGTTGACCTTCTGGAATCGCAGCTTTTCGGCCACGTGAAGGGAGCTTTCACAAGTGCTATAGCTTCCAAGAAGGGCCTCTTCGAGGTCGCCGATCAAGGCACAATTTTCTTTGACGAAATCAGCACCATCAGCCCCGAAACACAAGCCAAGCTGCTGCGCGTGATCCAGGAGCGCGAATTCATGCGCCTGGGCGGCACGGAAACAATCAAGGTAGACGTCCGCATCATCGCGGCATCGAACGAGAACCTTACCACGCTGGTCCGTGAAGGCCGCTTCCGTGAAGATTTATTCCATCGCCTGAATGTGATTGCATTCTCTCTGCCGCCGCTGCGCGAGCGCAAAGAAGATATTCCGCTGCTAGTGGAGCGTTTCGTTGAGCACTTTGCCAAGGACAATAGCAAATCGCTGCGCCGCTTCTCGCTCACGGCAATGCGCACCTTGATGGACTACGACTGGCCGGGTAATGTGCGCGAACTCGAAAATGTGGTCGAGCGCGCCATCGTGCTCTCCGTGCAAGAAACGATGGACGTTGACTTGCTTCCAGAGAGCGTTCGCAGCCGCGAAGTAGCCCAGGGAGTGCGGCTGCATCTCGCCGAATTTCTACCGCCAATGCCGGGAGAGGCGGGCGCACATGCGGGAGCGTCGCGCTCACTTTTCGAGATCCTCGAGGAAGTCGAGCGCCGCATCATCCTTGACATGCTGGAACATTCCAATTGGAATCAAACGGAAGCCGCCGAACGGTTCCAGGTTCCGCTGTCGACGCTCAATCAGAAAATTAAGCGCCTTGGAATCGAGACGCGCCGCCGCAACGTCACGGTGCGCGGCTCGTCCGGCGCAAGCTCATTCCTTTTGCCCGGCAGCTTTAGCGCCAATAAGGGTATTTAAGTTTTCCCTGGCCAAATCAGGCAGCTACTTCTTCGCTTCGGCAGGAGCCTTCCAGCCGCGCGGCATCAGCGTCGTGCTCAAATCGAGGCCGGCAAGATTCACTCCATCCAAATCCGTCTCTCGCAGAACGGCTGTGGTCATGTCCGCGCCGCGCAAATCCGCGCCACGGATGTTGGTATAACGGAAGTTCGCTGCGCGCAAATTCGCCCCGCGCAGAACCGCCCCGCTCAGGTCGGCGCGGAAACATTCCACGCCTCCTAATTGCGCTTCCGTCAAATCCGCGCCGGCAAGATTCGTTTCCGTCAAATCGGCGCCGCGCAAATCGACACGCTTCATCTTCGCGGCGCTAAAGTCGGCGCCGCCCAGCCTCGCTTCGCCAAGGTCGGCCTTCTGCAGGTTCGTTCCGCGCAGCAGCGCGTAGGCCAGATTCGCTCCATGCAGATTCATTCCCGCGAGATTCGCGCCAGAAAGATCGGCGCGCTTCCCGCTGGAGTCTCCTTTCGTAAACTTTGCGTGCGCTTCTAGGATTTCGGCCAGTTGCTTTGTTCCGTATCGCATAGTATGACGACGGCTGCAGCCGCTCCTTTCTTTTCGTACTTCGTAGAAAATATCATCGAGTGTGTCCTGCAAAAAATAGATTGCTGGTCACAATTTTACCCGATACCGTTGCCATTGGCTCATCCCTTGTTTGTATTTCGATTCGGAATGCCATTGCAGCATATCGTTTTATGGTAACCTGAAAGCCAGGTCAGCATGCAGGTCCGCCGCGCATTTCGGTGTTTCACCGCTTCAATGTCTCCACGCGAAGAGGACTGTAGAAGGGGCTTTGTCTTGATCCTTGCTTGGCTTTCTCTACTGCTGTCAGCCCTGGCTTTGTTTCCGCGTTACTCCATGGCGCAGGATCCGGGGCAAGAAAACGCCGAGGAAATCATCGCCAACCTTTGCACGGGCCGCGTGGTCATCGGCGTAGCCAAGGACGGCATTGTGGTCGCGACGCTCGAAAATCCCGTCGAGCCGGAAACACGCCCGCCGATGATCGTGCCGATCTCCGACGATCGCGTCGCCGTTCTCCTAGGCGCCGCCGACTGGTGGCTGCCAGATCAGAATCGGGAGCTTGCGCGTCTCGACAGTGAGCTTCCCGACCTTCCCCCCGAAGAAGGCCTTCGGGATGCCCCACGTTTGCAAGCCGGCTCCCAGGGGGGGCCCGGCTCGGAAGCTACGGACATCGAGCAAATCGCTGACCGCTTGCGTGCTCGCCTCAGTTCCATCGCGGAACATATTCACGGCAATCTGAAACTCGACGACGGCGAACCCTTGCTGCAGATGATTCTTGCGGATTACGCGCCCAGTTATGGCCCAGAAGTCTGGCTCATTCAGTATTCAGTAGAACAGGACCCCGAACAGGGCGACTACTGGCAAACTCGTGTTCTGCAGCCGCAGTACACGCAACTTTGGCCTCCCCAGAAAGGCCAGTCGCGCGGTCTGATAGAAGTCAGCTATCCGGCAGCGCCGGCGCTTGCGAGCTTGATTCGGAGCGGTGACACGCATCTAGCGCAATCCATTTTCAGTGCGCCCGGCGCGCAGCAAATTTCTGAGGAGATTCTCGCTGGCGACGTGCAAAAACTCACTGCCGTAGACGTGGCGGCGTTTCTCCGTACGTGCCTTGGGGCGCTGACCGTTCCCAAAGCGCGCATGGTTGAAGCCGAAGTCAACGAAAAGCTCGGTGTAGGCTGGTTTGTTCAGCCGCCCGCCGAAGAAGAGCGGCCGGGCGCTGAGCAGCCTCGTCCCGCCGGTGCGCCCAGCTTGCGGCGCCCGGCAAAACCAGATGGATCCGGGCGCTTTTGAGTGCCTCGTCTGGATCCTAATGGAGCGGAGCTATTGCTTGGAGGCTAATTCCCGCTTCAACCGTATGCTTTTTTCTGCGACCGATGCGTCGAGCTCTTTCTTGTAGTCGGCGAGCCTACGTTCCATCGCTGCGTCCGATGTCCCTAAGATTTGCGCAGCATGAATTCCCGCATTCATCGCGCCCGGTTTGCCAATCGCCATCGTAGCCACCGAAACGCCGCCAGGCATTTGAACCGTAGCGAGCAGTGCATCCATGCCGTTCAATGCGGTTGCCGCCATCGGTACCCCAATCACAGGCAGCGTGGTCAACGCGGCGACCACCCCTGCTAAATGGGCCGCACCTCCAGCGCCGACGATAATCGCTTTCAGCCCTCGTTTCCGTGCCGTCTCGGCGTATTCAGCCGCGCGGGCCGGAGATCGATGCGCTGACACCACCTCTACCTCGTAGCTTATGCCAAACTTCTCGAGCATCCGACACGCCTCTGCCATCACCGGATAATCGGAGTCCGACCCCATGATGACACCTACTACCGCATTTTCTTGCTTTCCTTCTTTGGACAATTCGCCTCCTTATTCATAGCTATATAATTTGCGTCGCCTATGTGCGCGCCGCGCTTCCCGCGTCGCCACCGATGTCTTTTCGATAGTGCATGCCTTCAAAGAATATCTGATTGGCCATCTCATACGCCATCAGGCGTGCCTCGGCCACGGTACCGGCAGCAGCCGCAACGGTCAAAACCCTTCCACTACTTACATAGTAAGTGTCTCCTTCCCGTTTCGTGCTCCCATGAAATACAGCTATGTCTTGCCTTTTGATATCTTTGGGAATTCCTCGTATCTGTTGACCGGTCTTTGGACTGCCAGGATATCCCTCGGACGCAAGCACGATGCAAACGCTCGCTGTGGGAATCCAGTTCATGTGAAACGTAGTTAGTTTCCCCGACAGCGTGGCGCTTGCCGCAGCAGCCAGATCAAAATTCATCCGCATGACCAGCGCCTCGGTCTCGGGATCGCCAAGCCGGCAGTTGAATTCCAAGACCTTCGGCCCGCTTTCAGTAATCATCAGGCCAAAGTACAGAAATCCCTTGTAATTGTGGCCCTCTTCCGCCATGCCGCTGATTGTTGGGCGGACAATTCGATCTTGGATTTCCTTCTCAAGACCGCCGGACAGCAGATCGTCACTCGAGATCGCGCCCATCCCTCCTGTATTAGGCCCTATATCGCCATCAAAAGCGCGCTTGTAGTCTCGCGCTGGAGCAAATGGGACGAAGTTCTGCCCGTCTGTCAGGACGATGTATGAAATCTCTCGGCCAGCCAGGCCCTCCTCCACAATGACGTGCCTGCCCGCTTCGCCGAACTCTCCTTTCTCCATCAGGCGCTCGATGAATACGGTCGCCTCATCTGGTGATGAGGTTACCAAGACGCCTTTTCCTCCGCATAGGCCGTCGGCCTTCACGACCACTGGCCAATCTACCTCGCATAGTGACGTGTACGCATCAACAGCGTTATCGAAGACTCCATAGGCCGGAGCTGTTGGAATGCCGTGCCGAGCCATGAATTCCTTGGCGAAAATCTTGCTCCCCTCAAGTTGCGCTGCGGCGCGCGACGGTCCCAGAACGGCGAGCCCTCGTTTTTCAAATTCTTCCGTAATTCCTAGCACAAGGGGCTGCTCCGGTCCCACAATCGTCAGATCAGGCTTCAGACCTTGCGCTAACTCAGCGAGCTTATCGACTTCGGCCATACTCCCGTCGAGGCACTCCGTCGAGTCCGCGATCCCAGCGTTTCCGGGCGCACACCAGATATGTTCGACGAGGGGACTCTGGCGAAGCTTCCATATGAGAGCGTGTTCGCGGGCGCCGCCGCCGATAACCAGTATATTCATATGCGAAAGAGTGCACGATAAGGCCGGCACGCAATGCCTGTCAACTCTTGCCTTCAGTTTTTTCGATTAAGCTATTCGAAATGTCAGGCATAATGCCGCTGCGAACATGCATTGGGATTACGTCATCATTCTGCTCATCCTGGCGTTCTTTGTTCCGTGGCGCAGTAGATCGCGTGTGAAGCTGCTTTTGCGACAATCCCACTCTTCCGACCGGGTCAGCCTTTACTTATCGACGATGGTCTTTCAGTGGGGAGCCTCAGCCGTCATCGCCTGGCGATGTTTTGCTCATGGCGTGGCCTTTGAGGAGCTCGGCATCGCTCTTCCTGACATGCCGCGTGCGCTTGTTGCGGCCTCAGTACTTTCCGGTGTACTCGTGCTGAATCAGATCTTCGGCATCAGGAGACTGGCCAGCCTGCCCATCGAGAAGCGCGGACTGGTCGCGCAACTTGTGGAAAGACTTCTCCCACGAACGAGGAAAGAGAAGTACGTAGCTATAGCGCTGGTTTTGACCGTTGCTGCATGCGAGGAGTTCATCTATCGGGGCTTCATTCAAGCCTTATTCCAACAGGTGCTGTCGTCCGCCTTGGCGGGTGCCTTGGTCTCGGCTATCTTCTTCGCCCTGGCCCATCTGTATCAGGGACGGAGGGGAATCCTGACGACATTCGTTGTGGGACTGCTCTTTTCCGGCGTGAGAATCTGGACGGGAAGCCTCTGGCCGTCGATGTTTATCCACTTTGCGATTGATTTCGTCGCAGGAATGGCCTCCTCCAGGATGCTGACTCCTGTGCCCCTGCAATAAGGGCGAAGAAATGCATAGGATTGTCTGAAATGTGTGCCAGCAGAATGCGCAACAGATAAGCAGATGAAAAACAAAGAGATAAGAGCAATCCTGGATAGTTATTTCGCACCCTTGCCCGACGGCGTCGAGCATAGCGTGCAAAAATATATAGACTTGCTGGATACGTGGGGTCGCAAAATGCCGCTGACCTCCATTCGTGACCATGAGGAGATCGTGCGTTTTCACTTTGGCGAGAGTATTTTTGCTGTTTCATTGGGCAAAATGACGAGTGGTCGGCTCGCCGACGTGGGTAGTGGCGCGGGATTCCCAGGATTAGCCTTGAAATTGGTCGAACCGAGCATCTCGTTGACCCTGATCGAGTCCAACAAGAAGAAATGTGCTTTTCTGCACGAAGTTGTTCGCGCTCTGGACTTGAAGGGTACCGAGATCATCTCCAGCGTATTTGAATCCTCTCCACTTAGGTCGGGATCATTATCGTTCGTGACTTCCAGGGCTCTTGGCCATCACTCCGACATTGTGGATTGGACGAGAGATAAGTTAGAGCCCGCAGGATCAATTCTTCTATGGGTCACAGGAAGCGACTGCAAAACGCTTGCCACTAGAGATGGTTGGCGATGGCAAGCGCCTGCACTCATTCCGGGAACACGAGAGCGCTTTGTCCTGCAAGGATCGCCAATTCCTTGACGACATTGTTCCACGTGGAACAATTGGGCATTTCTTGCGACATCCATGCCAAGAATGTTCCACGTGGAACATTTCCTCTCTGCGATTGGCTTCTTCACGTGAAACGCCTTGCACTTATCCCCGGCCTTTGTTAGATTTCGCGCAAATCTAATGGGAGAGACGATTTGGGAAGGATAATATCGGTCGCCAACCAGAAGGGTGGCGTCGGTAAAACCACGACAGCTATCAACCTTGGTGCCTCTCTCGCCGCCGAGCAGAAAAGAACCCTCATTATTGATAGTGACCCGCAAGGCAATACCACCGGCGGCCTTGGATTTCCAAAGGACCCTTCGCGACGCACGATTTATAACGCCATCGTGCTGGACGAACCACCGGATCGCGTCATCCTTCCAACCCAGGTGACCGGTCTTGATGTACTGCCTGCTGACAAGAATCTGGTCGGGGCTGCAGTGGAGCTGGTCAGCATGGAAAATCGTGAGTACAGGCTCAAAGCCTTCACAGAAGCCGTTCGCGCCAGCTACGACTTCGTATTGATCGATTGTCCGCCAGCTCTCGACCTGCTGACGATTAACGCGCTCGCCGCCAGCGATTCGGTCCTCATCCCGATTCAGTGCGAGTATTACGCCATGGAGGGGGTTGCTGAGCTTTACGATACGCTCATGCGCCTTCGGCGTGCTATCAATCCATCGCTGGCCATTGAAGGAATCCTGCTCACCATGTTCGACGATCGCACCACGCTCTCTAAACAAGTCGCGGCCGATCTTCGCAGTTTCTTTGGCGCGCAGGTGTTTGAAACGGTGATCCCCAGAAATGTCCGACTCGCCGAAGCTCCAAGCTACGGGAAGCCCATCATTGTATACGACATACATAGTAAAGGCGCCGAGAGTTATATCCAACTTGCCAAGGAGGTCATTGCCAATGACCAGAAACGCGCTGGGAAAGGGCCTGAGTGCGCTGATACGCGAGCCCGAAGCTCTTCAGCCGGGCAATAGCGCGGTCACTCCAGCAGGCCAGTCTGCTCCATTGAGCGGCGCCGCCACCGGCACTGCTCCTGCGCGCGTCGCAGACGCGCCCGGATCAGTCCTGCAACTCGACATCGACCTCATCGATCCGAGCCCTTTTCAGCCGCGAACGCGCTTCGCCCAAGGAGCCCTGGACGAGCTTGCACAGTCGATTCGACAGACGGGTATTGTGCAGCCCATCATTGTTCGCCGAAACGGCCCACAACGCTATCAACTCCTCGCCGGAGAACGAAGATGGCGCGCCGCGCAGCTTGCGTCCCTGCATCGCGTGCCGGCGATTATTCAGGACGTTTCCGATGAAAAAGCCATTGAAATCACGCTCGTTGAGAACCTCCAGCGCGAGGACTTAAACGCTATCGAACAGGCGCAGGCATTCGACCGACTCATGCAGGAATTCCACCTCACCCAAGAAGAAGCCGCTCTCCGCACCGGAAAAGAGCGCGTGACCGTTGCCAACGCGCTGCGATTACTGCGACTCGACAAGCCAATTCGTGAAATGGTCGAGGACGGCCGGCTGACCGGCGGCCACGCTCGCGCCCTGCTATCCATTGAAAGTGAACCTCTGCGCTTAGAAACCGCGCGGCGAGCGGCTCGTGGCAGCGTGACCGTCCGGCAAATCGAACGCCTCGCTACGCGAACACGGCGGCATCGCACGCAAGCGTTCGCGTCCCCAATCGATGCAAACACCCGTGCGGCGATTGACGAGCTGCAGCGCGTTCTTGGAACGCGTGTCACCATCAATCCGTACTCTCACGGGCGCCCGGGCCAAATTATTGTCGAATACTACACCGAAGGTGATCTTGACCGCCTCTACCGGCTGATCGTTGAGAGATAATTTCAGCTCAGCTTCTTTGTTACAGGAGGCACGGCATGGCTTCCCGGTGGCTAGGCGGAAAATCCAGCAGTTCTTCGGAGTGGGCCGGCTTTATAGACAGCGGTGTGTTGTTCGAGGGAAAAATCACAGTTTCCGGCATGTTTCGGATTGATGGCGAGGTAAGGGGAAACATCGTCGCCGAGAACGGCCTTCTACTCGGCGAGAACGCCAGGGTAGAAGGTCAAATTGACGCGGGCGAGATCACCATTGCCGGGCGGTTCGATGGGCAGATCTTTGCCAAGGACCGCGTGGAGATCCAGCCGAAGGGCGTCGTAACCGGCGAAATCCATTCTCCGTGCTTGATCATCCAGCCTGGCGGGATTCTCGATGGACAATGCCACATGCTTTCTTCCACGTCCGAAGGGGAGCAACCCATCGCCATTCCGATTCGCCCGGGCGTACATGCCTGACATACAACCAGGGTGCGGGAAGTTTGTGACGCGGCCCGATGAGATGTTCGAGCACTTACTCAATTCGCCGCTGCAGGGTTGTGTTGGCTCTCGGTAAGCAGGGAGAAAAACGCATTCGCGTCGGCTTTGTTTCCGATGTAGTCCGCTGAAGTCAGATCCTTTGGCACAATGCAGGCGATCCAAAGCTGGTCGTGATTTTTCCAATTATCAAACGTCCAGCAGCGGCCATCTTTGCCAGCGACTTGGACATTCCGCTGTTCCACCAGCAAATATCCCCGGGCCCGCAGTGTGAGCGCCTGTTCCTTGCCAAAGAGGCCATACTGAAAGGGATAAGTCCGCGTGAAGTGCACAGGCAGAAAAGTAGCTACGGGGTTTCTTTGCCAGGGCAGCTCCGACATTCGCTCGACGGACATTCCCTCGCCCTGACTTATGGCGTACCAACCAAACGGCACCGCAACTTTCCAGGACCGATAGTTCACAGTACGTCCGTGCGCGAGGTGCCATCCCGCCGAAACCACCTGCGGCAGCAAGACCGCAAGCAACAGTAAAGTTGCGGCAGCGGTTATCTTTAGTTTGGCCTTAGGTGTCATGGAAACTAGATTTTACTTCACTGGCGTCCGTGGCAAATTTCTTCTCGGTTTGAGCGTGTCGGATTTATACATGCCGCAGCGTATAATTGTGCGGTTCGAAATGTTCGATATTCGAGGAGAGAAGCTTCTTTGGCAAATCCGGTGCGATTGACAGCCGCAGCCAAGGCCGCCGGTTGAGCGGCTAAGCTGAGTCCAGGTCTTTTGGACTCCGTGCTTCGCCGCTTACCACGGCCGAATGATCCCAGTCTGCTCGTTGGCTTCGAAACCAACGACGACGCCGGGGTGTATCGACTCACGGACGAGCTCGCGCTCGTGCAAACCGTTGATTTCCTGACACCCATCGCTGACGATCCGTTTGCTTTCGGCCAAATCGCGGCCGCGAATTCGCTAAGCGACATTTACGCCATGGGCGGCAAACCGGTCTCGGCGCTCTCGATTGTGGGATTTCCGCCGAATGGCGACCCGGCCGTTCTGGAGCAAATCCTTCGCGGCGGCCTTTCTAAAATGGACGAGGCGCGCTGCACGGTTCTCGGCGGACATTCGATCCGCGACGACGATTTGAAGTTTGGTTATGCAGTGACCGGTATCATCGACCCAAACAAAATTTGGCGCAACGTCGGTGCGCTTCCGGACGACGTGCTGATTTTAACCAAACCAATTGGCAGTGGCGTGATTGTCACGGCGCTAAAGGCCGGAAAAGCTCCTGCCGGGGCAATGGAAGCAGCTATCGCTTCGATGACGCGGCTCAATCGCGAAGCGGCTGAAGTCCTGCATGCATTCCAAGAATCGGTACATGGCAATCCGGCGGTTCACGCCGTCACCGACATCACCGGCTTTGGCCTGCTCGGCCATGCACGCGAAATGGCCGCTGGCAGCAATGTTTCATTACAGATCGACCACGCTAATGTTCCACTCCTACCCGGCGCGCGTGAAGCGGCTCGCGGTGGCTTTTTTGCCGGCGGACTCAAGAACAATCGCGACTTCGTTGAATCCTGCGTCGGATTCGCGCCCGGCGTTTCCGAGGAAATTCGTGCGCTCCTCTTCGATCCGCAGACCTCTGGCGGCCTGCTGATTGCCGCTGCCAAAGATCACGCTGCCGCGCTCCGCGCCCAATTCGGGCGGTTCAACATCGCCGCTGCGCAAATCGGGGAAGTCACCGTGAAACGCTCGCTGTTAATCCGCATCGACTGACCTTCGTGTAAACTGTTCGCTTCTTATTCTCATGGACCCAGTCACACACGGCATTGCGGGCGCGTTGATTGGCAAAGGGTTTTTCGCGAATCGCTCTTCACGCACTGCGCGCGTCGCGGTTTTCGCCGCGACGCTGGGCGCTGTTTTTCCCGATGTGGATGTTTTCGTTGACGCGTTCACCCACGATCCGCTCGCCATTGCACGCTATCATCGCGGCTTCACGCACTCGTTCATCGGGCTGCCGATTTTTGCCGTCGCGCTTGCCTGGCTGACGCGAGTCTCCTTCAGTTGGTACGCAAAACGTGCTAGCCGCAAGGAATGGGCGCCGCCGTCTTTCGCGTTTCTTTTCGCAATTTACGCGGCGGGCATCGCCAGCCACATCATTCTGGACGGCTTTACGTCCTTCGGCACGCGCATGCTCAATCCGTTTTCAAAGGACCGTGTCGCCTGGGATCTGCTTTTCATTATCGACTTCATTTTCACCGCGCTGATTCTGGCGCCGCAACTTGCCGCGTGGGTGCACCAACGCAGCGAAGCGGCGAAGACGCGCGCCACCACCATGTGGGGATTTTTGACTGTGCTCGCGCTCGCCGCGTGGGCGCTCGCGCGCGCCGCGGAATTCCCGTTTTCGTCGCGCGCCGTAATTATTGCCTCGGTGACCTTCGCCGCGCTTTTTTTCCTGCCTATTTGGCGAGGCGTCGGCGCGCGCGTCTCTCGCGCCCAATGGTGCCGCGCCGGGTTTTACATTTCATGCGCATACATCGTCGCATGTGGCTTTGCGCACCACGTAGCCATGTCGCGCGTGCGTGCTTTTGCATCGAGCCACCACATCGCGGCCGAGAAAATTGGCGCGGTTCCTCTGCCGCCTTCACTGCTCGATTGGAATGGTTTGATCCTCACGAGCGACGGCGTTTACCAGTCCATATTCTCGCTGCACGATTCCGGTGCTCCCAAATTTGCGTTCTGGCCTGACTCGCCAGCAAACCGTTACACACAAGAAGCAATAAAATTGGAGCCGGTGCGCACATATCTGTGGTACGCGCGTTTTCCGGTGATGAGCTTCGCCGTTGCCGATGGGAAATATCTCGTTTGGTACGCGGACCTGCGTTTCTTCAGCGGCGCCGGACATGCGATGCCGTTTACTTTTTACGTTTCTTTTGGTTCTGAAGGTAAAATGCTCGATTATGGATGGGTTGCACGCGGCCCGCGGTTTCCGCGGAGCAACGTGCCATCAGGCAGCGGATCATGAAAATCCAGATCTTCACTGACATTCACGGCGACCAGAAGGCGCTCGAAAAGCTCCTCCGTGTCCCGGCGGACGTGTACATCTCAGGCGGCGACCTCACGAATTTCGGCAAGGGTCTGGACAGTTGCGGGCCGGTGCTCGCCAAGCAGGCCAGCCGCGTTTGGGTGATTCCCGGCAACCACGAAACCATTCAGCAAAACCAGGAGTTCTGCAAGAGCGCCGGCTTCGTCGATTTTCATCGGCAGGTGCGCGAGCTTGGTTCCACTTACTGGGCTGGGCTTGGCTACAGCAATCCGACTCCGTTCGACACGCCCGGCGAATATACAGAGGATCAACTTGCCGAAGCGCTCGATTCGTTTCGCAATCACTCACCGCTCTACCTGGTGGTGCATGCGCCGCCATACGGCAGCAAACTCGACGAGTTCGCGCCGGGCAAACATGCGGGGAGTCACGCCGTGCGCGAATGGGTGGAGCGCGAACAGCCCGAAATGCTTTTCTGCGGACACATCCACGAATGCGGCGGAAAAAGCGATCAAATCGGCCGCACGCACTGCTTCAACGTCGGCAAACGTGGCTACCTGCTCGACCTTCCTTAGGTTGTTCGCGTCACGCCTTCAGCGGCTTGTTCTTAAATGGACTGCGCGAGGGGAGCGGATCGGTGCGGTTTAGATACCACTGCTGTGCAATTCCCACCAGGCTGCTCGTGAAAATATAAAGCACCAGGCCGCTTGAATACAGGAAGAGGAAAAGGCCAAAAGCGAGGGGCATGAGCGTCATCATTTTCTGCTGCGCGGGGTCGGTCATGGTCTGCGGAGTCATTTTCGTCATGTAATACATCGCGACCGTCATGAGAATCGGCAAAATGTAATAAGGGTCGCGCGCCGACAAATCGTGTATCCATCCAATCCAGGGAGCGTGGCGTAACTCAATGGAGTATTCGAGCATTCGGTACAGCGCCCACCAAATCGGAAATTGAATCAGTTGCGGCAGGCATCCGCCCACCGGGTTTACGCCGTGCTCTTTGTAAAGCGCCCCGATCTCCTCCTGCATCTGCTTTCGCCGTGGATCGCGCATCGAATACTTCTTGTATTTCTCTTGAATGGCTTTCTGCTTTGGCGCGACGTGCTGCATTTTCTTCATCGAGCGCCAGCTCTTGGCTTTGAGCGGGAAAAGCGCCATGTTGATGGCCAGGGTGAGCAAAATAATGTCCCACCCATAATTCGGCACATACTTGTAGGTCCATTTCAGAACCCACAGCAGCGGCTTGGCGATGATACTCATGTAGCCGAATTGGACGAGCTGGGTGAGGTTTGGCTGAAGCTTGCCGAGTTCCGACAGTTCCTTGGGACCCACGTAGAGCTGCACATCCCAGGGCCCCGGCGCCTGCGGCCCGGCGGCCATTTCTGAGACAGGAAGCTGCGATGTCTTTCCATCCGCCGTCACGCTTTGTTGCTGTACCCAATCCCAAAGCGTGATTCCCGGCCGGTTCGACAGAAATGCCGCGGTGAAAAAAGTGTCCTCAATGCCCGCCGCGTCCAGGTAGCCCGTGACTTCCGCGGGCTCGTCCGGATGCGCCTTCACGCCGAGCTTTTTGTAGGTGAGTAACTGAATCTTGCTATTCTCGCTGTAAAAAACCTCGGTAAGCGCGGCAGCGCTGGGAACCGATTGATCGCCGAACCCGCCGCGCCAAGCGACACCCACGGACAGTGGATTTCCATCGAGCGTCGCCGAAACACTCAGCTGTTCCTCATAACCGGTCTCGAATTTGAGTTGCTTCACGACGTCCAAATGCCCGTCGCTCCACTCGAAATCAACTTCAGCGGGCGCGTGCACGTCTGTCGACGAAGATTTCACGACGTAGAGGCCATTGTTTGCCGCCGCGTCGAGCTTCGGATCTTCGAGCCGGATCGAGAGCGGCCAGGCATTCAATTGCTGCGCGGCCGCGGCGTTCACCAGTTCCAGTGGTTTGGGTGGATTTTCGTTGTTACGATATTTTTCGAGCTTCCAACTGCGCACCACGCCGCCAAGATTGGAGAGCTCGACGCGATAGAGCGGGCTTTCTACTGTAATCGTCTCCTCGCTCGCCGCCTCTTTCGTAGGCGCGGCCGGTTGTTCCGTCTTCGTCGCGCGCGCAGCTTTGTTTTTTTTCGCCGGCGAAGCGGCCACGGAGGCCGTCTGTTGCGGCTGCTGTGACTGCACGTTTGCTGCGGGAGGATTTGTTTCCGGGGGTTTCTGAGGAATTGTCGGCTTGTAAAAATGCGACCATAACATCAACACCAAAACCATCAGCACCAAGGCCAGACCAGCGCGCTGCTCGTCGCTCAACGCAAGACCTCCACGGCCCTGCCGTCATTCGGAGCTGTTACGCTGCGCGAACCTTGTTTTGCGTGTTCCCGCTCGGGCAATTCTTCCGGCACAGGATCGTATCCGCCCTTTGAAAATGGCCGGCAACGCATCAGACGTCCAATAGCCAGCCGCGCGCCTTGGCGTGCGCCGAACCGTTCGATGGCTTCGTAGGCATATGCCGAACACGAAGGCTGAAACTTGCAGCCGCCGCCGAAAAACGGACCCAGAAAAATCTGGTATACGCGCACGCTCGCGAGCGCCAGCCACCGTGATATGCCACGCAGCTTCATTCCGTCTCTCGCTTTTGCCGTGGAAGCAAGGAAAGCAGCTCCGCCTCGAGCTTCGCAAATTTCAGCGTCGCGACCGCGCGACTCGGATGTATCACCACGTCCCATCCCTGGGCAATCTCCTCACGATGCAATCGCAATATCTCGCGCACGCGCCTTCGGATTCGGTTCCGCACCACCGCGTTGCCCAGCGCCTTCTTGACGCTCATTCCAAACCGGTCTTTTGGCAAGTGGTTGCGCCGCGTGAAAATCACGAAGGTCGCACTCGAACGCCGCCGCCCTTCGCGATACACCGCGTCGTATTCCGCGCGCCTCACCAGCCGCCATTCGCGGGGCAAATTTCGCTTCGTCGGAGGCTCAGCGAGGGGCTTTTCTTCATCCACGCGAAATCGCTTAAACGCGCGTCAGCGCGTGCCGCCCTTTGGCGCGGCGTCGCGCCAGCACTTTGCGGCCGTTCTTGGTCTTCATTCGCGCGCGGAAACCATGCTTCTTATGGCGCCGGCGAACATGCGGTTGAAAGGTACGCTTCGGCAACGAATCTTCTCCTTAAAAGTGGCGCAACGCTGGGACTTGAAATGCTACAGCGCCTCGGCCTGCACAAATTCATCCAAGCGAAACAACTAGTGTATGCGACGTCACAGAACTAATCAAGGAACGGTCGGATTTGGTGGTGGTTAGTTTGAATTTTCTTGATCGTGACACAAGGAGTCAAAATTCAACCTGACCCAGTACGTCGGATTCATAGCTCCATCAACTGCGCTGCGTTGCCGCCGAGAATCCTGGCGCGGTCGGCGTCGGAAACGCGCAAGCTGCGCAGCGATTCGAGCATCGACGGAATGCTTCCAATTTGATGCGGATAGTCGCTGCCCGCCAAAATATGCTCGACACCCGCGAAATCAATCGCCAGTTTCAGCGCCAGCGGATCGAAATTCACCGTGTCGTAATAAAACTGCTTCAGGTATACGCTCGGCGGTTTCTGGATCTTCGCGCGGCACTCCTTGAACGCATGGAAGCCCCGATCCGCGCGCTCCGCAACGTACGGAATCGCGCCGCCCAAGTGGCTCAGCACCCACCGAATTCGCGGAAAGCGCTCTGCAACGCCACTGAACACGAGTTTTTCCGCCGCCAGCGTCGTGTCAAAGAGAAATCCCACCAGCGGCATCAGCCAATATTCCGTCATGGCTTCCACGCCGACAGGGGCTGTGGGATGAATATGCAGAATCGCGCCCAGGTCATCGGCGGCTTCGTACAGCGGCCAGAAACGCTCATCCGCCAGCGCCACTCCGTTTACATTGCTGAAGAGCATCGCGCCGCGAAATCCTAGTTGCCCGCAAGCGCGCTTGAACTCCTTTACCGATACGGCTGGATCGTTTAAAGGCAAAGTTGCAAGCGCTGCGAGTTTTCCTTTCTTGCGCGCCACAACTTCGGCGAATGCATCGTTGACCAACGCCGCCAGCTTCGCCGCGTTCGCCGGCGATTCTACGTGCGTTCCCGGAGTGGTCAGCGAAATCACGTGCAAATCCACGCCGTATTTCGCCATTTCAACTTCGCGAAAATCGATATCGCGATGCCCGCGCACAGCCACGTTGTAATCGCCGGGATAATGCAGCCGCGGGTTGCCCTGCGCGTCCAAATCAACCTTCACCACGCTCTGTCCGCTTCGCAACGCATCGATATACGCCGGCGGATAATAGTGATTGTGAAAATCGATGACGGCCATCAGTCGATCTCTCCCGAAGCTTTCTTCCCGGTGCACAAGCTCTTGCCGGCAAGCAAATCCGGGCGGTTGCGCTGTGTTTTCTCCATCGCCATGCGCTCGTGCCAGCGGCGCACCTCCTCATGATGGCCGCTAATTAGAATTTCCGGAACTTCCAAGCCACGGAAATTCTGCGGGCGTGTGTAATGCGGATAATCGAGAATGCCGCGATCCGCCGCCGCAAATGAATCGGCGCTCGGCTGCGTCGACGATGAAAAATCCGACACATGGGATGGCTGCAAAGCAGAAAAGGACTCATTCTCAGCGGAATCTTCGTTGCCCAGCGCCCCAGGAATCAGCCGCGTTACCGAATCCAACACTATCGCTGCCGCGAGCTCACCGCCGGAAAGAACAAAATCGCCGATCGAGATCTCATTCGTGGCCAGGTGCTCTGCCACGCGTTCATCTACGCCTTCATAGCGGCCGCAAATCAAAATGATGCGCTCCTGTTGCGAAAACTGCCGAGCCATCTCCTGCCGAAACAATTTACCGGAAGCGGAAAGGAGGACAATCACCGTTTTGCCCGGCATATTCGCCCTTTGCGCATCGTTCATCGGGCCAACCAGCGATTCGACCGCTTCGAAAAGAGGCTCCGGCTTCAGCACCATGCCTTCGCCGCCGCCAAACGGCCGATCGTCGACGGTGCGGTGGCGATCATGCGTAAAGTCGCGGAGGTCGTGCACAGCGATGTCGATGAGCTTCGCCTCGCGCGCGCGCCGGACGATGCCATGATCGAGCGGCCCACGAAAAAACTCAGGGAAAATCGTGATCAGATCGAAACGCATCGATGGAATCTTACCCCAATCGATGCCACAGTTCGCAGAAGTTGCTATTTTGTCGAATTCAAATCGAGGAGCCCTTCGGGCAATACAACCTCAATGCGTCGGGCGGCGGTATCGATGCGCTGGCAGATTTCCGCAGCCAGTGGAATCAACAATTCGCCGGGCTGCGCGTCAACCACCAGGTTCGGCGTGCCGCGAATATTTTCACCGCTGAATTGCACATCGCGGACGACGCCGATCTTCTGCAGGTCCACAGCGCCGCCTGCGAAAACATGGCAGCCAATCAAATCCGTCACGTAGTAGCTGCCCGCGGACAAAACCACACGATCGGCAATCGGCACCTGAACTTCAAGGTCGACAAATTTTTCCGCGTCCGCGATGGAATCGCAGTTTTCGAAATGAAAAATGGCCTGGCCGCCGCGGCTATGGCTGAGCCAGCACTTGCGAATCGCGGCCTCTCGGGGCGGATTCTTGCCGTCCCAGAGCAGCGCGGAGTTCAACCGAGTGAGCCGCTCCGGAAAATCCGTGAGAATCTCAGCCGCAACTTCACCGCGCCGCCCGTGCGGGCGCAGGATTCGTGCGAGAGTGACGCGATTGGCTGGAGAATCGCCCACGCTATTCGAGTATTTCCAAAGTGAATCGCTTTTTCAGCTTCATTCCAGCCGCGCCCAATAGGGTGCGGATGGACTTCGCGGTGCGGCCCTGCCGTCCGATCACTTTGCCAAGATCGTCGGGCGCCACACGCAATTCAAGCACGGTAACCTGTTCGCCTTCAATCGCCTTAACCGAAACTTGTTCGGGATGATCGACAAGAGCTTTCGCGATTTCCTCGACGAGCTCCTTCATGAGAGACCTCCGGGAGCGGGAATTTGCGCTGGAGCTGGAGTCCGGGCGTTGGAAATCCTGCGGGCTAAACGGTACAGCGCTTCAGGCTATCTTCTGATGGCGCAAAAAGCTGCGGACGGTATCGCTGGGCTGGGCGCCGCAGCCGAGCCAGTATTTGATCCGCTCGGCGTCTAGCTTTACAACAGCAGGTTTCTTCAACGGATCGTAAGTCCCCACAATTTCAACGAAGCGGCCGTCGCGAGGGCGGGTCTTCTCGATCACTACAACGCGGTAGGCGGGCTGCTTCTTTTTGCCAATGCGGGACAAGCGAATCATCAACACTCGGTATATTCCTCCCAAAAACCAGTTGTAAGTATAGCTTAACGCGCAGAATTTCAAAAGCACGAATCGACCTTACAAAACGAACGCGAAGAGCACCCGTATCGTCTTGTTGTTATTGGTTTAGGCCCGAGCGGAGCTTGCCAAGGCCGCGCATCTTGCCGCGCATGGTGTTGCCGTACATCTTGATCATGCGGCGCATTTCCGCGTACTGCTTGAGAACTTCGTTGACTTCTTGAACGCTGGTGCCGCTGCCGCGGGCGATGCGCTTGCGGCGCTTGCCATCAATGAGGTGGTGATCTCCGCGCTCCACGGCGGTCATGGAATTGATGACGGCCTCGGCGACTTTCAGGCGGCTTTCGTCGAGCTCCGTGTTTTTGGGCAGCTTCGCAAATGGCCCTATTTTGGGAAGCATTCCCATCAGCTGCTCAATCGAACCCATCTTGCGAATCTGCTTCAATTGGTCGCGAAAATCCTCGAGGGTGAACTCGTCATGAGTCAACTTGTGCTGCAGCTCGCGCGCCTGCTTTTCGTCAATAGTCTTTTCGGCTTTTTCGATGAGCGTGAGAACGTCGCCCATGCCGAGAATCCGGGAAATGATGCGGTCAGGATGGAATGGCTCAATCGCGTCGTATTTTTCGCCGATGCCGGCAAACTTCACGGGAGCACCGGTGACTTTGCGGATGGAAAGCGCCGCGCCGCCGCGGGCGTCGCCATCAAGCTTGGTCAGCACCACGCCGGTAATGCCCAGGCGCTTGTGAAATTCACCGGCTGAATGAACCGCGTCCTGGCCGATCATGGCGTCCGCAACAAACAGGATTTCCGCAGGCGAGAGCTCCTTTTTCAGGATGGACAGCTCGTTCATCAATTCGTCGTCGATGTGCAAGCGGCCAGCCGTATCGACAAGCACCACGTCATACGCAGAAAGCTTTGCCTCACGCATCGCGCCGCGGACCAGTTCGAGCGGTTTGTCAGCTTCTTTGCCCGGCCAGTTCGGCGTGTGCGTCGCCTTGGCCACTTGGGCGAGCTGTTCGCGCGCCGCGGGACGATACACGTCCGTCGAAACAACCACGGGACGATGGCCATGCTCGCCGAGCCATTTGCCGAGTTTGCCGGTGGTGGTGGTTTTGCCCGAGCCTTGCAATCCGACAATCAGCCATACCGAGGGCGGACGCGACGCGAATTGCATGCGGACTTCCTTGCCGAGAAGTTCGGAAAGCTCGTCGCGGACAATTTTTACGACCTGCTGATCTGGAGACAGTTGCAGCAACACGTCGGAACCGAGCGCTTTCTCGCGGATGTGCGCGATGATTTCATCGACGACGCCGAGATTGACGTCGGCATCGAGAAGCGCTTCGCGAAT
>JBAQYT010000251.1:0-11507 GCA_049787175.1 Candidatus Acidiferrales bacterium | reverse complement strand
CGGTGAGAATCGTGGTGGCGCGGTCGGACGCGCTGATGCCGGTGGTGGTGCCGCGGCGCGCGTCGATGGATTCGCAGAAAGGCGTGCCGAAGGCGGAGGTGTTGCGCTGGGACATGGGCGTGAGGCTGAGGGCGTCGCAACGCTGCTCGGTGAGCGCCAGGCAAATCAGGCCGCGGCCTTCCTTGGCCATGAAGTTGACGGCTTCGGGGGTGATTTTCTCGGCGGCCATGGTCAGGTCGCCTTCGTTTTCGCGGTCCTCGTCGTCGACCAGGACGATCATGCGGCCCTGACGGATGTCCTCGACAGCTTCTTCGACGGTGGCAAATGGCGGCTTGGTGCTCATCGAGATGCGAATGCCTCCATGCAACACGTTAGCACAATCGTGGGCAGCGGTGCACGGGCCCGGCGGGTGGTTCTATCGAGTGAATTTTATTAAAAGCAGAAATTTCCACGATTAAAAATGGTTCCGAGTGTTTGTTTTGTGTCAGTTGCATCGATTCCTAATTTTCCATATTTCCGCGATTAGATTCGCTGGGCTTTCGCCTCAGCCTCCCTAAAAAGCAAAAAGCCGCGTCGCTGCGGCCCGCTGTTCTCTCCCAAACGCCTGGCTGAAAAGTCCAGCCGAAGACCTGTATGCCATCAAGTAACGCTGTCATCAAGCTAAAAGGGCAAGAATGAAGCAGCAGTAGTGACTCAAGTCGATTTGGTGGCCCAGCTTCCGATAATCCGATTAATCAGGCGAGGTCAGCGGAAAAGTCGTGCCAGACTTACTCTGAAACAGTCCCAAGCCATGCTCCACTGATTCGGGACGTCTGTAAGCGGATTGCGGCCGATATATTCTACTTGGTGAAATCCAGTTGGGATAGTGAAGAGCGCAGGGTCTAAAGGACCTTCGACTAGTTGTGTCACACGCATCTCGTGGACGAAAACCCGATCCTTTTTTGTGCCGTCGGGGAGAGTAATTGCTTCCTTCGTGGTTATTTTCCGCTCAATTGCAAAACCCGATTCAGGTTCTCCTTTGTCTACGAATTCCATTTTTTCGATTGGCGCGTTTCCTACTGACAGAAACGCATGAGCAGCCTTACCCGAGAGACGTTTGGGATCACAAGAAATATTTGTATCGAGGTCGATATACCATCCGTCCGTCACCATTTCCTGAGGGTTGGATGTTGAGCCTTCAAGAGGGATCTGCCTTCTTGTTGTGATGACGTGCCTTGCCGTATGACCAAAGAAATCTCTGCGGTCACCAGTGTCCAGAGTCGAAGTTTCAATGCGCAAAGTAGGTTTGTCGGACGCGATAAATTGAGGTGTTTTCAGCCCGAGAGCTTCTGTTTGTGTTTTGCTCAACGGCTGAGGCGGATAAGGAGCTGCTGCAAATTCACCCGCATCCAGATTAACTTCAAACATCTGCCCCACGTCGCAACGCACAATGGACGCAAGCTGCGGACCATATCGCACATCTCTGGACCCATCCCATCGTCGTTTCTCGCCGCCCATCGAGTTCCGATATTCTGTTCGCCTGTGGTCCTGTTCGACGTACAAAGTCCGTTCGCTCGAAATTCCGTCGTGCATGTAACGAACGGCTAACTTCAAACCAGACGAATTCGAAGGGTGAAGCAACGGAACCCCCAAAAGTAACAACCAAAGAGTGAAAAAGTGCATGGGCCGCCTCGTCCTGTTTACTTGCTACTTCTAACATCATACCAATTTGACACCAAGGCGTCTCTCGGAAGTGGGAACAGAAGTCTCAGCTCCTGAGTAACGCGGTAATCGGAAACTGAGTCGCTATCGAGGTAGGGGTGGGTCATGGCCACAGAGCGATTAGGATGGCTAAGACAAATAATCCTATTGGTGATGCTGGACAGAATAAGGAGGGGCGGGTAGGCTATGCCTCCAGTGGGGTGTGTGAACATCTAGCTCGGAGAGGATGCGACGATGAAAAAGACTGCGTTTCAAATTGCAATTCTCGGAATCCTCGGTCTGGTGGTCAGCACAGGTGCGGCATGGGCTCAATCGACGGCCAAGAAGGCTCCAGGACCCGAGCAAGTGTTGTTGCGGAACTGGGACGGAATAGGCAGCAAAGTGATTGCCATGGCGAAAGATTGGCCCGAAGACAAGTACAGTTACCGGCCAAACGATCAAGTGCGGACGTTTGGGCAAATCCTGGTGCATATTGCGGCGTCGAACTACTTCGCGATCAATCCGGCGATGGGGAAGAGCACAAAAGACCTTCAGGATGATCCGAAAGAGTACCAAACGAAAGATCAGATCGTGGCGTTCGTTCAGAAATCATTCGCGGATGGCGACGCCGCGCTGAAGGCTGGCGGAAATTCGGGAGCGCTGGCGCACTTGGGAAGCTGGGTGGGCATCATCGAGCATTCCGGCGAGCATTTCGGGAACCTGGTCACGTACTATCGGAATAATGGCGTCGTGCCTCCGGAATCGCGGCCGAAGAAATAGCCTTCTGGCAACGTAGGAGCTTCAGGAATGAAACGCGGACTCGTGTACGTGTGTTTGTTGGTGATAGCCGGCGCCGGTGCGGCGGGGATTAGCCGCGCGCAGGATCGGATGCAGGGTCGGTCAATGGTCACAACGCGGTACGGCATCGTCTCCGCGGAAAGCCCTTTGGCCGCGCAGGCCGGCGCTCAGATTCTGGCGCGCGGCGGCAACGCCATCGATGCCGCTATCACCGCGAACGCCGTGATGGGCGTGACCGAGCCGATGATGAATGGCATGGGCGGCGACCTGTTCGTGATTGTTTATGACGCGAAGAGCGGGAAGCTTTACGGATTGAATGCGAGCGGATGGGCGCCAAAGGCATTGACGCCAGAATTTCTGCGTAATAAGGGAATTACAAAGATGCCGCCGTTTGGCATCGATTCAGTGACTGTGCCAGGCGTGGTGGACGGTTGGTCGAAACTGCTGAACCGGTTCGGAAAATTGAATTTTCAGCAAGACCTCGAGCCGGCGATTCGCTATGCGCGGGAAGGATTTCCGGTCGCTGAATGGGACGCGGCCTATTGGGCGGACGCGGCCGGCTTTTTGGCGAAAGACCCCGAGATGGCGCGTGTTTATTTGATACAAGGGCACGCTCCGGCGGTGGGGGAGATTTTCAGCAATGAGGACCTGGCACGATCGCTCGAAATGGTAGCAAAGGGCGGCCGCGACGCGTTTTACAAAGGCGCAATCGGACAAAAGATCGTGGAGTTTTCAAAGCGCGAGGGCGGCGCGATGACCGCGGAGGACTTGGCGGATTATTCGAGCGAATGGGTCGAGCCGCTTTCCACCGAATATCATGGCTGGACGGTCTACGAGTTGCCGCCGAACGGGCAGGGCATTGCCGCGCTGGAGATGCTGAATCTAATGCAGCAATTCCCGCTGGCGCAATACGGGCACAATTCGGCGGATGCGCTGCATGTCATGATCGAAGCGAAGAAGCTCGCCTACGCGGATTTGCGCAGATATATCGGTGACCCTAAATTCAGCAAGATTCCCGTGGCGGGACTGCTGTCGGATGATTACGCGCGCGAGCGCGCCAAGCTGATTGATATGTCAAAGGCAAACTGCGACGTTGCGCCGGGAACTCCGCCTGCAGGAGACACCACGTATCTGACGGCCGTAGACCAGCAAGGGAATATGGTTTCGCTGATCCAGAGCAATTTCCAGGAATTTGGCTCGCGGCTGGTCGCGGACGGGACAGGGTTTGCCCTGCAGGATCGCGGAGCGCTTTTCAATTTGGAAGATGGCTCGCCGGACGTACTGGCCGGGCACAAACGGCCTTTGCACACGATTATTCCCGCATTCATGTCCAAGGGCGATGTGCGCATCGCATTTGGCATTATGGGAGGATTCAATCAGGCGCAAGCGCACGCGCAATTTGTGTCGAATATTGTAGATTTCGGCATGAATATCCAAGGCGCGATGGAGGCAGCGCGGTTTACGAAAGCGAGCTTTGGAGGGTGCGACGTTGACCTGGAGGATCGCATTCCCGCCGATGTGCGCGCGGCGCTTGCCGCGCGAGGACACCAAATCCGCACAGACGGAGATTTTTCGTCGCGGATGGGCGGCGGACAAGTTACGGAAAGGAATTCTGCGACGGGCGTGAATTTCGGCGGATCGGATCCGCGAAAAGATGGAGAAGCGATTCCCGAACCGCTACCGCATCGCTGAATCTGTTTGCGTCAGCCTCCTGCCTATATGGTTAAGTGCGAATGCTTGGAAGATGTTGGCGAATAGACACTTCTGGTACTGGGGTACCATTGCTGTTCCTTCCTAGAAGCCGCTAAATACATGTTGGGCAGGGAGTTCTGAAAGCCATAGGCAGTAATCGCACTGGAATTCGACGAATTTGTGCGTAAACCGGAGTTTAGCCTGTCTCTGGGTCAGGTACCCATGTCTTTAGGTGAGCCGAAACGAAACTGATGCACACGAAAACCGATTCCGTCTATTCACGCCCCAAGAAGACCAAAAGGTCGCCATCGAACGGCGGAAACGGGTCTGCTCCTAAGAATCCGCCAAACCCCCAGCCGGCTGGAAATCTCGAAACTCGCAAAGCATCCCCCCAGGGCAACGCTTTTCCACGACTTGAAAACGCCGAGGCGCGATACCGCCAGCTCGTCGAGCAACTCCCCGCGATTACGTATGTGGCCGAGTTCGGAACGGCAGGAATGTGGGAGTACGTAAGCCCGCAGATCAGCACGTTACTGGGCTTTTCAGTGGCCGAATGGCAGGCAACGAAGGGATTGTGGCTGAAGCAGGTCCATCCGCAGGATCGTACGCGGGCGATGGAAGCGGAAGAGTATAGCGTGAAGTCCGGCACGAATTATGACGTTGAATACCGGATGTTCACCCGCGACGGCCGCCTGACGTGGTTCAGGGATCGCGCCATTGCGGTGCAAGAAAGCGATGGCCGGACGCTGATGCACGGTTTCATGCTGGATATCACCGAGCGCCGGGAGGCAGAGAGCGCGCTGCTGAAGTTGAGCCGCCAGACGAACATGATTTTGAATTCGGCCGGCGACGGAATCTTCGGCCTGGATGGAGAAGGACGGCTGACATTTGCGAACCGGGCTTCGGCGCGGATGCTCGGCTACGAACCCGAGGAAATCATTGGGCGCAACGGACACGAGCTTTGGCACCACACCAAAGCCGACGGCACCCCCTATGCGGAATTGGATTGTCCCGTCTTTGCCGTGCTACGCGATGGAGCGACGCGACATGGAACCGAAGATGTGTATTGGCGAAAGGATGGATCGAGCTTCCCGGTCGAGTATATCAGCACAGCAATACGCGAGGGCGAAGAGGTCGTCGGCGCGGTGGTTACATTCCGCGACATCACCGCGCGTCAGCGGGCGGAAAAAGCGCAAAGACAAGCGGAAGAAAGATTCCGCAGCATCTTCGAGAACGCCGTGGAAGGAATCTATCAGTCCACTCCGGATGGGCGGTTTATCAGCGTGAATCCGGCGATGGCGCGGATGTTCGGGTACGCATCACCGGACGAAATGATCGGGACGATCAGCGACATCGGCAGCCAATTCTACCTCGACGCCGCACATCGTGACGAATTCAAACGAGCGATGGAAAAGGGCGACTTTGTGGCCGGGCTCGAGACACAGGTCCGACGCAGGGACGGCACCAAGATATGGATCTCCGAGACATCGCGCGCGGTCAGAAACGTAATCGGGCGCGTCTGCTACTACGAGGGAACGATTGAGGATGTGACTTCGCGAAAGCGCGCGGAGGCGGAACGGCATGTCTCGTTCGAGATTATTCACGCGGCAAATGTGACCGAAAACCTTGACGCCCTGCTGCACCGCATTCACCAAGCGCTGTCGCGCGTGCTCTATGCGGAAAACTGCTTCGTTGCGCTCTACGACCCGGTGGCGGACCTATTTAGCTTTCCTTTCTTTGCCGACAAATACGATGCCGCGTTCCCAGCGCAAAGCATGGATCGCAGCTGCACGTCGTACGTGTTCCGCAAAGGCGAGGCCATGCTGATTCCGCAGCGGGCTTTTGACGGTCTCGTGGAACAAGGAGAAGTCGAGTTGGTGGGCACGCCGTCGCCGTGCTGGCTCGGTGTGCCCTTGCGCACCCCCTCCGCGACGATTGGCGTGCTGGTGGTGCAGCATTATGAAGACAAGAATGCATATACGCACCGCGATCTCGAGTTCCTGACATCCGTCGGAGGACAAATTGCACTGGCCATCGAGCGGAAACGCGCGGAGACGGCGCTACGGGAAAGCGAAGCGCGGCTCCGAGTGCTTGTTGAGCAATTGCCGGCGGTTCTGTGGACAACGGATACGGAGCTTCGATTTACGTCGTCGGTAGGAGCGGGGTTGTCGCGGCTGGGACTCAAGCCGCAGGAAACTGTAGGGAAGTCGCTTTACGAATATTTTCAGACGAATGACCGAACTTTTGTGCCGATTGCGGCGCACCGGCGGGCACTGAACGGCGAGTCCGTGACCTTCCATGTGGAATGGGGCAGTGGCTCGTACGCCTGCCACGCGGAGCCATTGCGGGATGGAAATGGCGTTGTGGTTGGCGTGATCAGCATGGCGCTGGACATTACGGATCGCAAACAGCTTGAGGCGCAGTTGCGACAGGCGCAAAAGATGGAAGCAGTTGGCCGGCTGGCCGGTGGAATCGCGCACGACTTCAATAATCTGCTGATGGTGATTCAAGGCTACACGGAACTTTTGTTGGATCGTCTCGGCGGAGAGCATCCGTTGCGACGAAACGCGGAACAAATTCACGATGCCTCGCAACGCGCTGCCGGACTTACACGGCAGTTGCTGGCCTTCAGCCGCAAGCAGATGCTCGATCCGCAGGTGCTGAATATTCAAGATGTGGTTTCGGATATGGAAAAGATGCTGCGGCGGCTCATCGGCGAAGACATCGAGCTGGCGACCATGAATGCGCGGGAGCTGTGGTTCGTGCGCGCAGACCGTAGCCAGGTGGAGCAGGTGATTTTGAACCTAGCAGTGAATTCGCGCGACGCCATGCCGAACGGCGGAAAACTCACCATCGAGACCTCGAATGTGGAGCTGGACAGCTCTTACTCGCGCCATGCGGTTGTGGAACCGGGCGAATACGTGATGCTGGCCGTGAGTGATACGGGAACGGGAATGGATGCGAGCACGCAGGCTCATGTGTTTGAGCCATTCTTTACGACGAAAGAAAAAGGCAAGGGCACTGGCCTCGGCCTTGCTACCGTGTACGGAATCGTGAAACAGAGCGGCGGATACATCTGGGTGTACAGCGAAGTGGACAAGGGCGCGACGTTCAAGGTCTATCTGCCTCGAGTAAGCGGGGAAGAGCAGGCGGTCTTGAAAAAGGCCGACGTCAAGGTGTCAAAACGTGGTTGCGAGACGATCCTGCTGGTCGAGGATGAAAAGGGTGTCCGCGACTTGGCCCGAGAGTATCTGGCTCAAGAGGGCTACGAAGTTCTGGAGGCGCAAAACGCCGAGGATGCACTGAAATTGGCGCGCACGCATGCAGGCGGGATCCAATTGTTGTTTACCGACGTGGTGATGGCGGGAATGAGCGGCCGGCAGCTCGCGGAGGAGATGCAGAAACTGCGGCCTGGCATTCGCGTGCTGTACATGTCCGGGTACACCGACGAGGCCATCGTGCATCACGGACTTCTGGGGCGCGGCATGGTTTTGCTGCAAAAGCCCTTCACGCTGAACTCGCTCGCGGTGAAGATCCGCGAGACGCTCGATCAAGCGGCCGAGCAATAGTTTTTCTCCTGCTGATAAGCCGGGGTATATCTTCGTTCGACCCCTGATTTGATTTCCTTCCCGTGGCCCGCTAGCATGCTCGTTTCTGCCCACACGATGAAGGAGAGCCATGGTGATCCGAAATCTTCACGACAAGCGGCTAGCGACACAAGCTGTGCACGCGGGAGAACGAGCGCGGCCGGACGGATTTGTGCCCATGGCAACTCCCATCTACAGCACGTCTACGTTTCTTTACGACCACCTCGCGGATATCGATGCGATCAGCAGCGGCGAGCGTCCGGGCTTCACGTACTCACGGCATGGCAATCCAACAAACGCGGCGTTAGAAGAAGCGGTTGGCTTTCTTGAAGGCGGGGGATTCGCGGTAAGCGTGGCATCGGGAATGTCCGCGATCTTGCTGGCGCTGCTGGCTGCCGGAGCCGAGCAGGGTAGTCGAATCGCGGCGTCGCAAGATTTGTATGGAGTGACGGCGAAATTCCTTCTAGACGTGACGGCGCGATGGGGCGCGCAAATTGAATTTGCCGACGTTTTCTCCAAAGCGGGACGGGACGCATTATGGGCGTCTGAGCCCAGCATGTTGTTGCTCGAAAGTTTGACCAACCCGCTACTGCGCATTCCCGATTTGCCGGCGTTAGTAGAAGAAGCGCATGCGCATGGGACACGCGTGATTGTTGACAACACATTTGCCACTCCACTGCTATTGCGGCCATTGCAGTACGGCGCCGATTTTGTGGTCCACAGCGCCACGAAGTATTTTGGCGGGCATGGCGACTTGATGGGCGGCGTGCTAGTGGCTCAGCAAAAATATGCGGATGAGGTGCGCCACTTCTCGCGACTGGTCGGCGCGATTCTGGGCCCTTTTGAGGCGTGGCTTACGCTGCGCGGGTTGAAGACGCTGCCGCTGCGATTCGCGCGTCAGTGCGAAAATGCGCAGGCCCTGGCGGAATGGCTCAGCGGTAATCCCCGTGTCGAAAAAGTCTTTTATCCTGGCCTTCCGTCCCATCCGGATCATTCGCTCGTCGAACGGCTATTCGGAGGAGCGGGGGCCGGAGGAGTGCTTTCGATTCAGGTTCGTAATGCAGACCGCGATGAAATATTCCGCTTCGTAGATTCACTGGAGCTATTTTTGAAGGCCACGTCCCTGGGAGACGTGCAAAGCCTGGTTCTGTATCCAACGATCTCGTCGCACCGGGATCTTTCGCCGAAGCAGCGGCAGCGTCTAGGAATTACAGACAACCTCATTCGCCTGTCTGCTGGGGTCGAGGATGTGGAAGACCTGAAGGCTGATCTGGCGCAGGCATTCGCCCGTTTGTGAATGGCGCAGTGCTCCCAGGGTCTTCCGAATTGTTTCCGTGTGGAACAGTGGCGCTTGATTGTTCGGTCACGGAACAGGGAGCCGGACCGGCCTGATTTGCATGAATATTATAAGCGCCTCCGTAAGATGCAGAAATCGATAGCCTTATTTCTTAGTGCCGATGCTTCCGATTCGAGCTGGTCTGGCTGCCTCCGTGCTTCTTGTAGGGTGTCGGGCCAAGTGAACGCTATTGCAAGAGAGTTGAGCGGGCCGGACCGGGGGATAGACATGGAGATCGTGAATGGACGTGAAGCGCTGATTTGCAGGGGACAAGAAGTCGAGGGTCCAATTGGCGAACGAAGACTATGGACAGCTGTGTTGGTGCAGGCCCTGGAAGAATGGCGTGGGGATCGGATTCGCTCAAAGTGTGAAGCTGAGAAATTCCTATTTGAGGATCACAAGGATTTCGAGGCTGTGTGCGCAGGAGCGGGAATCGAGCCAAGTAGCTTTCGCTCACGGCTGCGCCGTTTGCGCCGTGTAGAAACAGCGCCAAGGCAGGTGCAATTGGCGGCATAGTGATCCTGCTCGCATTTCCTCTCCATGCCGGGATCGTCTAGCACGACGCGATAAACGCAAATAACGCCTGCTGCTTTCCTTTCAGAGTAAACTCGCGGATAGTTTACGCATCCTTTCAGGCCAAGGAGCGGCATGCGCGTGCAAAAATCAGCGGGAGATATCAAGCCCGAGATAGAAATTCTCCTTTGCTGCGCGCAGAGAGCCCTTAACCCCATCGAGGCCGCACGATTAAGACGGATTTCAGAAGTCCAGATTGATTGGCCGCTTCTTTTCCAGCTAGCAACCGAGAATGGTTTGCTGCCGCTGTTGTGCGAGCACCTTCTGCAAGACTCTAGCGCTGTTCCATCGGAAGCTATGGTGCAATTCCGCGATGCGAACCGGCGGAACGCTCTTCGCGCGCTTTTTCTGACCGCGGAACTATTGCGAATCACGGAACCCCTGCGCCGACGGAAAATCCCGGCGTTTTCCTATAAAGGTCCTGTACTCGGCCAATTGGCGTACTCGAATCCGCTGCTTCGACAGTTCGACGATCTTGATATTGTCGTACCGCAAAGATGCATGCTGCAGGTTTACGAAGAAATGGGGACGCTCGGATACGATGCCAAATTCTCGCGCGACCGATTCCTGACGCCGGGAGGCAAAGATATTCCAGGCGAATATGTTTTCTTGCACAAACTTAATGGCGCGATGGTTGAATTTCATACCGAGGCGACATTGCGGCATTTTCCGCGACCGCCGGATTTGGAGGAGATGGCGCTTCGCTCGACGACGGTTTCATTGAGCGGAAGGGAGGTCTCCACATTTGCGCTGGCTGATGCGCTGCTGATGCTCTGCGTTCACGGCGCGAAAGATTTCTGGTCGCGGCTGATTTGGGTGGCGGACATCGCGGCGCTGGCCGAAAAGCTTGCCGATGTTGATTGGGAACGGCTTTTCATCGGAGCCAAGAAATATGATGCCGAAAGAATGGTGAGGCTGGGCTTGTGGTTAGCAAACGCGATTTTCGAATTCGAGCTTCCTGCTGGCATCTTGCAAAATATCGAAGCGGATCGGGTCGCGGCACGAATCGGCGGCGAGATTCGCGAGCAATTGCTGGACTGGAAGAAACTGCCGGCGGGCGTGACTTGGCGTTCTCTCTACCGAATCAAGATGGTGCCGCGAATCTGGAAAGGCGCTCGTTATTGGCTGCGGCTTTCGACGGCGCCTGCGGAAGAAGACTGGTCAATGGCAAAATACAATCGTGGCTTTCGGGCAAGTTATGCGTTTCTGCGGCCTCTTCGCCTTTGGCGAAAGTATGGACATGCACCTGTATCCGAAGACGTGAGTGGCAAGAAGAATTAGACAGCCAAGATCACAATCCCACGCAACTATCTCCATATTTCCCGTTTAGAAACATTCGAAAAGCTACTGTTTGATTGAGCGCCTGGAAAGTTGAAGATGGTTGCTAGCTTCTCTCTGGGTTTGAGGAAGGGTGGGATTCAATTTGGCTTTGCCGGAACAACTGAGTATTTCCATAGGAAACGTTCCTCTGCGCTTGCACATTTCTGAGCGGAGCCTGCACGAAAGAGCACGCGAGCGATATGCACAGTTTCTGGACAACGCTCCAGAGGCGCTGCCGATTTTCCTGAACGCTGCGGACGCTGATGGGCGGCGCATTGCGGACCACGAACGCCATGAGAACCGATTTACGTATACCTGGGAAGAGTCATCGCTTCAATTGGAAGGCAGAAACGCGCAATTCGATGGAGTGCGACACGAATATGGGCTGGATTCCCTGATACGCATTCTGCTGTCTGTGTTGCTGGCGCCGCAGCGCGGATTTCTGCTGCACGCCGCAACGGTCCTGCGCGGAGGGCGAGCGTATGTTTTCACCGGAAAATCGGGTGCGGGAAAAAGCACGG
>JBAQYT010000242.1:0-17926 GCA_049787175.1 Candidatus Acidiferrales bacterium | reverse complement strand
GGCGGCTGGATGGTGAAGATGCTCGGTGTCGACATCGGAGACTTCAACCCCACGGAGAAAACGAAGCGCGGATACGTCGAAAAATACCGCGGTGACGCCACGCGACGGCTGGAGATTCTGCGGCAGAAACCGGAGAGTTGGTGGCGGGAAACGGCGGCCTTTTTCGATGCGCAACGTTCGCGCGCGTGGATTTTCACGCGCCGGCTAAACCATTCGACGCATCACCGCGGCCAGTTGGTCGTGTATCTGCGAGTGCTGGGCGCGCGCGTGCCGTCGGTGTACGGACCGACCGCGGATACCAACGCCGCGGCCGTTTATCAGTTTTGACGGGTCGGCGTTTTGCTAATGACGCGACGTCCCATTGGCACAAAACGGGGCGTCGATCTAAGTGATTTTACCGGCCGCCAATGCAGGAAGTACCGTATTGTTCAGAATGCCCTCTTGCATAACATGACAGCAAATCGATGGGAATTTCGCACATAACGAAGGAGAACAACCTTGGAGGACTTCCTGCTATCACTGCAGGGATTCTTGGAATCCACTCCCGTACCAGTTCTCCACGGATTTCTCCTTTGCGAAATTCCCATCTCCTATCGCAAGCACACTAAGCGACCCTTCGGAAAGGGAGTATCAGAGATATCCAGGACAGGAATATCTAGGAAAGGACCAGCCCCAGCCTGCCCGCAGCCGGTTCTAGGTCCGATGACAGGTGGGCCCTAGCTCCTCCAACGCGTGCGCGACACCACGCAAACGGTTTTTCAGGTTAGCAGAGAGGTTCTGTATTTCCTCGCGATGATTCTCCAGGCGTGAAGAAGAGATGTTTTCCAAGCGACTGGCAAATCGGTCTAGCGCGGCGCGGCATTCCGCGCTCATAAGGACGCGGTTCTGCTCCGTCCAATCGGACATAACAGAACTGAGCGCCTCGGTCATTTGACGATTCAAAACCTCGCAAAAGTGACGAACAACCTCCTCCGAGAGGAAGTCGAGGCGCGTCGCCGTTTGCTCATAAAAGGAATCCAGACGGCGCTCCAAACGGGTTGAGAATTCCTCGCATTTCTTGGCCAGCACCTCCTCCAACTGAGCGGCCAGTTTCTGGTCTGCGGCATTCTTGCATTCCGCATACGCTTTGTCCTCCATGGCTGAGGCGAGTGCGGACTGCGCATTCTTCTTGGCCTGTTCTTGGGCTTCCGCATTGAATACAGGCATGCTTTGCACAGAAAGGTGGGCGCTCGAAGAAAATCTATTCGGGCGCATAAAGGCAATCGGCTGAGTTGGATGGGGCTGCGGCGGGCGGGTTTCTGTAATAGCCCTCAACGATGGAGTTGCCGGCAACACTTGGCGTCGGGAAGGCACGTAGGCCACAGGATAGTAGGTCGTGCTGTATTCAGCACGGCCGTAAAACGGCTTGTACCTGCCGTCCCACGAGGCAGTGAGAAAGCCGCCGCTAGCGCGCGCCAGAGCTCGCAGACCACGCTCGGCGCTTTCCCATCTCGGTTGGCCCCATTGCGTCCAGCGGGTCGAGAACGCTTGCCCCCAACGGTTCCCGGCGGCCATTAGTTGCGCGCGATGCTCCTGCATCCAGCTTCGAAGACTCCCGTTCGTGCTTCTCATAACCGCCATGACCTCCCCGCGAGGGATCACTGATTCCGTACCGTCGCATCTTATTCCACAAAGTCTTGGTGCTGATGTGGAGAGCGCGAGCCGTCTCCGTTCGATTCCAGCGACTTTTTCCAAGGCAATCCTCGATCAGTTGCCTTTCCGCCTCAGCGCGAATGGAAGCAATGTGCACCTTCAGGCCGCTCTTCTCGATTCTTCCGCCACTCGTCCCTGGCAGCTCCGCCTCTGCGCCGCTAGCAAATAGGCCGGAGATCACTGCCTCGTCATCTTGGAGGACCAGATGGCGGCAGATGAAACTCTTGAGTTCCCTGACGTTGCCGGGCCATGAATACTGCAAACATGCCTCGAGGGCGCGCTTCGACAACGGGCGGGGACGGCATTCCAACTCCACGGAAAGCAGATCGATGAAGTATTCGATAAACTGGGGGATATCTTGGCGGCGTTCGCGCAAAGGCGGAACGCGCAGGGTGATTGTATTCAGCCGGTAATAAAGATCGGTGCGAAACGTCTTTTGCTCGAGAGCCTTCTCGATATTCACATTCGTCGCGGCAATCACGCGGACGTCGACCGTCAGCAATCTTCGGCCACCGAGCCTGGAAAACTGCTTGTCTTGCAGCACATGAAGAAGCTTTGCCTGCAAGCCCGGAGGCATTTCTCCAATTTCATCAAGAAGAATGGTGCCGTGCTCGCAAAGCTCGAACAGGCCAGGCTTGGACTTGACTGCGCCGGTGAATGCGCCGGGTTCGTAGCCAAACAGTTCACTTTCTAACAGTTCCGAGGGTAGCGCGGCGCAATTAATCTTCAGAAAAGTGCGTCCGGCCCTGGGCGAACGCGCATGAATGGACCGCGCTGCGAATTCCTTCCCCACGCCGGACTCGCCAAGCAGGAGGATCGGGACATCGACGCCCGCGACTCTTTCAATTTGACGCTGAAGCTCGGCCATCGCGGGGCTAAACGAAGCTGATAATCCGTCCGGTCGCGGTGAATATTCGCCAGTTACGGGCCTCATTCCTGTTGGTGCACTAACACCCCGAACTTCCGGGTTGGGAACAGACCGGTCAAAATCGATCACACGCGCCGAAGCATTCATCAGGACTCCCAAGCTACGAACTGCATCAAGCAGCGAGAAAAACTCCCCCCAACGGAGAACAATATCAGAGTCTCTCAACCCTGGTTTCAGCAAAAAGTTGCAGAAACCGGGTGTTATCGTATTCCGGCGGATAGAGTTCCGCCATAGGTGCAGCACTGAATTCCGGGCGGGGAAAACCCTTAGAGAATGTAGGGCACAGTCTGATCGTTCTACAGCTATGCCTGAACGAGCCCGCGCCGGATGGCGTAGCGCACCAGACCGGCGGTTTCATGAATGTCGAGCTTCTCCATGATTCGCGTGCGGTGCGTTTCCGCTGTCTTCACGCTGATGTTGAGTACGCCTGCTACTTCCTTAGTGGTTTTTCCCTCGGCGATGAGCTGCAAGACTTGCCGTTCGCGGGGACTGAGCGGCTCGGACGAAAGTTCCGTTTTGTTCTGATAGGCCTGCACCACGGCCCGCGACACTTCCGGACTCAGATACACTCCGCCGCGGGAGGCCTCGCGGATCGCCTGAACGAGATTCTCGGCGGCATGCGTTTTGACCACGTATCCCTTGGCGCCCACGCGAAGAGCATCGAGCAGATACGGATCTTCATCGTGCACCGTCAGGAAAATGGTCTTGGTCTGCGGCGAGACCTTTTGAATTTCCTTCGCGGCATCGATGCCGTTGAGTACCGCCATGCTGACGTCCAGCACGGCGACGTCTGGATGCAGCGATTCCGCGATCTTGACGGCTTCCTGTCCATTGGAAGCCTCGCCAACAATTTTTAGCCCCTCCTTCTCGAGCAGAACTTTCAACGACTGGCGTACGATTTGGTGGTCGTCCGCGAGTAGAACCTGTATTGGCATGGCTTAAGCCTCCACGGGGACCAGAATCTTTAGTTCTGTCCCCTGTTGTGGTGCGGATTCGATTTGCAGTGTTCCCCCCAGGACATTCAAGCGCTCCCGCATTCCCAAGAGTCCTAATGCGTTTCTGCTTCCCTTAGCCACGGCGGCGGGATCGAAACCAACCCCGTCGTCGCGGATACAGCAGTGAAACTCACCTGGAGTGCGCCAAAGCCGGATGTTCACGCGAGAGGCTTTGGCATGCCTCGCAACGTTGTTCAAAGCTTCCTGCGTCACGCGGTACATCGCGGCTTCGATCGTTTTGGTGAGGCGCGGCGCTACTTTGCCGTCCACGCTCACCGGCAACCCAAAGCGTTTTGAAAATTTCTCCGCGAGAGTTTGCACCGCGGGGAGGAGACCGTAGTCATCCAGCACCGTCGGCCGAAGTTCGTGGGAGAAGTTGCGCAGTTGCTGCTCGACTTGCTCAAGGAGCGATTCCACTTCTCCGAGACCGAGTTGCGCCGTTGGAGAGAGCCCCCGCGCCATCTGCCCCAGCTGGATATGGACGGCCGCCAAGAGCTGGCCGGACTCGTCGTGCAGCGCCCGAGCAATCCTGCGGGTTTCACTCTCTAATGATTCATTCAGTCGGCGCAAAGTGTCATTGGCCTCGCCGAAAGCCCGATGAGTCATCTCGAAAGGCGACATCGACTCAACCAGAAATTCGCCAGCGCGGTGAACCACGTCGGCTTGGTGCCCGTTGGTGAGGATTTTTTCCAGCGCCTGCTGATGCACGCCGATCATGTCCAAAATTCCGCGGCCTTCGCTGAGCGCCCGGCGCCCAAGCTCGTATGCCTGCTTCAGCGAGCCTTCGCCGCCCTGCCGGAGATAGATTCCTAGCGCGCGCTCATACTCGGACTGCAACGCATCCACTGGGCGCCTCCTTCTGCGGTCCCGCATACCGAGCAACGAGCACTAAGGCATCATCGGTTCCGCGCGCGAAGCGCGCCAGAACGGCGTCGGCGGTTGCTTGCACGGAATCCGGCTTGAGCCCGTCGGCAAACCCCAAACGAACGCCGTCTGTCGCGAAAATCAACGTATCGCCTTTCGATACCGGAACAATCGACGCCACGAGCGCCGGCAACTGATCGCCAACCACGCCGCCGCGCAGCGGAAGCACCTCCTGGCTGACTGTTCCGTAAGAGTCTCGGCGCAACAACACACCTTCAACATTCCCAACGCCCAACCACGTGACCGTGCCAGCGGTCGCACTAAAAGAAGCGAGGCTCATCACAACGCCGCGCGTGGCCTTGAGTTTTTCATGAGACAGTCGGATCAATTCGATCACTGACTGTTGGGCATTCTGTTCCAGCACTTCGGTGGCGATGCGCGCAGCGACCGCCGCCTCTGCGCCATGTCCCAGACCATCCACCACAGCGACCAATGCGCCACTGTCGAAGTGCACGATGGCATGCCAATCGCCAGTCTCCTCTTGCCCAGGCAACGCCTGCGCCGCAACGCCACACTCGACGAATGCCTTTATCTTTTCCATTTGCGTGCGGTGACGGTGGTGCCGTACCCGACCCTTGACTCGACTTCAAATTCATCCATCAACCTGCGAACGCCCGGCAATCCAAGCCCCAAGCTTCGCGAAGTCGAAAACCCTCCCTGCAGAGCGCGCCGAATGTCGGGGATGCCAGGCCCTTGGTCACAGGCTCGAACCATGACGCCGCGTTGCTCGCCGCGTTCGAGGACGCGCAGCACAATTTCACCCTGCTTGGCGTAAAGAACGATGTTCCTGGCCAGTTCGGAGATCGCCGTGGCGATGAGCGTCAGCTCGCTCGAGGAAAAACCGAGGGTTGCCGCCAGCGTGCGCCCCTTCTGGCGCGCCGCCACAATGTCCGTGTCGCCGTTGATTCGCACGGCGATTTCTTCGAGCACACGATCCCGAGCGCTGCCGATGGAGGGTTGAGCTTGGGCGGTTGCTTCGATTGAGTTGCGCTCACCGTCCACGAGAGTTGGTTTCCTTGGCAGGGCTCGCATCCTTCTTACTCAGAAAAGCAATTCCTTCTTCCAGGTCAAGCGCGGTCGGCACTCCTTCCAGCTTCAAACCTAGCTGCACCATGGTGAAGGCCACATCGGGTTGGATGCCAACGATTACCGTCTCGGCGCCGCGCAGCCGAATCATGAAAGTGATGTCCCGGAGAGTGCGCGTGGCGAATGAGTCCATCACGTCGAGAGCGGTGACGTCCACGATCACACCCCGTGAACGCAGCCGTCCGACTTGTTCGACCAGCGCGTCGCGCAACTGCACCAAGTCGGCGTCGGAGAGCGCCGACTGAATGGAAGCGATAAGGTACGGACCTTGTTTGAGGATCGGAACTTCCACAGTTCAGGCCCTTGAGGAATGCTCTGCTGATTCGGCGAAAGTGACCACTTTGTAGCCCAGGAGGCGCTCGGCTTCTTCAATTCCTCCCTGCAGGTCCCCGACGGTGTTCATCTTGCCCAAGTCCACGCCGATGGTCACGAGGGTTTGCGCGATTTCCGGCGACAATCCCGTGATGATTACGGTCGCGCCCAGCAATCGCGTGGCTTCCACCGTTTGCACCAGGTTGTTGGCTACGTTGGCGTCCATCACCGGCACGCCGGTGATATCGATGACGACGACTTTTGCGCGGTTGGTGCGTATGCCGCGCAGCAGCTGTTCGGTCAACTGGCGGGCGCGCTGCGGATCGATCACGCCGATGATAGGCAGAATCAGCAGCCGTTCGCGGACCTGCAGCACGGGAGTGGACAGCACGCGAATCGCTTCTTGCTGTTCGCGAATGACGCGTTCCCGCTCCTGCACGAAGCCGACGGCCACCGTGTTGGCAATGCGGTTCGCGGCGGGCTCATAGGCGTCGAGGATGCGATTCAGAAGAGCAAAGTCATTCTGATATTTCGCGAACAGCGAACGCGCGAGCACGTCGCGCAGCAGAAGCACAATGCCCACAACTTCGTGGGTTTCAACGCCGCGGGGAATAATACGTTCGGATAGGTTGCGCGCGTAAGCTTGCAGCGCTTCGAACGTTCCGGTCTCGAGGGCCTCGACGTAGTTGTCATACACGGACGTAGCTTCGGCGAAAATCTCTTCTTTGGTCATCGCCGTAAGCAATTTGGCTTCGGTGATGCGCCGGGCCCATTCTTCGCGCAGTTGCGTTCGGTTTTGCCGCAAGTGCGCCACCAACTGCCGCAGCAACTCGGCGGTCGGCGCGGTCATTTGATGAGCAGGCCCAAAGGTAGTTCGTGTTTCACGCGGCTCTCGCATCTCCTGTGCCATCCGGTCTCCTCCTGTCTTTTCAGACGCAGGCAAGGTATACACAGTATCGGGAAATCTTCTGACTAGCCTATAAGGCAGGAGGATTCTTGCAGAGCAAGAAACCTAAGGGAATAGGGACAAGCACCTGTAATTCGGGGGGTATTCTACTTACAGTGTTCACTGTAGAAACCGTTAAGCTCTCAGTTCGTTGCGGTTGCGGACGCCTTTTGCCTTGTGTTTGGGTAAAACTGCTCCCCAGCCACTACCGCCCTGACCGCATTGATCAGATCCCGTCCGGCTTTCCCTTTCGATAGGAAACCGTGAGCTCCAGCGAGAAAACTCTCCTGGACCGTCTGTTCCGACTCATGAACCGTGAAAATCAGAATTTTGGTTTCCGGCCGGGCGCGTAGAATTTGGCGCACGGCCGCGAGCCCATTCAGCGCCGGCATATTGATATCCAGGATCACCAAGTCGGGACTGAGCGTCAGCGTCTTCTCCACGGCATCAATGCCATCGGTAGCTTCGCCGCAAACCTGCAAGTCCGTCTCATTCTCCAGCATCGAGCGTACCCCGCGCCGGAGAAGCTCATGGTCATCGGCAATCAATATCCGGCGTCGCGAGCCGGTCTCTTCGTTACCGGATTTTCTGTGTGCTTCGTCTTTCTGGCCCGTCTTTTCTTCTTCGTCCTGTATCTGTAAACAAAGCTCGCGGATGGGCAGAAAGGCAAGGACCACTGTGCCCTTCCCTAACTTTGAGAGAATCTCCAATCGTCCGGAAAATTGCCGAATGCGCTGCCGCATACCCTGAATTCCCACACCCAGAGGAGCGACTTCGGCATTCGGCGCCTTAGTCTTTTCAAGCTGCATGCCTTTTCCAGAGTCTCCCACCTCCAGCTTGAACTCATTCCGATCTCTGCTGACGCGGACGTAGGCGGTGGGACTTTCCGAATATCGATGCACGTTGGTCAGGCTTTCCTGCACAACGCGAAAGAGCGCTACTTCGACGTCGGGGCGAAGGCGGGGTAAATCAGCGGCGATATCCACATCCACGCGGATTCCAGTGCGCTGCTGAAAACCTTGCGCGTACCATTTCACCGCGGAGGGCAATCCGAGTTCGTCGAGCAACGGCGGGTGCAACAGGTAAGACAGTGTGCGGATTTCCTCGCTGATCTGATTGGTCAGATCCAAACACTGTGCAATTGAATCTCTGGTCTCTTCATTGGCCGTCGGCGAAAGCAAGCGGGTCATTCGCGACAACGCAATCCACTGCAGCGCCAGTTTCTGACCCGTAACATCGTGCAAATCGCGCGAAATGCGGCGCCGTTCCTCATCCTGGAGCTCCAGCAGGCGCGTGGAAAGCTGCCGCAAAGCCTGTTCGTTGGTCTTGAGAGCGTCGTTGGCGTCCGAGAGTTCGGTCAAATCGGTAGCCACGGCACAGATCGCCTGCAAGTCGGCGTCCTTTACCGGGCTTAAGGACAGCCGGACGAGCCTCTTCTGAACGCCGCTAAGTTCGAGCTCGATTTGTCCCTTCGCGCTGCCAAGCGCGCCGCTTGCGAGGAGCGCCTGGAGTTTGGGCCGCTCAGTGTCGGAGACATAGTCCTGCAGTTGGGTACCAATGAACTTCTCAAGAGGCAGGCCCACAAATTCAGCGAAGCGGCTGTTGGCATAAAGAACTGCGCCTTTTCCGTCGAGCATCGCGGCGCCTTCGTTGATGGTCTCAACGAGGACGCGATAGGGATGTTCAGCGCCCTGCAGAAGAAATACGCGCTCGCCGCCGGGAACGTTAATCACGAGCGCGTCCACATCGCCCTGGCGAATCGCGCCCAGGGTCTGCTCGAGCTCGGCTATGCGCTCGCGAAGGGCGAGCGGCGTGTTCAGCCGCCCATTCGCGTTCTTTCGGGAAGAAACTTTAGTTCGGGCGTTTTTCATGGCGTATACCCAACCCGGCTAATAGTTGCTGTTGGTTTGAGAGGTTGCCCACGAACTTGCGAAAGGGAGCGGGATGCGCCTTGACGAGCGTGGGGGTGGCAATGATTTGCGCTTCTCTGGCCAATTCAGGCTGCTGGCAGATGTCAATCACCTGAATCTCATATCGTCCGCCCAAGTGGCTCTGGCAAACCTGGAGCAGGTTTCGCACCGACGAAGAGGATAGCGTGCTCTGGCCGGTTATATACAACTGCAGCAAGTAAGCCTTCGTCGCCGGCGTCTCTTTCGGCTTGCGCGCTTTCCGGTTCCGTCGAATTTTCTTTTTTTGCTTAGCCATGAGCTGCCGCGATCTTTACTCCGTTGACGTTAATATTGGTGATGTCCAGACCGACTAAAACGCGTTCCGTATTCGAAAGATCCCCAATAATCTTTCGCACCGGAACCGGCAATTGCTTTACCAGAGTAGGTATCGCCAGGATCTGGTCTCCTTGCGCCAATTGCGGATTCTTTATCAGATCAATCACTTCGATACGATATCGCCCCTTCAGGTGGTCGTCGCAGATTCTTTTGAGATTGGAGAGCGCTGTCAGGGATTTTGGCGTTTGGCCCGCGACGTAAAGCCGCAACCTGAGCACGCCATCCGAACCGTTCTGCTTCTTCTTGTTCATCGCCCACTCCCGGCAGCTTTGGTTTTCCGGCCATTGCCTGATCCTACATTTCGGCTTCGAGACATTGCCTCTTCATCTGCCACTAAAGTGCGCTCGCGCTGCTGTCCCTCATCGATAAGCCGTTGCATCTGACGCTCTTTGGCCACGAATTCCGACTGCAAAGCCGAGATTTGCGCTTGCAAAGACTGGCGCTGGCGTTCGAGGTCCATCCGCTGGCTTTCGATTTCTTGCTCGCGGAGCAACGCTTCAGCCTTCTCTCTGGCTTCTTGCGCCAGGCGCGAAGAGCCGGTAAGCACGCCGGCGGTCCCAACATAAGCGGGTACCAGTTTTATCCCTTGCTTACTCAGGACGAACTCACGGAGCTGGTTCGAATGGGCCATTCCACGAGATTTCACCAGGTACAGAGCGCGATTGCGCTCGCCATTCAACTCGAGATCGCGCATAAGAATCCACGTGTCAATCAGAGATGAAATGCCCACGTCCGTGTGTTCGAGCGCCGCTCCGCTCGTAGTGAGACTGGTGAAGAATGCGGTTATCTTGCGCATCTTCAGGAAGTCCAGCAGGCGCATGAGCATGGCGTGCACATCTTTTTTCTCTGCGCTGCTGTTCACAAGGTTTGTTATGGGATCGATCACGATCACTTTCGGTTGAAAGCGCTCGACCAACCTGTGGATGCGCAGCAAGTGCATCTCAAGCCCGTATTGAGCCGGCCGCCAAGCCTGATGGACCAACAAGCCCTTTTTTATCCACGAAGGCAGATCAAATCCGACCGACTTCATATTCCGCGCGAGTTGGCCCAGCGATTCCTCAAAGGCTATGTAGAGGCATTTCTCTCCACGGCGGCAGGCGGCATCGGCGAAGCTGACGGCCAGCGTGGTCTTTCCACTGCCGGCGGTCCCGCTGACCAGGATGCTCGATCCGCGAAAGTAGCCCTCGCCTTCTAACATGTCGTCCAGGTCGGGTATTCCCGAACTGATGCGCTCGCTGGAAGCAGCATGCTGCAATTCAAGCGAAGTCACCGGCAGAACAGACATACCCTGCTCGTCGATCAGAAACGGGTATTCGTCCGCGCCGTGGCTGGTACCGCGATATTTCACGATGCGCATGCGGCGCGTCGAGGCCTGTTCGGTGACGCGATGGTCCAGCAAAATCACGCAGTCGGAAACGTACTCCTCTAGCCCGTGACGCGTGAGCGTGCCCTCGCCTTTTTCCGCCGTCACCACGGTGGTCAGACCGCGGTCTTTGAGCCATCGGAAAAGCCGGCGAATTTCGGCGCGCAGAATTCCCAAATTCTGGAAGCCGGAAAACAAAGCTTCGAGAGTGTCCAGCAGGACGCGCTTTGCGCCGACGGCGTCAATGGCGCTTTGCAGCCGGACAAACAGGCCCTCGAGGTCATAGTCTCCGGCTTCTTCGATTTCGCTCGGTTCGATGTAGACGTATTCGAGGAAAAGCTTCTTGCGGTCGGAGAGATCTTTCAGATCGAAGCCCAGCGAGGCAACGTTGCGGGCCATTTCTTGCAGCGTTTCTTCAAAGGCGATCAGCACGCCCGGCTCATTGAACTCCGTGGCGCCGCGGACCAGGAATTCGATCCCCAGCATGGTCTTGCCGCAGCCGGGGCCTCCGCAAACGATGGTGGTCCGGCCTTTGGGCAGGCCGCCGCCGCTGATTTCGTCAAGCCCCCTAATTCCCGTGGGAGACTTTTCTAATGCAGCGAGGGCATGATTACTAGAATTGGAACGCTGGGACATACCACTCCCCTTGGGGCCACGGGTGTGAAGGGCGGGAAGCCGTGCGCCTGGCGCGGAGCAGGCATATTAACCCAAGGAGACGCGTCCGGGCAAGCCGGGACGCCGCAACCCTTGTGCCGGTCGAGTGCACCAAGGAGCATCATGCTCTGCTGTGAACGCGGGTTAACCTTAGGATTTCTTTCTAGGAACTTTAGCGCCCTTCTTTCGTGCTTCGGAGAGCCCGATGGCAATGGCTTGCTTGCGGCTCTTTACCGTGCCGCCCTTCCCGCCTTTCCCCGATTTCAACGTTCCGCGCTTTTCACGGTGGATGGCGCTCTTGACGCTCTTGCCCGCGGCCTTACCGTATTTTGGCATTACAATTCTCCTATCCCAGAGTAGTTCGAGTGCGCAACGGTTCTCGCGCTGCAGTTACAACTGCGCTGTTTTGTGCGCACAGCCGTCTCACCCACCGCAAGTAGCCTGGTTTCGATCTCCGTTGATCCTCGCACCAAGCCAGTCTCGCCCACTAGATAGATTTCGGCCGGGCAACCTTGGTGACGCGCCGAATCCGATTTTTCCCCTCTCGGCGCGTGCCGGCAAGACCTCGTCTGCCCGCCTTGTCCCGCCTCAAACAAACGCCGGCCTTTAGCCATGTGGTCTTGTCTTATAGTATGTTGTGACGCGCGGGCCCGTAGCTCAACGGTTAGAGCAGCGGACTCATAATCCGTTGGTTCTAGGTTCGAATCCTAGCGGGCCCACCATCCCTGTGCTGAATTGCTTAGCCCATGCGCATTGACGGAGGATCAATCGGCTTGGCGTCTCGCCGGCAAGAAATTCCAGATGAAGAAACAAAACCCTCTCACTAGAAATCGACGTGGAAGCGCACGGCAGGAACCAAGACCGGTCCGCGATCCTGGTTATAGCCAGGATTATTGATGTGCTGGAGATCGAAAGACGTGAAAACGCCGCGCCAAACGTGCGCCGTGTAATAGCTCTCGAAAATTCTCTCCTGGCCATAATTGAGCGCGCCGTCGCCCAACAGGAAGCCGAGCCCGCCGAGAGCGAGATACTGCCGGTGATCGCCGGAGATGGCGTTGAGAGCGAAGGCCGCGCCGACGCGGTCGTTTTTGCGATGCCAGGCGTCGCCGCGGTAATCCCCGCCGAGGTCGAGCGCGCGATCCACCTCCGTATAGACGAAAGACTCATTATGGCCGTCATTCCATCCCCAGCGGCCAAACGCGCGAATCCGGTCCGTCAGGTTCTGCTCGAAGTTTAGGCCGGCGCCATACTTGTGGCGGCCCTGGCGGCGCGTGGCGATAATGTCGGGCCGGGTGGTTTCTCCGGCGAGGAATTCATCAATCGCTTCACGATAGTTGCCCATGTTTGCGTGATTGAGATAGGTCAGCACGCGGATCGCGCCATCGCGGTGGCGCAGGATTCCGCCGTTATAGTCAGTCTCGAAGTTTTCCGACCGTGCGCGAGCAATATCGGCATCCAGGTGGATGCCATTGGCGACTTTGGGCATCAGGGCCTCGACAAATCTCGCGGTCCAGCGGCCGTCGTCATATTCCGCCATCGCGCCGTCGGTGTAGCCGCGAGTGTTGGCAGCGTAGTCGTACGCTCCGTTTTGGTCGACGGTCCAATTCAAGAATTGCAGATGCGAATCGCTGCCCGGGCCATTCGTGTCCAGAAAATCCGGGATCGTGAATTTGCCTACCCAGAATTCCATGCGGCGCTTCGGGAGCGAAGTGGAAAGTCCCAGCCAGGAACGTTCAGCGGGCACGCGCTCGGAAGAAAGCGGAATGATTTGCCGCAAGAGGAGCCTGGCGAGATACGGGGCATGCGACAGCGGCACGCCTGCGGCGGTGCGGACAACGTCAAGATTCGTGTACCCGGCCAGCCCCAGCGCATTGCCGATGCCCGAGCCGGTCGAGTCCTCCAGATCAAGGAAAACTTCGGTGGTATCCGTGACTTCATAGCCCGTATACAGCGTGACCACGTGCGATGTCGCGCTTTGCGCGGCGGCGGAAAGGCTGTTCGGGCCGCTATAGTCCGCCGGAAACGAAGGATGCCACTGCAAGATGATGTTGGCTTGGTCGGAAATCCAGTAGCGGCTCGAGTCGGAATGCGGGAATACCGTGGTGGTCGTGGTGCTGGTATCTTGAGAATCCGTGGAACTATCGGAGGACGTGGATTGCGTTGTCTGGGAAGGTTGACTCTGAGCGCGGGCCTGCCGAAGGGGCACACCTACCGCGACCAGGACAATTAACAACCGCAAAGTGGCACTCCCATAGCGCACAGCGCACGTTCCTTGAACCAATCGTTAATGGAGGATCGTAATCCACGGACGGAGAGTAAACGAACTGCGCTCAGCAATGCCACGGAAAAATGCAATCCTCAGAAAGTATTTACAGAATCTTAACAAAATCCTTACAAAAGGCGAGATCGATGTCCCTTGGTGAGCACGAATTTTTCATTTTCCGCCGGCCGGGGTAAGTTGATTCAGGATTGGCCGCCCGCGTCCCGCGAGCGGCGCACCCAGATCATTTTGAAGATCAAAAATGATCACTTCGTTGATTCCTTTTTTGAGCCACGCGCCCGGAACATACAAAGTTTGCTGTGGCCCGATGTTCCAAAACCGTCCGAGATTGTTGCCGTTGATCCATACCACCCCTATGCCCAGCTTGCTCACGTCCAGAAACGTGTCTCCCGGCTGCTTCAGAGTGAACGTTCCTCGATAAAACGCTGGCGTCTGAGCCGTGATTTTTGAAAATGGCAGAGACGCCGGATCGTTCATCGGAAGCGGATAGATTTCCCAGCCGTTCAGTTCGCGCCCATCAATCGTCACGGATTGAGTTATTCCTTTCCGGTCATCGCGCAACTTTGGCCCAAAGTTTATCCGGCCGAGATTTTCCACCAAAATGTCCAGCCTGCTCGTTCCGGGCGGGAGTTCGATGGGAATGCTGTTTTGCTGCAGCCGCCGGTCGAGCGTTCCGACGCGCTCCCCATTCAGGAAAACCGTAGCATAGTCATGAACTTCATTGAGGGCCAGGCTGGCTTTCGCAGGGCCGTGAACGCGCGTGCGATACAGAATGTAACCGTATGCCTGCCCCACAACTTCCATCGTCTCAGGGCGCGCACTGTGAATCGGTTGGCCCAGACTCTTCCACAGAGACGCTGACTCTGTCAGCTTGAATGCGGGAATCTCAATCACGGGAATCGGCCGCGGCACCGGCGGCAAACTCGCTCCGGGCAAATGCCGTCCAATCACCTCGCGAAATGCAAAAAACTTCGGCGTGGGCCGCCCGGCCTCATCCAAAGGCGCGTCGTAATCGTAGCTCGTGGTGTCCGGCTGGTAGGCCTTGCCATAATTCGCGCCTGCCATGAAGCCGAATGAAGTTCCGCCTTCGAACATGTACAGATTCACCGAGGCGCCGCGCGACAGCATCCAATCGAGTTCCTGCGTCTGCTGTTTCGCATCGGTGACGTTGTGCGCCTCGCCCCAGTGGTCGAACCATCCGTCCCAGTATTCGCCGCTCATCAGCGGGCCGCCGGGACGAAACGCGCGTAGCGCGGCAAACGCCGGCTCTGCCTCGCCTGGGCCAAAGTTGACAACGGCAGTCACGTCGGGCAGCGTTCCACGCGGTAACTCGGACGGCCCGTCTGCCGTGTACAAAATCGCGCCATCGAATCCAGCCTGGGCGATAAAATCGCGGATTCGCGACATGTACGCGGCATCGCTGCCGAACGAACCGTATTCGTTCTCCACTTGCACGGCGATGATGGGGCCGCCTCGCGTGATTTGCAGCGGCGCCAGCTCCTGCCCGAGCCGCTTGAACCATGCCGCCGCGGGCCGCAGGAAATTTCCCTGCTTGCTGCGCAGCACCATCTTCGGGTCCGCTAAGAGCCACGCAGGCAAACCGCCCAGATCCCATTCGGAGCAGACGTACGGGCCAGGCCGCAGAATCACGTACAGCCCCTCCTGCTGCGCCTCGCGAATAAATTCGGCCACGTCGAGCTGACCGCTGAAATCGTAGGTGCCCGGCTTCGGCTCGTGCAGGTTCCAGAAAACGTATGTCGTGATGCTGTTCAACCCCATGGCGCGCGCTTTCCTCAGCCGATCTCGCCAGTAGGCGCGCGGAATTCGCGCGTAGTGCATCTCGCCCGAGATGATTTGCAAAGGCTTGCCGTCGAGCATGAACTGGTTGCCTTCGACGCGAACGGAATGCGCCTGTCGCGGCGAACCGGACGCTATCGCGGCGCAGCTCAGCAAAAGAAACGCCAGAGCTGCTTCACAGAAAACTCGCTCAATGCGTTTGCCATGCCATCTTGGACTGTCATTTCGATTCTTTACCACCGCATCGTCCATCGCTTCCCTGCCACTCGGCGTTTCACCCAAGAAGAAAACATCGCTGCGCACGGGCTGTAGCATAATGGCGGTCGCATTTTGCGGCAACAATCGACTTCCGCAAGGAGGGCGACGGAATTGGCACAATTCCGCGCTCTCCCGAATCTGTGCTTATGACTATCGCACCGAAAGAAATCTCGAGGGCCGTCATTCTTGCCCGCGGCTTGGGCAAGAGAATGCGCTCTTCCGATTTGTCGGCGCGGCTCGACGCCGGCCAGTCGCGCGCCGCTGACGTTGGAATGAAGGCCATGATTCCCATCGGCCGCCCTTTTCTCGATTTCGTCCTCAGCGCGCTTGCCGACGCCGGTTTCACCGAAGCATGCCTTGTTGTCGGTCCGGAGCACACCGCGATTCGCGAATATTATGCGTCCGTTTCCGCGCGGCGCATCAAAGTCAGTTTCGCGATTCAGGAGCGCCCCATCGGCACGGCGAATGCCTTGCTCGCCGCGCAATCTTTTACCGCCGGCGAATCGTTTCTCATCCTGAACTCGGACAATTATTATCCCATCGAAGTTTTCGCTGCCCTGCGCACCCTTGGCGAGCCGGGGCTCCCGGCATTCGAACGCGAAGCTCTGGTGCGCGAAGGCAATATTCCGCGCGAGCGAATTCGCGGCTACGCTCTGCTGAAGATCAACACGTCAGGCTACCTCGAACGCATCGTCGAAAAGCCGGACAAAATGCCCGCGGCCTCTGCCGGAGGTGAAGAGGTTTTCATCAGCATGAATTGTTGGCGGTTCGCGCCGGAAATGTTTCGCGCCTGCCGCGAAGTCCCCCGCTCAGCGCGCGGTGAGTTCGAACTGCCTGAGGCCGTGCAATTTGGTCTAGGCTCGCTCGGCCTTCGCTTCAAAGCCATTCCTTTTCACGCCGGCATCCTCGATCTTTCCTATCGCGGCGACATCGCCGAGGTCGCGAAGCGCCTCGCTCCGGTCCGTGTCGAGCTATGACCCAATTTGAAGCTCAGCTCCGCGCTTCCGGCATGAGCGCGCCGGAATCCGCAGCCAAGGCCGTGCTCCTTGAAAAGCTCGACCGTGAACTGCGCCTGTTGAAAGAAGGAGCGGCCCACGCGCACTCCGCCTTGTTCATTCCCGGCCGGCTCGAATTCCTGGGCAAGCACACTGATTACGCTGGCGGCCGAAGCCTTACTTGCGCCATCGAGCGAGGTATTTGTCTGGTGGTCGCCGCGCGCGCCGACGCGCAAATTCGCATCCTCGATGTTGGCCGCGCCGCTTCCGTGAATTTCGCTTTCAGCGCTGGTATTGAGCCGTCCGCCGGGCATTGGTCGAATTTCCCGATGACCGTTGCTCGCCGGCTCGCTCACGATTTTCCCGGAATGCAAACCGGCGCGGACATTGTCTTCTCGAGCGACCTTCCGCGCGCCTCCGGTATGAGCAGTTCCAGTGCACTGATTGTCGCCATTTTTTTTGCGCTTGCTCAGGTGAACGCGCTAGGGCAAACCGACGCCTTCCGTCGTGCATTCCCTACTCGCGAATCTCTTGCCGGCTACATTGCCGCCATCGAAAGTGGCGCCAGCTTCGCCTCCTTTTCCGGCGCTCGCGGCGTCGGCACGCGGGGCGGCAGCGAAGACCATGTCGCCATCCTCTGCTCGCGCGCCGGATTCTTGCGGCAGTATTCTTTTTGCCCGATTCATTTCGAGAAAGAAATTCGCTGGCCGGAAGATCACGCGCTCGTCATCGGCGTCAGCGGCGTGAAGGCCGACAAGACCGGTGACGCGCGCGAAGCCTATAACCGCGCCTCTGGCGCCGCGCGCAAAATACTGCAGTTGTGGCGAAACGCAACTGGCCGCGACGATGAATCACTCGGCGCGGCCTTGGCAGCTCAGCCCAGTGCCGTGGAACACCTTCGCCAAGTCTTGCGCGATTCGCGCGACGCTGAATATCCGGCGGACGCGCTTCTCCATCGGTTCCAGCAATTCCATGAAGAAAGCAGCGGAATTGTCTGCGGCGCCGCCGATGCACTAGCGCACCGCGATTTCAAGCGCCTGGGTGAGCTTGTTGACCGCTCGCAATCTCTTGCGGAAACGCGCCTGGCGAACCAAGTTCCGGAGACGGTGGCCCTCGCTCGCTCCGCGCGCGAACTCGGCGCCTCGGCTGCGTCGGCATTCGGCGCCGGTTTCGGCGGCAGCGTCTGGGCGCTGATCGACGCCAGCCGCGCGGAAGAATTTCGTCAGGCCTGGTCGGCGCAGTATCATCTGCAGTTCCCTGCGCGGGTGGAAGCAAGCCGCTTCTTCGTTGCGCGGCCTGGCCCTGGAGCGATTCAGTTCTCTTAACTTTTCCGTTTTTGAGGAGGCCCGTGCGCCGCAAAAAAGAAGAACCGCTCTCGCGGTCGCGAATTCCTATAGCTCCCATGTCGCG
>JBAQYT010000237.1:0-4754 GCA_049787175.1 Candidatus Acidiferrales bacterium | reverse complement strand
CCACGGAAAATAGCGCCGTGTTCGCGCCAATGCCCAACGCCAGCGTGAGGATGGCAATGGCCAGGAAACCCGGCGACTTCGCCAGCATTCGCAACGCGTAACGCATGTCCTGCAGCAGAGTGCTCATTACGCCTCTCGATCCACTGGCGGCCATGAAGCGCGAGCCAGGCATTTGGTTACTGTCAGTGTCATTGCAGAGATACGCAAGGAGTGGGCGCAAAGTTCATTGGACATGGGGAAGACGGCGGGAAGGCCGGCGAAGCGGACAGGGTTAAGGCAAAGCGCACAGGGTGAAACCTGCGCTATGTTCCCAGCCGCATGCCTTTGAGTACCCTGGGGCCAGGCCGCATAGCCTGAAGGCTGTAGATATAGAAGGACTAGGACCGCGTCCCATGAAGGGGGGCATGTGAGCATCAAAAAAACGGGGAAGGGACGGGGTTGGAAACGTCAGAAGTAAAATATCCCTTGACATCTTATATTGTATACATAAACTTGCCTGCATTGGTGGGGTGTCCGATGCTCGAAGAGTTTTGGTTCGGGAACCAAATCCCTGGAGACGCACCATTTCGTCTGCATTTCTGTCATCTTACCCTGAATTCGCGCGCTGGAGAGAATCGATGAGAACAGGATTTATGAAGCATCTATGGTTCGCGTTGGGAATTGCGTTGGCTCTCGCTTTTTGCCTATGGCCCGGAGCCGCGAGGGCGCAAGTGGTCGCGACCGGAGGCCTTTCGGGGACAGTAGTTGACCCCTCAGGAGCGGCGATTCCCGGCGCGAGTTTGACGATCACGGATCCGGCGACAAACTTCAGTCAAACGGTTACGGCGAACGATTCCGGCGTGTACACGTTTTCAGATCTCCAGCCGGCGACCTACCAACTGCGAGTGAGCGCCAAGGGATTTGGGGACGCGATTGTTTCGAGTGTGGTTATTCAGGCGGCGCATACAGCGAACCTGAAAGTGTCGATGAAAGTCGGGGCGGCGAGCGAGACGGTGGAAGTGTCCGGATCGAGCCAAGTGCTGGAAACGACGACAAACACGCTGTCCACTACGATTTCTCCGGAAGCCATCCAGGACCTGCCGCTTGGCGGCCGAGATGCGCTGCAATTTGCGGAATTGGTGCCGGGAGCGACATATACAGGTCAGGAACGCTATACAACGATGGACGATCTTCCGGCCGCAGCTCTAAACATTACAGTAAACGGCACGAATGACAACTTTACCCGCTACCGCTCCACGACCACCGGGTTTTTTACTGCCGCTCCGTTGCGCATCGGCGCTTTCGATGAAATGACTGTGTCGACGTCAGGATTGAGTTCCGATGCCGGCGCCGAGGGTTCAACGACGCTCCAGTTTGTGACCAAGCGCGGGACCAACAAGTTTCACGGAAATGCGTTCTGGGAAGCAGAGAACAGTTTCTTCAACGCCAACTCATACACCAATAACGCCGAGGGCGAGGCGCTGCCCAAGAGCCGGTTGAACGATTATGGCGGCAGCTTGGGCGGGCCGCTCTGGAAGAACAAATTATTTTTCTTCGTTAACTTCGAATCAGAGACGAGCCCTTCTCCGTATACGGATTCGACGCAAGTGTTTACAACAGGCGCGAACCCCGCAACTGGTGCGATGGGGAACGCGGAAAATGGCGATTTCACTTACCAAACGACGAACGGCAACTTGCAAACAGTGAATCTGCTGTCCATTGCCGCAGCCAACAACTATCCATCGACAGTCAACTCAGTGACGCAAGGCTTGCTGACGCAAATCAACAATTACGCTAAGAACGGAACGCAGATTGCCGGGACTACCAGCGCGTTTCCTGGCGCGGGGCAGTGTTGCCAGCTGCCCAATACGAATACGCTGCTGTGGGCGCAGCCGTTTGAGTACAAACTGCGTTATCCGACGGCGCGCGTAGATTACCAGGTTACCCCGAAGATTTCGGTGCACGAATCGTGGGACCTGCAATGGTTCCAGGAAACGGGGACGCCAAATTATCCAGGGAACCCGTTGCAGAGCGACAGTTGGAAAGCCACGTACTTTACGACAACTTCCGGATTCGATTGGATCCTTACGCCGCATCTGATCAACCAGTTCACGTTTGGGACGGAAAGCACGATTGAGCAGTTCAACCCAACGACGACTGGCGACCCCTTTGCGAGCCAGGCGGATGAGGTAATCAATCCGCCGCTCAGCGTGAATTCGGTCGTTCCCGGCTTTATTCTGAACCAACCGCGCGATGCTCCCCAGCGCATGTTCACCGATAACCTGACATGGACGCACGGAGACCACGTATTTACGTTTGGTGGAAGCGTCGACTTCGCGACGATGTACGAGACCGAGGTGGACGACCCACCGACCTACAGCACGGGCATTGCGTCCACCGATCCGGCCATCAACATGTTCAACACGACGAATTTCCCAAACATCAGCTCAGCGAACAACAACGTGCAGTTGGGCGATGCGGAGAGCCTGTATGCATTCCTCACTGGTCGAATCAGTGGCATCGGCGGTGCCAACTACGTTAGTTCGACAACTAATCAGTACCAAGTGGAGGGGAGGCTCATCGACAGAGAGGCGCAGACGTACGGCGGGATCTTTTTCCAGGATTCATGGCACGTAAATCCACACCTCTCGCTGAATTATGGACTACGCTGGGAGATGACCGGCGACCTCTATAGCACGAACAACTTCTGGACGAGTCCGACCGAGTCCGGTTTGTTGGGCGGATCAACAGGCCTTTTTCAGCCTGGCTTGGGGCCGACGATTGAGTTACGGCCGCACCCATACAATGCCGACCTGCATCAGTTTGCTCCGAACCTCGGGTTTGCATGGAACCCCGATGTAGAGGATGGTTTCCTCGGCAAGCTGATGGGCGGAAGCCGGACGGTGATCCGCGGCAGCGGCCGGGTCAGCTACTACAATGAAGGGTGGACAACCGTTGAAAACAGCTTTTATACAAATCCCGGAGTCACTCAATCGGTATTTTTGGAGCCCGGCAATCTGTCGGGTCAGTTCGCGCCAGGAAGTTTGAGTCTGGGCGGGACCATTCCTGCGTTGAACAGTTTTCCGGGAAGCTTCCAATCGGCATTTCCGCTGCCCGAATCGGATTTTACTTTCGCCGGGCAGAACTTCGACACGATTGATCCGAACATTCATCCGCCGTACATCGAGTCATGGGATTTTGGCGTCCAGCGAGAGCTGCCTGCGAATAACGTGTTTGAAATGGATTACGTGGGCAACCACGGAGTTCACGAGTGGCTACAATTTGACATGAACGAGGTGAACATCTTCGAAAACGGCTTCCTGCCCCAGTTCAAGGCCGCGCAGGCGAACCTGGTAGCAAACGGCGGCGCGAGCTTTGCGGACACAGGAGCGGGCGATACCGCGACGCCGATTTTTGACACGGCGTTTGCCGGCGCGTCCTCGGGGGCGTTTACGAACTCGACGTTCATTAATTATCTCAACACCGGGCAGGCAGGAGCTTTGGCGGGCGCTCTCGCCGGCAACTCGACGTATTTGTGCAATATGGTCGGCGCGAACTTCAGCCCTTGCGGCAACACGGGCGGAACGTATCCCGCCAATTTCTTCCAGGTGAACCCATACGCAGCGGGGCAGCTCGCGCAATTGTTGTCCGATCCAGGAGATTCGACGTATAACGCGCTGCAAGTGCAGTGGAAGCATCCAACGGGCCATGGCCTGTTCCTCGGAGCCAATTACACTTACAGCCATGGCCTGACCAATCGCTGGCTGGGCGACTATTACACGGCGGACGAAGTGCAGTACAACTTCACCACACTGCGCGACCCGCAGTTGAACAAAGGGCCGTCGCCGTATGACCTGCGCAATCAGTTCAAAATGTACTACACCTACGATCTGCCGTTCGGCAAGAACCGGGAGTTTCGAACGGGCTATGGGTGGGCAGACGATATTATTGGCGGATGGACGTGGGGCGGAGTTATTTCTGCGGCGTCCGGTCTTCCCTTCAAGTTGATGGGCGGAACAAACACGTATAACTATTCGTTCGTAACTCAGGACAATAACTATCCCGATGGGAGCGATTCCGGTGTTGTGCTGAACGGTGTGACGCAAAGCGAATTGCAGAGCAAAGTCGGCGTCTATCCTGGGCCATCACCATTTATCCCGACTGTGAGCATCAATCCTGGATTCTTGGCTGCGCACCCCAACGCCATCGAGCCAGAATCGACGCCCGGGCAACTGGGCGACTTTATTTACCTGAAGGGTCCGATGTCTTGGGACGTGGACTTTTCTCTTAAAAAGGCCATTCCGATTTACGAGCACGTTCAGTTCAACATCTTTGCGGAGTTCCTGAACGCATTCAATCATGCCATTTGGGCGATGCCTGGTGTAACCGGAGGGCCGGGCCAGCCTGCGGACTTCATGAATATCTCCAATTCGAATTACAGCGCGCTTGGATTGGTGAACACGCCACGGACGATTGAGTTCCGTCTGCAGCTGGCGTTCTAAGAAGAACGAGTGGCGTCACCAAACGGGCGCCAACGTGAGTACAGGAGTCGCCGCAAATCACGGCGACTCCGTTTGTATCTGCACCCCACACCGCACGCCATGGGCGCGGCGCCCTCATCGCTTGCCCCTAAAGTCGATTCCTAGAATTTGCAAAAACACGCTCCCGGTGTAGACTCGCCGTACCGTCCTCGCAACGCAAATTCTGGTAAGGAGAATTTCCATGGCAAAAGCCGCAAAAGCAATTCCGGAGGGCTATCACACCATCACGCCGTC
>JBAQYT010000230.1:0-3829 GCA_049787175.1 Candidatus Acidiferrales bacterium | reverse complement strand
AGGCGCTGGCGCCGTACCCCAATCCGAAGGGCTTCACTCCCATGTCGAAGGTGCTCGCGGAACGGAAGTGGGACGTGGCGTTAGGCGGGATGATTTACGGGCGGACGAATGCCGACCCGTCGGAGATCTGGGCGTTGAGTCCGGACTATACGGACTACGACGATGTATCGGCGCGGCTCGGCGAAATAACTTCGGTGCGGATTTTATTGCCGCAAATGGAAGCTGTGAATTTCGATGATGTGACGACGTTCAAATGCCCAGTGTTTATTTTTGCCGGCGCGCATGACCGCACGACACCGGAGAGCGTAGCCGAGGAGTATTACAACCGCATTCAGTCGCCGGAGAAGAAATTCTTCAAGGTTGAGCGCGCGGCGCATTACGTGGTGACAGAGGCTCCAGGAGAGGTACTGATGGATTTGGTGAGATATGTAAGGCCGCTGGGAGAAGAAAAGCAGTGACGAGTGGGCAGTGAGCAGCGATTAGAGAAGGCGAACAGCGAATACCTCGCGCGGAGGAAGCGCCCCGCAGAAACATCCGGGGCAGGCCCGAAAGGAAGTAAAACTGAGAGTGGCGGGATTTATTCGTAACGCAGGGCGACCATGGGATCGACGCGCATGGCGCGACGCGCGGGGATGTAGCAGGCAGCGAGCGCAACCAGCGTGAGCAAAATGGCGACACCGGCAAACGTCAGCGGATCGTCCGCGTGAATTCCATACAACATGCTCGTCATAAAGCGCGTGACGCCGACCGCCGCGCCAATTCCAATGGCCGCGCCGATCAGCACCAGTAAAATTCCTTGCCCCACGACGAGGCGCAGCAAATCGCGCTGCTGCGCGCCGAGGGCCATGCGGATGCCGAGTTCGCGCGTACGCCGCGCCACTTCGTAGGACAGCAAGCCGTAGAGGCCGATGCACGCGAGCACCAACGCGAGCGCGCCGAAGAAACTCGAAAGCTTTGACAGCAGGCGCTGCTGGAAAAGCAACTGCTCGATTTGTTCGGTCTGCGTGCGGACGTTCGTGAGCGGCAAATTGTCGCCGGCCTGCGAGACAATTTCGCGTACGGTCTTCACGAGCGCCGCTGGATTCGCGGCGGTGCGCAATTCGAAGTACGCGCTGCTGCCAACGAGCGGCCGAAACAGGATTGGCACAGTCTCGCGATTCAAATAGGCATACTTCGTGTCGCCGACAATGCCGACGATGGTGAAGCCGGGGCCGGGATTCTGAACGTCGCTGTTGGTCCTTTGCAAGAAGCCCATGTGCATGCCGACGGCATTTTGCTTCGGGAAATATTTGCGCGCGAAGGCTTCGTTGATGATGACGGGAATCGGCGGGTCGTGATCGTAGCCTTGATCGAGCGCAGCAGATGAAGCGGCTGGCGCGGAAGCCGAAGGCAAAGCGGGATTTGGTGTTGCCGTTGCCGCGGCCTCCAAGTGGGCTTCATATGCGGCGCCGGTGGTGGCGGTTGCGGCGAAATCCGCGGAATTGAATGCGCGGCCGGCGAGAATGGCAATACGCATGGTGGAGAAAAACTCCAGACCGACGGCAAGGTACTTGGGATAGATGTCTTGTTTGGGCGGCGCGCCGTCGAGGTGAACGCGGGTGCCGGACCAGCCGCCATCCAAGAGGGCGTCTTCGGAGTAGCTCGCGGAAATGACCCCGGGGAGCGCGGCGAAGCGCTGCTGCAAATTGCTGTAGAGCTGGGCGGTCCGCTGGTCGGTGTAACCGGCAATGGTGGGATTGATGGCGAAGAGCAAAATATTGCGCGTGTCGAAGCCGGGATTGATGTTGCGGAGATTGCGCAGCGTGCGAACGAGGAGCCCGGCACCGATCAGAATGACAATCGAGAGCGCGACCTGCGCGACGACGAGCGCGTCGCCGAGACGAACCCAGCGGCTTGTGTGGGCAGCGCTTCCGGGAAGGGAAGAGACGGATTCTTTCAGCGAGGGAGTCAAATCAATGCGCGAGCCGCGCAACGCGGGCGCGAGGCCAAATAAAATCCCTGTGGCGACAGTGACGGCGATGGTGAACGTGAGTACGCGCCAGTCAGGGCCAACGACGAACGGAAATGGATCGTTGTAGCCGCTGGCAATGAGGTTGCTGAGGGCGCGGACGCCCCAAATCGCAAAGAAAATTCCGAGCGCGCCGCCGGCGATGGAAAGCACGACGCTTTCGGTGAGAAGCTGCCGGATGATGCGTGCGCGGCCCGCTCCAAGAGTGAGACGCACGACCATTTCCTTTTGCCGCGTGGCGGAGCGGGCCAGCGTGAGCCCGGCGACGTTGGCGCAGGCGATGAGCAGAATGAATCCGACGATAATCATTGTGACGTACAGCGCGGGCGCGATGTCACTGGTTTCGCCGTTGAGACCACCTTGCGCGGGAAGAAGCGCGATGAGGGGGGCGTCTTCGGATTTGAAGAACGGCGTCGAACCATGCAGCATGACATTGCGGAAAATTGTCGTTGCGGCTGCTTGCGCCCGGCCGACGGACACGCCGGGCTTGAGGCGGCCGAGCATGACGACCCACCATTCGGCGGGATCAGCGAAGCGGCTTTGATCGCCCCAGTATTCGCCGCGGACGCGGTCGGAGAGGGAAAACGGCATGAAGAAATCCTGCTGTTTGCCGGGAGTCAGATTGGTGAAATGCGGATCGGCGACGCCGATGATGGTGGCGGCGGCGTTGTCTAGACGCACGGTGCGTCCGATGACGGAGCGGTCAGCGCCGAAAGCGCGGACCCAGTAGGCGTAATTCAAGACGATGACGGGCGGAGCGGAGGGAGTGACATCGGCGGGAGTGAGCGGGCGGCCAATGAAAGCGTTGACGCCGAGCGTGGAGAAAAAATCGCCGGAGACAAACGTTCCCCGTGCGATGCTGGCGGGACCGTTGCCGCTGAAGTCGACATCGAGCGGACCGGCAAACGCGGCCATGCCGGAAAATGTGTTGGCTTGCGCACGAACGGTTTTGAAGAAGGGTATAGAGAAGGAGCAATCGCCGATGCCAGTTTGATCGGCGCAATCGCCGTAGTCGCTGTGGCCGTGAAGTTTCGGGTTTACGCGGGCGCTCCAAACGAAGACGACGAGTTGCTGCGGGTCTCTTACAGGTAATGCGCGCAGCAAAACGGCGTCGATAAAACTAAATATGGCGGTGTTTGCGCCGATGCCGAGGGCGAGAGTGAGGACGGCGACGGCGGTGAAGCCGGGGGATTTGCGCAGCATGCGGAAGGCGAAGCGAACGTCTTGCCAGAGATGATCGAACCAGAGCCAGTGGCGGGATTCGTAGAAGCGCTCCTGAGTTTTCGTGACGTTGCCGAAAGCGCGATAGGCGGCGGCGCGGGCGGCTTCCTCGGTGAAGCCCAGCTCGCGCAGACGTTCCTCCTCAAGCTGAATGTGCGCTTGGATTTCGGCGGCGAAGTCGGTGGAGTTGCGCTTGCGCCGGAATATCCTGCGGAACGTTTCTCTGAACATCGCTAAACCTCCTCGGACTCGAGAATGCGTCCGATGGCGGCAGTGAGGCGGTTCCACTTGGTGGTTTCTTTCACGAGCTGCTTGCGGCCGGCGGAAGTCAGCGAATAAAAGCGGGCCTTGCGATTATTGGCGGAAGTTCCCCACTTCGCGGAAATCCAGCCGCGTTCCTCGAGGCGCTGGAGCGCAGGATAAAGCGCGCCGTGCTCGACGAGCAATTCTTCGTCCGAAGTTTGTTGGATGGCGCGCGCGATGCCCTGGCCGTGCTGCGAGCCAAAGATCAGGGTGCGGAGGATGAGAAGATCGAGGGTGCCTTGGAGAAGTTCGAGACGATCTCGGGCCTTGTTATCTTGGGTAGACATTTAACAGGAG
>JBAQYT010000218.1:0-7529 GCA_049787175.1 Candidatus Acidiferrales bacterium | reverse complement strand
GTAGCCGACGGCGAAGCGGCTCTGAAATGCGCGCGCGAGCATCGCCCTGACCTGATCCTTTCCGACATCATGATGCCGAAATTGGACGGGTTCGCGCTGTTGCGGGCCGTGCGAGCTGATGAGAATTTGAAGAGTATCCCGATGATTTTGCTGTCCGCTCGCGCGGGGGAAGAATCGCGCGTGGAGGGGCTCGATGCTGGCGCGGATGATTATCTGGTGAAGCCATTTTCCGCCCGCGAACTACGGGCACGCGTTGGATCGCATCTCGCCATGGCGCGTATCCGTCGTGAGGCTGCGGAATTGGAGCGCAAGCTTCGCACCGAGGCGGAATCGCAAGTGCGCGAACGCACAAGAGAACTGGAAGAGAAAACAGCCGATGTATTAAGGCAGTCGGAACAGCTCCGCGAGCTCTCTTGGCGCCTGTTACACACACAGGACGAGGAGCGCCGCCACATCGCACGCGAGCTTCACGACAGCGCCGGCCAGACCCTCGCCGTGCTCGGCATGATGATTTCTTCCGTGGTGGAAATGGCGAGGCGCAAGACCCCTGAAATCGCGGACTCGGCGAAAGAAATTCACGAAGTGGTTCAGCAGTTGACCAAGGAAATTCGCACCACTTCCTATTTGCTGCATCCCCCGTTGCTGGACGAAAACGGCCTGCCCCCTGCGCTCTCCTGGTATCTCCGCGGCCTGACGGAACGCAGTGGCATGGACATCGGCTTCTATATTTCGGAAGAGTTCGGCCGCCTTCCGCGCGATATGGAACGCGTCGTGTTTCGCTTGGTGCAGGAATGCTTGACCAACGTCCATCGTCACTCGGGCAGCAAGAGTGCGGCGATTCGGATCGTCCGCGAAACCGATAGGGTCGTGATCGAAGTGCGCGACGAAGGCAAAGGCATTTCGCCCGAACGTCTGGCCGAAATTCAATCCAAGGGCTCTGGCGTGGGAATCCGAGGCATGCGCGAACGCCTGCGCCAGTTCCAGGGCGAAATGATCATCCAGTCGCCCGGCCCTGGCACAACCGTGCTGGTCACCATCCCGCTCAACGCGACTGCCAGCGCATCTGACCCTGTGCAGCCTACTGACTCCTTCAAGCCTGCCATCTAGCATTTCGTTTTTCCGTCTCGCCCGCCGCGAAATTGACCGTGCCATCCCCGCCGCATATAATCGAGTGTTCATGCCAGCGCATCGCAATCCATAAGGAGCCTTCATCATGCCGCAGTCATCAGGACAGTCAGTCGAACAGCCCGTCATTCTCAGCGCCGTGCGCACGCCGATGGGAAAATTCATGGGCGGACTCTCTTCGCTCACCGCGCCGGAACTCGGCGCGAAAGTCGTTGCCGAAGCGGTTCGCCGCGCTGGCATCGACGCGAAATCCGTCGACGAATGCATCATGGGCAACGTGGTGCAAGCCGGCATCGGACAAAATCCCGCGCGCCAGGCGGCCCTCAAAGGCGGCCTCGATTACCATGTCGCGGCGATGACCATCAACAAAGTCTGCGGCTCTGGCCTGAAGTCCGTCGCTCTCGCCGCGCAAGCGGTCATCACCGGCGAATCGGAGATTCTCGTCGCCGGCGGCATGGAATCGATGTCGAATTGCCCATACCTTCTCATGCAGGCCCGCACCGGCTATCGCCTCGGCAACGGCCAATTGATCGACTCCATGGTCCACGACGGCCTGTGGGAAGTCTACGAGGACTACCACATGGGCATCACCGCCGAGCTCGTCGCCGAGAAATACAAAATCTCGCGCCAGGAACAGGATCAGTATTCGCTCGAAAGCCACCAGAAGGCCGTGCGCGCCATGAAGTCCTGCTTCTTCGAACCGCAAATCGTGCCCATCGAAATTCCGCAGAAGAAGGGTGCGCCCGTCGTCATCAGCAAAGACGAAACTCCGCGCGAAGACACTTCGCTCGAAGCCCTCGGCAAGCTGCGTCCTGCATTCAAAAAAGACGGAACCGTCACCGCCGGCAATGCCCCCGGCACCAACGACGGCGCCGCAGCCGTCGTCGTCACCAGCGAACGCAACGCGCAGCGCCTCGGAAAAGAGCCAATCGCGCGCATCGTCGCGCAGTCCGTCGGCGGCGTCGAACCGAAATGGGTCATGATGGCGCCCGTTGAAGCCATCAACAAACTGCTCAAGAAAACCGGCTGGGACCGCGATAAGGACATCGACCTGATCGAACTCAACGAGGCCTTCGCCGTGCAGGCCATCGCTGTCGCGCGCGAACTGAAGCTGAACCCCGAAAAAATCAACGTCAATGGCGGTGCGGTCGCGCTCGGCCATCCCATCGGCGCAAGCGGCGCGCGCATTCTGGTGACGTTGCTCTACGAATTGCAGCGCCGCAACCTGAAGCGCGGCATCGCGGCCCTCTGCCTCGGCGGTGGCAACGCCGTCGCCATGGCCGTCGAACGCTTGTAGCTCACGTCCCGTTCGCGTCTTTTGCGAACTGACGTGAGGCTGTAGGGGTTCGGCGGCGGCAATGCCGTCGCCATAGCCATCGAACGCCTGTAGCGCGACTCGCGCTTTGCAGTTCTGTGTGGCACAGGCTCTTAGCCTGTGCTTCTTTAGCTGTCATTCCGAGTGAGTCCCGACGCGCCACGTCGGGACGACGAGGAATCTGCTTTTCTGTTTCGATCGTCGAACGCTTGTAGCTCACGTCCCGTTCGCGTCTTTTGCGAACTGACGTGAGGCTGTAGGTGTTCGGCGGCGGCAACGCCGTCGCCATAGCCATCGAATGCCTGTAGCGCGACTCGCGCTTTGCAGTTCTGTGTGGCACAGGCTCTTAGCCTGTGCGTCTTTAACTGTCATTCCGAACCCGGTCGCGCGCCTTTCGCGAACGGTGTGAGGAATCTGCTTTTCTGTTTCGATCGTCGAGCGCGACTGACATTCGTCGGAACCACCACGCCATTTCCGGCGTCACATAATGGGGTGAGACCGGCGCTCGGTTTCGTCCCGTGGAGGCGAAGATGCGATCAACTTCTGCGCTTCTCCTTTTGGCCCTTTCGATGATTTGCTCCTTGCAAGCCCGCGCGCAAGAAGGCCCCGGATGCGGCCCTGCAAACATCAAGTTCGATGTCAGCACGTCCAAAAAATATTCCTTGCCGTCAATGCAGCCCGGAAAAGCTCTCATTTATCTTTTTCAGGATGATCTGAAATACGGCGCGAGACCGCGTCCGACCACGCGCTTTGCCATTGACGGAACCTGGATCGGTGCAACCCACGCCGACTCATTCATCTACGCGTTTGTTGATGCCGGAGACCACGACGTTTGCGCCAACTGGCAATCGGACGATACGGGCCTGGGTTACATCGGGCCCAAACGCTCGACGGCCGCCGCTCACTTCACCGCCGAGGCTGGCAAATCCTACTATTTTCGTGCGCGAGACATTGCTTACACAAACGGACGGACCATTGTTTCCGAACCCGAGGTGGTGTTAGCGCCGCTGGATAGCGACGAGGCGCGAGTCATCATCAGTTCGTTTTCGTTGAGTTCGTCGCATCCGAAGAAGTAAACTGCTCGGGTTATGTTTTGCCCTGTTTGCAAATACGAATTCCGCCGTGGCTTCACGCACTGCAACACCTGCGACGTGGACCTGGTCGACGCTTTGCCGCCCGAAGAAGAGATTGACCACGCGCCTCCGCCCACCGCCGCGCAAATGGACCATCCCACGCTTCTCTGGAGCGGCGCCAGCGGCGGCATTTTTTCCGCTCTCACCGTCGCGCTCGACGAAGCGCAGGTCCCCTACAATAAAGAAGAACTCGACGCGCGCCTCATCTTCAGTTCGCAGCACGCTGACTTGGAAGTCTGGGTGCCCGTCGCGAATTTGCCTCAGGCGCAGCCCATTCTTGATTCCATCCTCGCCAATCCGCTGCACGCGAACGACGCCGCATCGGGCGTGCTCGATGTCGAAAACGAAGACGACACCAGCGCCGAAATTCCCGCGGAAGACGACGAACGCGCCGATGACGTTCGTCACGAATCTTTCGCGCACGAGCTCTATCTCGAAGATGCCACGGCGGAAGTCTGGTCCGGCAATGACGAAATGCTGGCCGAGGCACTAAAATCTTGCCTCGCCGAAATCGGCATCAACTGCTACGTTCGCACTCCCGAGTCCGAGGAGGACGATGCGGGCTCCGAAGCCCGCACAAATAAACCCGCCGCTCCTTTCGCTGTCCGCGTCTTGCCAGAAGACGAAACTCGCGCCAAGCAAATCATCCGCGAAGTCACCGACGCCGCCCCACCCCAGTAAAGTCTTCCGCAAACCGCTCGTCTTTGGCTTCACTGGAGGAGTATCATCATTCCGTTTCAATTCCTGCGAAACTATGCTGCCCGATTATCACGACTTAATCGTGATTGTGTGGAGCGTGCTGGCTGCCGTCGCCGCGGTTTTTTCTTGCATGGCCGCCGTGTTACATCTTCGTCCGTTTTCGTCCAGATCGCGTGTTGTTCGCTACGAGCCGCCGCTCGCCATATCGCCCAGCCTGGCGGCCTATCTCCGAGAGAACGGTAGGTGCGAACGTGCGTTTGCGGCCGGAATCATCTCTCTTGCGGAGCAGCGCCAGCTCTCGATTGAACCCGTTGAAGGTTCGTTTCGGCTGACCAACCTGCATGCTCCAACGCCACCTGCTGCGAGTGAGGAGGTCGCACTGGCGACGTTGCTTTTCGGGGAATTCTCCGAACGGTGTGACAACAGCCGCCTTCGATCTCTTGCGGAGAGATTCCAGAAAACACTCGATGCCATCGCCTGCCCGAGACTCCTCTCCCCCCACTCTAAACTCTGGCTGGCAGGCACAATCGTTTGCATCGTTTCGATTCCTCTGCTTTTCTTCGGCAACCATCCGGGGGCTCCCGCCGGCGACTTCTCTCTTGGATTTATCCTTTACGCGTCCATGTTTATAGGATTGGGCGTTTTTTCCTTGAACGCAGCGCTGCGCGCGTGGCCCGCAACTTTGAAAAAACTGCGTCGCGAATTTCCAGTGGGCGCAACCAGCAGACTGCGCATCACGGCCAGCGATCTCACCCCAGTGTTCCTCACATCCTCGGCGCTCATCGGATTTGGCTTGCTGGCAGCTCTTACATCGCTGCAACTCTCCATCTTTGTCGCTCTCGTCGTGATTGTGAGTCTCGCGTTTCGCCATCTTCTCGAGGCGCCATCGCGAGAGGGCAGGAAAGTCCTAGCCCAACTTGAGGAGTTCCGTGAATTCCTTTCCCGGACAGATAGTGACCGGCTAAGCCGCCAGGATCCGTCGGTTGCTCACACGCCGGAGAAATATGGCGCTTTCGCGGTCGCGCTCGAGGTAGAAAAGGGATGGCGTGAGCAATTCACGAGCATGCTTGTTGAGCGAATCGAATTCGAGCGCGTTTGCGACGCCGGAGGCGAAATCATCGGTCCTCCTCTAATCCGTGCTCTTGAAGCAGTCTCGGTGACCCAGGAGCATCCCTTTATCGAATTGAATCTCCGCGACCGTTAGTAATCCTAGCGCCCTCCCGGCAAACCGCCGCGGGACTGAACTTTCTCTTCCCAAATTCCGCCGCCGCGCATCCTTTAAAATTTCCCTTGACACTAGAGTGCTCTGTTTTGTAGAGTACTCTGGAAGTCGCCAAGGAGGCCGACATGATTCAGCCCCAAGAAGCCGCAACCGCACTCAAGGAAATTGCCCGCGCCGAACAGCACAGCGGCCAGGCTTACCACTACCAGAAAGCCTCGGCTCATCTCTTCCTCTGGGGCGCGATCTGGATCGTTGGTTATGCCGCCACCTATTTCCGGCCGCGATGGTATGGAATTTGGCTCATTCTCACTGTTGCCGGCATCATCGGGAGCTTCTGGATCAGCTGGCGCGCAGCCGCCGGCCGCTCGCAGTCTTCTTTTGGCTGGCGCTACGCCGCAAGCTTCATTGCCGTCTTCCTTTTCATCGAGGCCTTGTTCGCGATTTTGCCGCCGAAGTCCGGCCTGCAGGTTGATGCGTTTTTCCCTTTGCTGGTCGCTCTTTGTTACGTGCTTCTTGGCCTTTGGATGCGCGCTACGCGTATGGCTGTTCTTGGCGTGGCGCTTGGTGCGCTCACCGTAGGCGGATACTTCTGGCTCCCGCAGCATTTTCTCTTGTGGATGGCCGGAGTAGGCGGCGGCGCATTGATTCTCGGCGGCTTCTGGCTCAGGAAGGTTTAAGCGATGGACCGAAAAATAGACCAGCCTGATCTCATCATCCATCAGCCAGCGCGCCTGAAAATCATGGCCGCGCTGAAGGCTTTGCCCGCGCGCGAACAATTGGAATTCATGCGCCTGAAGGCCATCGTCGGTGCCACCGACGGCAATCTCGGCGCTCACCTCGTCACCTTGGAGCAGTCCGGCTATCTGGAAATGGAGAAAGATTTCGTCGGAAAGAAGCCGCGCACCCGCGTGCGTCTCACGAAAACCGGCCGCCGCGCCTTTGAAAACTATATCGCTTTCTTGCGCGAGATCGTTGAACAGAGCTGACATTCGGAGGCTTCCATGCGCATCGCTGACGTTTCTATCATCGGCTGGATTCACACCGTCGCCTGCATCGCCGCGCTCGTCTTTGGTGCGATGAATCTCCTCGCCGCCAAAGGCACCCCGCGCCATAAGTTTCGCGGCCTCGGCTACACGATCTCCATGGTCGTCGCCATGGGCCTCTCGCTCCTGATCTACCGTTTCGATATTCCCCTTGTTCGCGGCGCCCGTCCCGGCCCTGGCGTCTTTGGACTCTTTCACTGGTTCACCGTTTTTGCCCTCTTCTTCACTTTGCTCGGTTACTACGCCGCGTCGCGCCAAAGCCGCGGCTTCTGGGCCTATACCCACCCCGTCGCCATGACCCTCAGCTACTACCTCCTGATTGGCGGCCTCATTAACGAACTGTTCGCCCGCGTCAATCTTCTGCGTCCATACTCATTCGATCTCATCAATGGCCGGCCCGTCTTCCCGTCGCATATCGTTAACGTGACCCAGATCGCCAACGAACTCGCGACACTGATCATCTTGGTGATTTTCTGTGTCAAAGTCTGGCTCTACCGCCGCAGTTCAGCGCGCACCGCGACTGCCAAGTCTGTACCCGCGCAGGACTAACCATCGTGTCTTAGGGGAATTGGTGTTTTTCCTTGACCTATAGTTAACTCTATGGTATACAGTAAGGCGCAGTCTGGAACTTTCACCTTGCCCGCCTGTGGCGGGGCTGCACGCAACTTAACCGGAGGTGAGCCGCGGAAACGCGGCTTTTCGCTTTTTATGCGCTTTTTTGAATTCTAATCGCTTGGGATATGAATAATTAGAACTCGATGCAACTTATACAAAACAAACAACCGGAGCCCTTTCTAATCGCTGAATTTGTCGATCTGTTGAGCCAAATTTTCATTTTCGGACACTGGGCATTTTTCTTGCCCGCGCCGTTGGCGAAAATCCCTCGCTGGGATATGCTCTTGCCGCATCGCAGCTACCATTTCAATTTCGCTGAGGCCTGAATGTCAATCGACGCAATCAAAACCGTCGCCGTTCTCGGCGCGGGCACCATG
>JBAQYT010000215.1:0-1516 GCA_049787175.1 Candidatus Acidiferrales bacterium | reverse complement strand
GATTGATTCCTGGTTTCGGCGGGATACCCCGGCTGAAGCGCGATTTAGGAAACGCCGTAGTCCGAGACATGTTGCTGACCGGGCGAAGCTTCAACGCTGCGAAAGCACAAGCTGCCGGATTAGTCAGCCAAGTGACGGCCGAGGGCGAGGCGCTCTCCGTGGCGCGGACGACTGCGGCGCAAATACGCAAATTCGATCGCGGGACAACCGTCGCGGCGAAGCGCTTCGTCAAGCCAATTCCTCACGAGGAGCTGCGGCGCGAGATCGAGATTTTTTGCGAGCTGTTCAATCGCCCGGCCGCGGAAGAAGGCCTGAAGAAATTCGTGGAAAGTACAGATACAATGCCCTATCTGCCTTGAATCAAAAATGCATGAGGAGCTGACGGAATGTCGAAAACGACGGCAATTGCAAGCAAGAGTCGGAAACCCTCCGCATCCGCGATAATTTGCACGTGCGGCGCCGCCCTTTTGGCAGCAGCTTTCTGCGCATTTTCTTCGCCATTGGTGCAGGCGCAGCAGAAACAGTTCCAAGTGTCCGACACGGAAAAAATGGTCACTGTCTCCGACCCGCAAATTTCGCCCGATGACAAATCGATTGCCGTCGTTGTGGGGCATATCAACATGAAAGAAGACGGCACGGACAGCGAGATTGCGCTCATCGACATCGCTACCGGCGCACAGCGTGTGCTGACTTCCGGGCACAAGCATGCAAGCTCGCCGCGCTGGTCTCCGAATGGGGATCGGCTGGCATTCGTCGCCGCGTCGGACGAAAGCAAAGACGCAACGCCGCAGATTTTCATATTGCCCATGGACGGCGGCGACGCCAAGAAAATCACGAGCGCGCCCGATGGAGTGGAGCAATTCGCGTGGCGCCCCGATGGAGCGATGATCGCCTACGTGACACCGGACCCTGCCGACAAAAAAGCGATTGAAGCGCATCACGACGCATTCGAAGTGGGCGACACGGACTTTCTTGAAACCGCGGCGGCCGAGCCGTCTCACGTGTGGCTGATATCGAGCGATGGAGGCGATGGGCAGCGCGTGACCTCGGGCACATGGAGCTTGCCCATTGTTTTCCCTCCGTCGCCGCCATCGTCTCCGCTTTCGTGGTCGCCCAACGGCAAGTCACTGCTCATTACACGGCAGGAAACGGCGGAGCCGGGCGATGGCGACGAAACCACGTTGCAGATTCTCGATGTCGATAGCGGGAAAATGCGGAAACTGACATCGCATGAAAAGCTCGAAAGCGCGGGCGTGCTATCGCCTGATGGTTCAAAGGTTGCGTATTGGTATAACAAGGACGGCGACGCGAACAATCAGGTTGAAATTTTTGTCGCGCCATCAAGCGGCGGCGACGGCACGGATGTGACTCGCGCAATCGACCGCGACGTTATGCGCGCGATCTGGATGCCGGACGGAAAATCTCTTTTGGTGAGCGGACACGACGGCGTGGGAACTTCGATGTGGCTACAGCCCATCAACGGACAAGCGAAGAAGTTGAATTTAGGCGACGTGGA
>JBAQYT010000214.1:0-19279 GCA_049787175.1 Candidatus Acidiferrales bacterium | reverse complement strand
TCGTTTGCCGGGACGAGCGAGGAGCTTCTGACGCGCTTATGATTTGCTCCAGGGCGCTCCTCGAAAAACTTCAGGAACGTCTCGCGAATCTTATTGCCCGGCCACTTCAGTTCGCTCAATGTGCCCTCGAAACTCTGTCTGCCCGCTAAGGCCGAATCATCTTAAGTGCGTACTGTCCGAAAATGCAAATTGGACTCGAAAAACCGCGAAATTCAGCGATTAGAAACAGGTCCAACCGTGTGTTTTCCGGAAGTTACGGCGAGTTCTAATAATTCATATCTTCAGCGATTAGATTCACGGGACTTTCGCCTGCAATGGCGCCTCGCCATAAAAACGAATAGCCACCGGAAGGTGGCTTGGCCGAGCAAAAATGCCCGAACATGGACCTATGTACCATTATATAAACAGCTTGTCAAGGGGAAAAGAGCGGTACCCATATGCTTTGCTAACCAACGGAAGGCCTTGAGTAAGATAAGCTGACGGTATGGCCGACGCCATCTATGTCTGGAGCATTATTGGGTTGCTTGTGCTCTCGGGAATTTGCCACATAGCCATGCCTGGGCGTACAGAACGCTTCATGAGTAGTGTTCCCATGGTTCGAGCAGTGGGTGTCCTGCTACTGATATTGGCGATTCCTTGTCTCATATGGCGTGGATGGTATTTCTGGACGCTTTTTGTGAGTCTGGCGGTATCCGGATTTTGGAGGCTTTGCTTCCCGAAAAACTCCATTCGTGCACAACAACGGACCTATCCACGTTGGGTGCACGGATGTCTCCTTCTCGGAGGCGCGGCCTTGGTGTGGACGCTACGACCATAAGCCGCGTTTTCGCCAGACTCACGACAATCGGTGGGGTTAGCCAAGTATGTTGTTACCGGAAAAGCTGAAAAGCAGATTCTCCGGTTTCGGGAGTCTGTCGGACCCACCGGAGTCCAAACAGCGGACCTCACCGCTATTCGCCCGGAAGGCGGGCGACTGGGTTCCCTTCGTTCCTCAGGGCAGGCGGAATGACACCGTAGGAGATGGCGGAGCGGTTTGAGGTGGAACTGTATGGGGCCGCGCCGATACCCGAGACAACACCTCGGAACAGCCACAATTGGATGGCAAAGCGGCGTCGAGACGCCGCACTCCAAACAAGCGAGTCGTCACTGAGCATCGAGAAGACGCAGAACTTCGCGGAAGGCGCGAGGGTCTGGACGCCGAGTGCGACAAGCCGCGCCGCGCAAGACACACAGGCTGAGAGCCTGTGGCACTCCAGGCAACAGCAACAGCGAATACATCGCGCGGGGGAAGCGCGCGAAAGGAAGGGACACTTCAACAGCTTTCATTTTCCGTTGCGGCGTGGTTGGTGAGCCAGCGAGAAATGCCCTTAAATGTCGGGATATGTGGCAAGGCGGCGTCGAGACGCCGCACTCCAAGGAAACGAGTCGTCACTCAGCATCGATGTGCCACGATCAAGGAAATTCAAACTGACCTACTACCTCTTGTTTGAGGAGTTTTGCTTTTCCGCCCAGATTTTGCGGATGTGCGCGATGACTTGCTCTTTATCGCCTTTCAGTTGGCGGATGAGTTCCTGGTTGCCGGTTTTTTCGTGCCGGGCAGCCCAGAGGACCATTTCCGCGAGCACTGGCGCCAGGTCGATGCCTTTTGCTGTGAGGGCATAAATCAACTTCCGTCCATCGGAAGGGTCAGGTTCCGAAAAAATGATTCCGTATGCTTCCAATTTGCGGAGGCGGTCGGCCAGCACGTTGGTCGCAATTTTCTCGTGCGAAGCGAGAAATTCCTTGTAAGTTTTGAATCCCCACACCATCATGTCGCGCAGGATCAAGAGCGACCAGCGGTCGCCGAGCATCTCAACAGAAGCATTGAGCGGGCAGGGCGAGCGCCTTTTCCCGAGGGCCTCGTGTTTGGTCATATTGTTAACCTAGCATTTTTCACTTGCATAATGCAAGTGATGTGTGCAGACTGTGTTTCGAGCGATAGCCCTCAAAGCGAGTTTGGAATTAGAGCAGTGAATCCGGAAGGCCATAAAACGAAAAGGGAGAAATGAAGATGGAAACGAAACCGACGCACGAACAAGGGCAGCTTCAACTGCAACTTTACGATTTGCGGCGCGAGTCGCGGCTGCGCCAGGCACGCGATTGGTTTTTCAAGAACTACTTCGCGGAGAATCTCGATGAAGCCATGAAAATCGCACCGATGGGGACAGAGCAGGGCGCATTCTTCATGATGGTAGTCAGCTATTGGGACCAAGCATGCGCGATGCTGAATTATGGTTTGCTGCACGAAGATCTTTTCTTCGAAACGAGCGGGGAATTTGTCGGAGTGTGGGAGCGTCTGAAGCCGGCCATAGCGGAGGCTCGCCAGCGCTTCATGAACAAGGAGTTCGCTGCGCACTTGCAGAAGGCCGCGGAGCGCTTCGAAGCCTGGAGCGAAAAGCGTTCGCCGGGGCAGATGGCCGCGATGCGCCAGATGATGAAGCAAATGCGTCCGCAGCAGACAAGCTCGGCGAAGGCGTAAGGGAACGCCGAAGAGCGCGAGTCTGCGATCGTGGGGATAAAAGCAATCTTCTGCGGCGCAGGCTCTTCTCGGCGATCAAAAAACACAGGAGGTAAGGATTGATGCAATCCGTTATGGAAGCCACCACCCCGTCAAAGGGCGCGCTCTGGACTGGCCGGGTGATTTCGGCGCTGGTGGCCCTGTTTCTGTGCTTCGATGGCGTAACGAAGGTGATGAAGGTGCCCAGTGTGATGGCCGCGTCTGCGAAGGCGGGATTCTCCGTGAAGGAGATCGTCATCATCGGCGTGGTCCTGCTGATTTGCACACTGCTCTATGTGATTCCGACGACCGCGGTTTTGGGAGCGATTCTACTCACCGGCTATCTGGGAGGGGCAACCTTTGCGAATGCCCATACCGGAGGTCCTGTGCCGTTGATCTTTTTTCCAGTGGCTTTTGGGATTTTGACTTGGCTGGGAATTTTCCTGCGCGATAGCCGCATTCGGGCGCTCATCCCGCTGCGCGTGTCGCGCTGAGTTTTGGTTTTATCTGAGGAGAAAACCATTGAACCCAAAAATAATCAGGATGATCGCCATAGGAAGCTTCGCGCTGGTGGCCGTGCTGGGCATCGTGTTGAGCGGGGCATGGTCAGCGCAGGCGCAGGACTCTAAAGCGCCGTATCCGCGCATGGCTCCAATTAGCCAATACATGATGGCGGATCGCAATGCCGAAGTCGCCTTGGCGCGCAGCGCGGCGCCGGAATCCATCTCCCGCGACGCCGAGGTCTTGGTCCTCGGACGCCACGGCTACGAAACCGCGGTCAAAGGCACGAACGGATTCGTATGCATTGTGGAACGAGGGTGGACCGCTCCAACCGACGATCCGAATTTTTGGAATCCCAAGCTGCGCGGGCCCTTGTGCCTCAATCCGGCGGCGGCGCGAACCTATCTTCCGATCACCATCAAGAAGACCGACTTGATACTGGCCGGGGAATCCAAAAGTCAAATGGCCGACAACATCAAAGCCGCGTTCGACACGAACAAATTGCCGAAGCTCGAACCCGGCGCGATGTGCTACATGCTTTCGAAACAGCAATACCTGAATGATGGCGCTGTCCACGACTGGCATCCTCACCTGATGTTTTTCAGTCCTGGAACGGATCCTTTAGCAATGGGTGAAAACGCTAAAGGTTCTCCGGTTCTGACATCTCAGGACCCTCTGGATCGGTTGACCGTGCTTATGGTTCTGGTTCCGAAGTGGTCGGATGGCACGGCTGACTCCGTTGGCCCGCGCTGACGTACAATCTCGGCGAGCAGCGAGCGATAGGTAAACGCGCTGAGAACAAAATTGAAGGAGGATCGATGAGCACGGTACGAGTGCTGGTCGGGACGCGCAAGGGCGCGTTCGTCATGACGTCGGACGGCAAGCGCGAAAAATGGGAGATTAGCGGACCGCACTTCGCGGGCTGGCCTGTTTATCACATGAAAGGATCGCCGGTGGATCCGAATCGTATTTACGCTTCGCAGGCGAGCGATTGGTTCGGCCAGATTATTGAGCGCTCCGATGACGGCGGCAAAACTTGGATACAGCCCGGCACGCCGCCCGGCGAGCCCGCTCCGGCCGGCGGCATGCCCCCGAAAGTTGGGAGCAATAAGTTCGTCTATGACACCTCGAAAGAAACCGGCAAACCGCTCACCACGCATCAGTGGTACGACGGCACGCAGCATCCGTGGGAATTCAAGCGCGTCTGGCACTTGGAACCGTCGCTCACCGAGGCGGAGACGGTTTACGCAGGAATTGAAGACGCCGCGCTGTTCCGCTCGACCGACGGCGGACAGAATTGGAGCGAACTTTCCGGCCTGCGCGGCCACGGCACCGGCCCGAAGTGGCAGCCGGGCGCTGGCGGCATGTGTTTGCACACGATCCTGATCGATCCAAGCAATTCGAATCGCATCTACATCGCGATCTCCGCCGCGGGTGCTTTCCGCACCGACGATGGCGGCAAGAGTTGGAAGCCAATCAATCAGGGGCTGAGGTCCAACTACATTCCCGACCCAACGGCTGAAATTGGCCATTGCGTGCATCGCATCGCGCTACATGGCTCGCGTCCAAACGTGCTCTTCATGCAGAAGCACTGGGACGTGATGCGCAGCGACAACGCCGGCGACACTTGGCGCGAGGTCAGCGGCAATTTGCCGACGGACTTCGGGTTTGTGATTGACGTGCACGCGCACGAGCCGGAAACGATCTACGTTGTGCCCATCAAGAGCGACTCCGAGCACTATCCGATGGGCGGCAAGCTGCGCGTTTATCGCAGCCGCACTGGCGGAAACGAATGGCAGGAGCTTGGCAAAGGTTTGCCGGACCGCGATTGCTACGTGGATGTTCTACGCGATGCGATGGCCGTCGATTCGCTGGATAAATGCGGCGTGTATTTCGGCACCACGGGCGGGCAAGTATACGCTTCGGCCGATGCGGGAGATTCATGGGCGCCGATCGTGCGCGATCTGCCCGCGGTGCTCTCGGTTGAGGTGCAGACGCTGCAATGATTACCGTGGTGCTTCCGCAGCATTTGCGAACGCTGGCGCACGTCGATGGCGACGTGGAGATCGAGGTGCAAGGACAGGTGACGCAGCGTTCGGTGCTCGACGCGCTCGAGGCGCGCTATCCGATGCTGCGCGGCACGATTCGCGAGCATGGCACGCTGGAGCGCCGCCCTTATGTACGCTTCTTTGCCTGTGAGCAGGATTTGTCTCACGAATCGACTGACGCGCCCCTTCCCGAGGCCGTCGCTTCCGGCAAAGAGCCGTTTTTCATCATTGGTGCGATTGCCGGCGGCTAGGAGGAATTGGTAATGGGTCAGTTTGAATTTTGACTCCTTGTGTCGCGATCAAGAAAATTCAAACTGACTCACTAAGCAGGAATCAGGAAGATTGCCAAGGTAGTGTACAATCACCGCAACGGAGGCCGGAACATGCGATTTCTTCACGATTTGAGAGTTGCGATACGTTCCTTGGCGCGCGCGCGGGCGTTGTGGATCACCGTGGCCGTTACCTTGGCTCTCGGTATCGGCGCGAACGCGGCGATCTTCAGCGTTGTTCGCGGCGTGCTGCTGCGGCCGCTCGCCAACCGCGACGAAGATCGCTTGCTTTACGTGCGCCAGAGCGCCCCGGGCATCGGCGTCGATAATACAACGTTCTCCGTTCCGGAAATCCGGGACATCGGCAGCAACCTAAAGACGATCAAGGAACTCGGTACTTTCTCGGAGATCGACTTCACCATCGTGGGACTTGGCGTCCCGCGCGAGATCCATGCCGGCGTTGTGGACGGCCATTACTTCGAAGTGATGGGACTGCGCCCGGTGCTGGGGCGCTTGCTGGGTCCCAGCGACGATGGCCCAAATGCGACAGGTGCGGCAGTGCTGACGTATCGATTCTGGACCACCTCGATGCACTCCGATCCCAGCGTGATCGGAAAGACGGTGCGGCTGGGGAGCATCGAGGGTACGCGCTCCGCGGTCATCGTCGGGGTATTGGAACCATCGGTGCCGTATCCAGTCGAAACGCAGCTGATCGCCAACGTGGTCACGAGCCCGCACCACCTATCGGCCACCATGGTGCAGGGGCGCGAGCATCGCATGACCGAGGTTTTCGCGCGGCTTGCTCCCGGCGCGGACCTGGACTCCGCGCGCGCAGAGCTCCGCACGGTCTACGCGGGGATGCTGGCGGCGCACCCGGACGTATATAAGGCACCAGATCACTTCACCATCGCCGTGACGCGCTTGCACGATCAGATCAATTCGAATGCGCGAACCATCTTGTGGGTGCTCTTCGCGGCTGCCGGCCTGCTGTTCGTGATTGCCTGTTCGAATGTGGCCAACTTGATTCTGGCGCGAACGGTGCGCCGCGAATCGGAGCTGGCCATACGCTCGGCGCTGGGAGCAACCACGGCCGCGCTGCGTCGTTCGCTTTTGGCGGAGAGTCTTGTGATGTGCGGCAGCGGCGCCCTGGCAGGGGTTCTGATCGCGGCGCCGATGGTGGCGGTGCTGGCCCGGTACGCTTCGCGTTTCTCTGTCCGCGCTCTCGATCTCAAGCTCGATTCCAGCCTAGTTTGGATTGGGATCGCGCTCGCGCTGATCGCCGCCGTTTTCCTGGCGTATGTCCCGCGGTTGCCTTCCGCAGGAGCATCGCAAGGGCCGGGATTGTCGAGCAGCGGCGTCCGCGTGACCAGCGGCAGCGCCCGGCGGCTGCGCATTTTCGCCGTTATACAAATCACCGCTTCGTTCCTGTTGCTCGCCGGAGCGGGAGCGCTCTTAACGACGCTGCTGGTGTTGGAAAAGATGCAGGCGCCATTCGACACGGCGCACGTTCTAGCGGTGAACCTGCCGGTGATGTCGTACGGGCGAACGCCGGAACAGGTGCGCGATTTTTATCGTGACGTGCAGCGCCAGGTCAGCGCGCTGCCGGGAGTCGAGCACGTTGCCTCCGGTTTCGGCGTTCCCTGGCGTGACGCTAACATGCTGAGCATCAGTTTCACATTCGCCGCGGAAGGCGCACCGAGGGAGAACGGCCAGGAGGATTGGCGGGCGCGGTTCCGCTCGATATCACCGGGATACTTCGCGACCTTGGGCATTCCGGTTCTTGAGGGCCGCGATTTCAGAGACACCGACCGGGATGGCTCCGAACGCGTGGTGATTATCAGCCAGGGCCTGGCGCAAAAATTATTCCCTGGGCAGGTGGCCGTGAACCGGCACTTGTGGTGGACGGACGGCGTGATCAAGTTCATCGGCATCAGCGGCGAGCCGCGGCGCATCGTCGGGGTGGTGCCGGACTTCGACGATGAAAACATCATCCCGCAGCCGGCCATGACGGTGTATCAGCCAAACGATCAAGAGGGTTGGGGCGGCCGGCTGTTCGTGCGCACAGAGAACGATCCGTACGCGCTGGTTCCCACCATCACGCGCACGATCCACGAGATGTCGTCGGACCAGCCCGTCGAGCAAGCCAGCACGCTGGGCGATATTCGCGCGGAGGTCCTTACGCCGGACCGGCTGAATGCTATTGTGTTTGGCGGATTCGCCACCGTGGCGCTTCTGATTTCCGTGGTGGGAGTAGCGGGCGTGCTCGCATTTTCGGTGAGCGGGCGTACGCGTGAGTTCGGGATTCGCATGGCTTTGGGCGCGCAGCCACGAAACATTCTGACCAACGTTCTTGTGGAGGGCTTGGTGATCGCGAGTATAGGCGTAACCGCTGGCGTGCTGGTTGGTTTTGCCTTCGCGCGTTTGATTGGCAAGTACGTCGCGGACGTGCAACTGCCGGGTGTGCTGCCTTTGGTCGTTTCCGCCGCGGTAATCCTCGGGGCTGCGGCGATCGCCTCGGCGCTTCCTGCAATTCGCGCTGCCCGGGTCGACGTGGTGCAAGCGTTGCACTCCGAATAAGGGCAGCTTTCATTTTGGCCAGATTCAGGTGTCCTCGCCCAAGGGCTCGGGAAATGCGAGGGTCCCGTCGGATTCCGCCGCTGCCTTGGTCACGGCGCGCAGCTCTGTGCGAATCACGTCGGCGGAAAATCCCGCGCGCAGCAAGCTGCGATAAATCGAGGCGCGCTTGCGCTCGTCGAGCGGCCCGCGAACGTGGCGCAACTTGCGTTCCAGGCTCGACCGCACAGAGGCGCTCTCGTCGGTCTCCGCGAATACAGTCTCGAGCGCCGCTTCGATGTGCCGATCGGGCACGCCTCGCTTGCGCAGTTCGCGCGCAATTCTGAACTTTCCCTGCCGCCGGCCTTGCGCATGGGCGCGCGCAAAGTCGCGGGCGTATCGCGCATCGTCGATGTAGTTGTGCTCTTTCAGCCGTTGAAGCACGGCCGAGGCGTGCTCAGGGTCTTCCGCGCGCGCCGCAAGATACTTCTTCATTTCGTGCACGGAATGCGCGCGGCGCATCAGGGCGCGGAGCGCAGCGGCGTAAAGTTGCGATTCGGTAGGGAATTTTCGCGGAGAGGAAGAGCGCACGCTAAGAGGATAGCATTGTGCAAGCAAGAAGTCGGGATGTCACCGCAAAGGAAACGAAAAACGGAGCGGGGAGAGATTACCGCCGGCGATCCGTGACGCGCCGGCCCCACCAATCGTAGTCCTCGCATTCGTCGGAAAACATCTGGTAGAAGCCCCAGCGTCCCGGCTCGATGCTGCTGTGCAAGCCAAACCAGAGCGCAATTGAAAAAAGCCTTGTGACAAGTGTGATGATTTCCGTACGCCCGGCGGCGATGCTGGCAGCTTCAGCGAAGCGGGGAAGGAACCGGCCGCCATCTCCGATGCCCAGTGCCGCGCACACGAAGATCGCATACGCCAGCGCAAGGATTATGACGAACAGGCGCAGCAAGCCGCGCAGGCCGAAGAAAAATGCGTACCACGGATTCTTGGAAGCAATGTATGCCATCGAGTTGTCTGTAGTCCGTAGTCAAAGCGTCCAACAAAATCGCTGCGATGCCGATTAGCGCCGGCTTGCGCCGGTGCGCTCGAATTCGGTCATCTGGCGCTCCATCTCTTCGCGCGCCGCATCGGCAGCCGAGCGTATTCCCTGAATGCGCAGCTTGAATTCGTCCGGATTGGTCGCGCGAATCATCGCTTCTTCCAGGGTAATCAGATTCTTCGTATACAGCTCGAAAATCGATTGGTCGAATGTCTGCATGCCGTACTGGCTGGTCCCCGCGGCAAGCGCGTCGCGAATCAAACGCGTCTTGTCCGGATTGATGATGCAGTCGCGAATGTATCCGGTCGAGATCAGAACTTCAACCGCGGGTACGCGGCCAACGCCGTCGCTTTTGCGCACGAGCCGCTGGCTGACCACCGCTTTGAGCGTGGAAGCCAGTTGCAAGCGGATCTGTTTTTGTTCGGGAGGAGGAAACACGGCAATGATGCGTTGAATCGTTTCCGTTGCGTCCAAAGTATGCAATGTCGAAAAGACCAAATGGCCCGTTTCCGCAGCGAGCAGCGCCGTAGAAATGGTTTCCAGGTCGCGCATTTCGCCGACGAGGATCACGTCGGGATCCTGACGCAGAGCAGCGCGCAGCGCCGTGGAGAATGTCGACGTGTCCACTTCCACTTCGCGCTGGTTGATAAATCCTTTCTTGTCGCGGTGCAAATACTCGATGGGATCTTCGATGGTGATGATGTGTTCCGGGCGAATCGAATTGATGCGGTCAATCATCGCCGCCAGGCTCGTCGATTTGCCGGAGCCGGTTGTCCCGGTGACGAGCACGAGCCCGCGCTGCTCTTCGCAGATTTTTTCGATAATTGTGGGGAGGTTCAGTTCTTCAATGGTGCGAATCTTCGTCGGAATCACGCGCAGGACCATGCCGACGTTTCCGCGCTGCTGGAACACATTGACGCGGAAGCGTCCAAGCCCGGCAACGCCGTAGGCCATATCCAGCTCAGCGGTCTCCTTGAATTTTTGCTTTTGGCGGTTGGTCATCATACTGAACGCCATGGAGAGCATTTCTTCCGGCGTGACGCGCGGAATGTCAGCAATCGGCTGCAGGATGCCATCGACGCGCAAGTAAGGATGGTTGCCAACTTTCAAATGCAGGTCGGATGCTTTGCTCTCGACGGCTTTGCGCAACAGATCATCAACAGCGACGGCCATGAGTCACCTTTATGTTTTGAGGAACTATGGTGTTGAACGTAGCACGCGCAATCAGGGCAGGGCAATCATTGTGCGGGGCCGATTGTCTGAAATGCAACGATGGCCAGACCGGAAGTCAGGAGCCTCGGACGAACAGCGTGTGATAAATCCAGCCGCCGATCACGCCGCCCAGCATCGGTCCTGCCCAATATACTCCGTGATTCACCCAGTGGTGCGACAAGACCGCCGTTCCCAGGACCATCGCGGGGTTCATGGAAGCGCCGGTGTAGGGACCGCCGACGAGCATGCCGGCGAAAATCGTGAGTCCCGCAGCAAATCCTCCAAGCCGCGCGAAATGCGGAGTCTCCGGACGGGAATCGGAGACCGTCGCAAAAAAAATGAAGACCAGGAAAAATGTGAGCACCAGCTCGAAGAGGATTCCCTGGGTGCGCGAAACTTCCGCGGCCAAATCGGGCGTGGCCAGCGATGCGGCGCGCCACACCGGCTCCGGGAGCAGCCGCGTCAGAGTCCATGCCGCGGCCATGGCGCCGAGAATTTGCGCGACGCCGTAAGAGAGCGCCTGCCACGAGCCGATTTTGCGCGTGACCCATGCGCCAATGGTGATCGCGGGATTGAAGTGTCCGCCGGAGACTTGCGAGAGCGCGCAAATCAGGATTGCAAACGCCAGCCCGCGCACCAGCGCAATGCCGGCGAGGCCAATTCCCGGCTGGCCGGCGGAACGGAGTGCTTGGTCCGCGCACACCACGCCGGCGGCGAAAAACACGAACAGGAACGTGCCGATGAATTCCGCGCAGAGCTTCTGCCAGATCCGGTACATGCGCAACACCTCCGCAGACGGGCGATTCTAACAGGGCAGCGGGCAATCACGAAGCGTTCCCCGCCAAGCGGGCGCCGCGGGTAATGGGTCAGTTCGAATGCGGATGCTCTTGACAAGAATCTTGCCGTATATTAGCGTGCGTACCTGTTGAGAATGAGTCTAAGTATCAAACATAGCGCTTCATCGGCCACTTCACGCCGCACGCGCGAGCGGGAACTCATCTTCGACTTTGTCGAGACGCAGCGTGGCCACTTCTCCGCGGACGATTTGCTCTTCGGGCTGCATCATCGAGGCAAGCGCGTATCGCGCGCCACGATCTACCGCACGCTCGATCTGCTTGCCGATCGCGGTGTGCTGCAGCGCGTTCCCGTCGATGAAGGCGGCTTTGTCTACGAACACATTCACGGGCGCAGCCAGCACGCGCACCTGTTTTGCCTCTCGTGTGGGAAGCTGACTGACTATCCGATGCCGCCGCTGGGACGCTTGCCACAGCGGGTCCGGCAAAGAGCCGGCTTTGAGATGGAGCATCTTCTGCTACGCGTCTGCGGCTATTGCAAAGGCTGCCGCCGTCGCGCGCCACACAAAACGGGGATGAGGCCGAGTACAGCATGATCGAGTTTGGCAGGGGAACAGCAGCAAGCGTTAAACGTAACCGGCAAACCGCAATGCAATTTGAAATCTTCGAGGAGGAATGAGAAATGGGAAAAGTAGCCCGGGAAATGGTTGTTAACGCCGGAGTGAACGTCGATGAGCTGATCAAGAAGCTCATCCGCGCGGCGTCGGCTGAACTGACGACGTTTTATTACTACACAATTCTGCGGGTCAACGCGATCGGTTTCGATGGCGAAGGCCTGAAGGAAATCATCGAAGACGCGCGCATCGAAGACCGCAATCATTTTGAGGTGCTGACGCCGCGCATTTACGAGCTTGGCGGCGCGTTGCCGCGCGACATCAAGGATTTCGCGAAGGATGCGGGCTGCCCGGACGCTTATCTGCCGAAAGATCCACGCGACATGAAAGCGATGCTGGGAGTCTTGGTGGAAGCGGAGCGGTGCGCGATCCGCGTGTACACGGAAATCTGTGGCATTACGAACGGCAAAGACCCGCGCACGTATGACGTGGCGCTGGCGATCCTGCACGAGGAAATCGAGCACGAGGCGTGGTTCTCGGAATACTTGGGCGAAGGGCCGTCGGGGCATTTCCGGCGCGGATTCCCGGGCGAGTCGCCGTACTGCGCGAAGTTCATGGTTGTGCCTGGCGCGAGAAGCAAGTAAAGGAAGGCAGTGACAAGTGGCTAGAACTTGTCTCATAAATGGCGCGATCGCATGGTTTGCGGACCTCAGGGGTTAAAACCCCTGATTTCCCGAACCTTTTGGGCACGGCTGAAGCCGTGCCCCGACGAAAAACATTTATGAGATGCGCTGTAGTGACGAGTGACTAGAAAAGACAAAAACGCTTCGTCCCGATGTTGCAGGTATGGTGCAGTCGGGCTGCCTCTCGATGCAAGACGCAGCTTCGACTGCACTTCCTTCTTTGCCGCATGTCGAAAAACCCCGAATTAGCGCGAGATTCCTGGATTGAAGTAGCGCGCGTGGAAGATGTTCCGCCGGGCTGCGTTCGTGGCGCGCGCGCGAACGGGCGCATGCTCGTACTCGTCAATGTGGATGGCGTGATCCACGCACTGGACGGCGTGTGTCCGCACATGAAGGGTCCGCTGTGGCAGGGAGCGATCTGGCAGGGGCAATTGGAATGTCCGTGGCATCACTACCGTTACGATCCCGCGACCGGCCGCAATACGTATCCCGCGAACGTTTATCCTGACGATGTGCCCGAACTACAAGAGGACATTCAGCCCGTGTGCGCGTTTGCTGTGCGGATAGAGAATGAGAATATTTGGGTGAAATGTCCGAAGGTATAGGATGCGCAGGAGGCACCGAAAGAAAGCGAATGCGGGCCTTCGGGCCGAGCCGGGACGCAAAATAGCTCACGGCAGTTTGCAAAAGGCGCAAACGGGACGTGAGCTACAAAATAATTAGCGCACGCCGGCGGTGGCGGGCGCTGAGACAGGCGTGAGCCAGCCGTGGCGGTCTTCCTTTGTGCCGCCGGTAAGCGCGTAAAACTCGTCCTGCAGTTTTTTCGTGATGGGGCCGCGGCCGCCATTGCCGACTTTGATTTTGTCGATGGAGCGAACCGGCGTGACTTCCACGGCCGTGCCTGCGAAGAACACTTCGTCCGCGATGTATAGCATCTCGCGCGGAATGATCTGCTCGGAAACAGGAATGCCCATCTCGTTGCACAGCTCCACCATCGTGTCGCGGGTGATGCCGGGCAGAACGCAGTTCGCCAGCGGCGGAGTCATCACTTTGCCGCGATGCACGATGAAGATGTTCTCGCCCGAGCCTTCGCTGACGTAGCCGTTCACGTCCAGCGCGATTCCTTCGACGTAGCCATTGGCCATGGCTTCCATGCGAATGAGCTGCGAATTCATGTAATTCGCGGCGGCCTTGGACATTTGCGGCAGAGTATTCGGCGCGGAGCGATTCCATGAGCTGACGCAAACGTCAACGCCGCTCTTAATGGCTTCCTCGCCGAGATAGCGGCCCCAGTCCCAGCAAGCCATGTACACGTCAATGGGGCAATTGAACGGATTCACGCCAGCGTCCCCGTATCCGCGCATCACGATGGGGCGAATGTAGCAGGCGTCCATGTGATTGGCGCGCACCAGGTCGAGCGCGGCCTGGCAGGTGTCGTCAATCGAGAAGGGAAAATCCATGCGGTAAATGTGGGCTGAATTGCGGAGGCGTTCCATATGTTCGCGCAATCGGAAAATCGCCGAGCCTTGCGGCGTCTTGTAGCAACGTATGCCTTCGAATACCGCCGAGCCGTAGCTGACCACGTGCGCGATAACGTGAATCTGAGCGTCATCCCAGTTGATCAATTTTCCGTTGTGCCAGATTTTTTCGGTTTTCTTCAGGCTCATCGTGGTCTCCGCGGACGGTTTGGACTTTCGTTCAGCGAACTTCAGTTCGACAAACTTCTGTTCCACGAACAGCGGCATTATAGCATGCCGTTTGAACGCCATTGCGCTCCAGAATCCGGGCGGCGCGGGGCAAACCGTCCAATTTGGACGGCGCGCCGGGGCTGGCTAGCGGCGCAGAAGTTTGAAAGCAATATTCGGGCCAAGGCCTTGCTTGACGGCGAGGTAAATCCAGAGCATGGCAAAAGGTTCGAGCAGGCGCGCAATCTTCAGCGGGCCGGCATCGACAGCCTCAAATCCCAAGTCCTGCGCCAGCTTCATCACGACCGACTTTGCCGCGGCATCGTCTCCGGCGACGCACATGGTGATTTCCTTGTCGCCATAATGGGTGTTGGCCATGTTTCCGGCGCCGGTGGTGTTGAACGCTTTCACCACGCGCGCGCCAGTGGCCCACTGCGCCACTTGCTCTCCGGCGGAAGTGGTGTGTCCAACGGTTAAGCCGGACAAGTCGGGTTCGAGCGGATTGGTGCAGTCGATGACGATTTTGCCGGTGAGTTTTCCCGCGGCGATGACGGCATCGCGTGTAGCCGGCCAGGGAGTCGCAAGTACAACGACGTCCGCATTTTGCGCGGCGTCGTGCACGCTTCCCGCGCGCGCATTTTTGCCGATGGACTTGAGGAGTGCGCTCATCTTTTGGCTCTGAGGCTCTGGCACGCCGAAGTAGATCGAATGTTCCTTCGCGGCCCAGCCCTTGCCCAGCGCGCCGCCCACGTTGCCCGCGCCCAAGATTGCTATCTTCATCGGTTTCCCCCTAAAGTTGCCCAGATGCACCGTTCATCAGGATTGGATGAATGTACACGGAATTGATGCACGGCGCACGCCGCGGATGCAAGCGCAGGCAGATCCGCACCTTTCGTCAGCAGTGTAATCATCCATACCGCTTCGTGAAAATCGAAGCGTATCTCGGCGCGAAAAGCTTCTGGTTTTTCGGCGAGCACTTCGGGAGGCGACGTCTCGCGTAGTGAGTATGCCATCGCAATGTGCGTCGTGGACAGCGGCTTGCGTTGGCGTCAATGCACTGGACTTGAAGAAGAAGGGCGGTTTGGAATCGCATCAGCGTGGACTGAATGGGCAGCGCGCGGCAGAGCGGAGCTGCTTCCACTGATGAACTCAAAATCCTGATGCATATGTTTGAGCATGGTGCCTCGCAGGTTTTCATAGGCTCCGAAGAACAGGAACGGGATTAGAGCGCCGATGACCCAAAGTTTGGCCCGCCTGGGGAGCTTCGCCTCGGGTTCCCATCGAAAAATCTGCCGCGAAATCTCGAAGGCAACGGCAAGACCGAGCGTAAGCGCGATGATATCCGTTACGATTTCGCCTTTTGTGGCCAAGTTGTTGGTCGCGGATTCGAGGCCGCGAGCCAAATACGTGGCTGGGATGAACAATGAGCAACGCTGTAGCCAGCCGGGGAATTTTGCGAGCGGAATGGTAGCTCCGGAGAGGAACAGGAATCCCATCCAGAGAAGATTGTTGATCATCTGAGTTTCCTGCATGGTATTGGTGACGCTAGCGACGATCAGACCAAACGCTGCAAAGGCTGCCGATCCGAGTGTCACAAGGACGAAGATTTCCCACAGGTTGCCCCAGGACCGGAGATGAAAAAAGTACTGACAGGCCAGCATTTCGATGACGACGATCGGCAGTGTGAGCAGGTAATTGGAGATGACGCTCGATGCCAGCATAGCGCTTGCCGTGACCGGGGAAACCCGAAAGCGACGAAGAATACCCTGTTCACGGAATGTGACAAGTTGCACGCTTAGGCCCCAGAAGCTGCCCATCACTGTGATGGTTAGAATGGCGCCAAGGACGTAGGCGGTAACGGCGCTGGAACCTCTGCCGAAAAACGTGACAGCGCCAAACAGAAAAATGAGCGGCATAATAAAGGTGAAGAAAAAGAACGCTCGATTCCGGAGTGCTAGCCGGATGCGCATCATCGTCAGAGTCCAGGTGTGCTTCAAACGTGCCTTCCTTCTGCTGCGCTATTCACGCAAACGCCTGCCAGTTAGTTCCAAAAACACATCTTCGAGCGACGGCGATTGCATTTCGAGGGCTTGCAATTCCATGCCTTCGGCTTCGAGATACTTCACCAGGGCAACGATTGTCTTCGTAGGCGCGGTGGAGCGCAGTGCGTAAACTCCATCCTGCTTGCTCCACTCGGAAACGCCGTCGAGGCGGCCGAGGGCTCCGTCCACAGGCGCCTGGCTGAGGCGGACCTCAATTCGCGTTGTGCCTGCGGAGCGCTGCTTCAACTCGCGCGGCGTGCCCAACGCCATCACGCGGCCGTAATCGACAATGGCTACGCGGTCGCAAAGGCGTTCTGCCTCTTCGATGTAGTGAGTGGTCAGCAGGATCGTTTTCTTTTCTTTCTTCAATTCTTCCAGGATGTCGTAGATTTCGCGGCGCACTTGAGGATCGAGACCCGCGGTGGGCTCGTCGAGAAAAATGATGCGCGGATTGTTGACCAGCGCCAGGGCCAGCGCGAGGCGCTGCTTTTGCCCGCCGGAGAGATGGTGATAGAAAGCATCGCGTTTTTCTTGGAGCTGAAAACGCCTGAGCAGCTCTTCGGTGTCACGCGGATTTCTGTAAAAATGGGCGAACATTTCGAGAGTTTCCGCGACGCGCATTTTGTCGGGAAGGGAAGTGGATTGCAGCGACGCGCCGGCCAGATTTCTCATCTCGATGGGTTCGCGCTGGGGGTCGAGTCCGCAAACTCGCACGATTCCGCGATCGGGCGTGCGCAAGCCTTCGAGAATTTCAATGGTGGTGGTTTTGCCGGCGCCGTTCGGGCCCAGCAGCCCGAAGAGTTCGCCCTCCTGAACCTCGAAACTGATGCCGCGTAGCGCCTCTACGGCGTCGTAATTTTTGTACAGTCCTTCGACTTTGACAACTGGCTCACTCATCCGTTTTGGCGGCTCCAATACTTTTTTATCACACCCGCCGCCGCTTCGCGAATCCGCCCTTGACGCGACTCGGTTTGCTTCGCCGCCTTGTGGAGGACGAGCTGCTTTTGACCGGCTTCCATTCGTGCGTCGCGAGATCCACTTTCATGCCCAGGAATGTTGTACCCTCGGTTTCAAGCAGCATGCGCTGCTTGCTGGCGTACGGTTCACGCGGTAGAAGCCTTCCACCCGCGCCCACCACGCGATGCCAGGGGATTCCCTGGCCAGAGGGGCATCCCGCCATGGCGAAGCCGACGGTCCGCGCTCCTCCGCGCACGTGCAGCAAGCGCGCCAGCGACCCGTAGGTGACCACGCGCCCTCGCGGAATGCGCTTCACCGTCTCATAGATTCGTTTCCAACCACCGCCGTTTTTCTTGGCCATGCCCTAAGTACTCCCGGTCCTAGCCCTCGCTTCAATTATCCGGGGCGGGACTAGTTCTTCAAAATTACATGGTGCGTCGCCTTATTTCTCACTGACCATCGCCAGTTTTTCTTCAGGGTGCACCTTTGCGGAACATCTACGGTCCATTTGCCATCTAATTAACTGGAGGTCGTTGGCTAAAGTGAAGGCCGCGCGGCCGAAACGCTCGATGTTTTCGCTGCGAATCGCGTCTTCGCTCTCCGCGCGAGCTTTCAAGTACTAATTACTGATACGAAGCAACCCGCCTTCGAAGGCTGCATCATACCATTGACAGCGTAGTGCCTGGCACTTACACTACGCGAACGGTAGGCTCTTAGGGGGGCGATCGTGGCTTTCGTACGACGCAAGGGCAATTCCTATTACTTGGTTCACAACGTCCGCCGCCGCGGCCGAGTCGAGCAGCTTTATCTGGCCAAGCTCGGCGAGCGACCGCGCATCACCGACGACGTCGTTCGCGAAGTTTCCCGTAACCATCCCCTGCTGGACCTGGATTGGTCGCGCCTCAGGGAAGATGTGAATAGCCGCGTGGAGCTCTTTGATCCGCGCTCTCCTTACGTCAAGCAATTGCTGAATTCCTTGCGACTTATCAACCTGGACCTGGCGGATCTCTCGCCTCCGCTTTTGCTTCTGCCGGACCGTTCCGATTCCGGCCAGGAGCTCGTCACCCAGCTCAGGCTCTTACGTTCCACGGTCGATATTAAGCTCGAGCAGTTCGAGCGCGTGAAACCACGCGCCCTAGAAGGCAGCCGGACGTATCGGTAAGGGGGAGTAAGGCCATGACGCAAGCACAGCATTTAGACCCGACACAGCGCAGCCGCGAATCTCGCGATTTCGAGACCGCCCTGCGGCGCAAAATTGTGGGGCAAGAAGAGGCCGTCCAAGCCGTGGTCGATCTGTATCAGGTCTTCCGCGCGGGACTGAACTCGTCCGGGCGTCCGGTGGGCAATCTTCTGTTTCTCGGCCCGACCGGCGCCGGCAAAACGCGCGTGGTCGAGGCAACTGCGGAAGTGATCTTTGGCGATCCGCGCGCGGTGATCAAAGTGGATTGCGCCGAATTTCAGCACTCGCATGAAATCGCCAAGCTGATCGGCTCGCCTCCGGGGTATCTGGGGCACCGCGAGACGCATCCGCTGATCACGCAGGAAGCGCTTGCGCAATTTCATACCGAGAAGGTCAAGCTCTCATTTCTGCTTTTCGACGAAATCGAGAAAGCGTCCGACGCGCTCTGGCAATTGCTGCTGGGCATGCTGGACAAGGCCACATTGACCTTGGGCGATAATCGCCGCGTGGACCTGTCGCAAACCATGATTTTCCTGACTTCCAACCTCGGCGGCTCGGAAATTACCGAACTGATGACCGGCAAATTGGGGTTCGCGCCGGTGGCCGCCGCAGTGGACAGTCCTGCACGGCTCGAGCAGAAGATCGAGCGCACCGCAGAGGAAGCGGCGAAGCGCAAGTTCTCGCCTGAATTCATGAACCGCCTGGATAAGGTCATCGTCTTTCATCCTTTGCGCGAGCCTCAACTCGAACAGATTCTTGATATCGAGCTGGGCATGGTGCAACAGCGCGTCCTCGAAACCGCCAAGGGGAAATTCTTGTTCCGCGTAACTCAGCCAGCCCGCGAATTTCTCCTTAAAGAAGGAACGGACATGAAATATGGCGCGCGCCACTTGAAGCGCGCCATTGAGCGCCATCTGGTCTATCCGCTCGCGAGCCTGCTCGCCACGGATCAGATTCGCCTGGGTGACGTTCTCTCCATCGATTGGGATGGCGCCGCCGCATGTCTGGTGTTTTGGAAGGAAGCGGAAGGCGCGCTCGTTACCGTCGAGCCCGCGCATCCTGGCCTCGCGGCTGCGGCTGGGGCTGACGAAGACGGGCACGGCCGCGAGATTCCCGCGACTCCGGTCGTCGCCGCGGAGGCGCACGCGTATCCCGCG
>JBAQYT010000201.1:0-10810 GCA_049787175.1 Candidatus Acidiferrales bacterium | reverse complement strand
CGCCGCGATCGCCAATGGGCCAGCCGTTCGTGGTGACATGCGCGTCGATTTGGTTGCCGCTCGAGGCGTAAAGGTCGACATGGCCGTCATTGGTGATGACGCGAAGATTGGGGCGGCCGGTGAGCTTATAGGATTTGTTCCACTCCTCGGCGTGAGCAGGGATGGCAGCGGCCATTGCAAAAGCAAGTAAGCTCGCAAGCGCACAAGACGTGAGGTAAAAACGGCGCATAGAAAGGCCTCCTCGTTGATATTCAGTTGAATGTACGAAGTTTAGCATTAAAAGGTTCCGTAGATTGGACGCGGAGGCCGCTAGTCGGTGAGCGAGCGGGGCGCGTGGCGGAGGCGAGGCCGTTGGCGTGATGTTTAGAGCGGGCTGTATTTCATTGCTTCTCCCAGATCGGGGACTCTCTCGGCGGTGGTTGCAGTTGGACCAGTTCAATTCTTCCGTCACGTTCAGCGAAGGCGAAAGAGAAGCCATCGGGAAATCCGACTCGCACGTAACGATCACCGCCAGCAGGCCGGAAGATGATGTTCGCGGCTTCGCCGTCGTTGTAGCGTACTTCTCCGTATAGGTTGCCATCTCTTTCGGTGATGACCATAGTCGCGTCGCCAGATTTCGAAACGTAGCGGCCGATGAGTTGCGCGGTGGAAAGAGAAGGTTGGCCATCGAGTTTCGCCGACGATAGCGCCGCAAGCAGAGCGCGGGTCTCGGGGTCGGCTGCATTTGGGCCGACGCGAGCGAGAGCCAAAGACCACGCTTTGGCGAGAGCGTCGTCGGCGGTCACGTTCACATCGGGTTTCACGCCCACTCCCTCCCAATTTGTGCCGGTGGCGGCGTTGACTACATAGCCGGTGGGAATGTCAGCGAAAAAGCCGTGTCCGAGCGAGGCTGATCCACCGGACATGGACGGATTTGCACCGCCGCCGGTGGTTTCGCCGACAATCGTGCCACGCTTGAATGACTGGAGGTCGTAGGCGAGGTCCTCAGCGGCGGAAAAAGTTCTGTGAGAAGTGAGCACGAAGACGGGTTTCTTATTACCGTAAGATCGATCGCCGAGGTTCGTCGTTCGGGATTCATGAACTGCGCCGTTGCGCCAGTGAATGGTGTGGAGGAGATAGGGCGGCCCTGCGCTCAGATAGCTCATGATATCGGCTGCGACGGGACCAGCCCCGCCCGGATTCCCGCGCAGGTCAAGAATCAGCGCGTCGGTATCGTGTACAAACGCAAAGGCTGCTGCGATGGCGCTGCTTGACGCTCGATTCGGTAACATGCCGTTCAGCACGATGTAGCCGATATTACCGTCGAGAAGTTTCACTTCGGGGAGTGCGTTTCCGAGAGAAGGCGAACTGGTTCCCTCGTCCGGCGTTTCGTCGGCGGGACGGAAATCTACTTCCAGGTGAAGATCATGTGAAACAGCGCGCACGTCGCGTTCTAACGCGTCGGCGAAGTCCATTGGGGAAGTGATGCCGTTGTAGGCGCCAGAATTCAGCTTGGCACGAATGGCGGAGGCCATTGCTGCGCCCTTGTCGGCGTAGGCGTAATTATCAGCTAGGGCTCGCGCGAATTTCTCGGCTACGGCTGCGCGGGCGGTTGAGTTCAGTCGCGGGGTGTTCGTGGAAGACTGACTTGGCGATGACTGAGCATTCGCGCTCCTGACGAAGGCGGCAAGAACGAATGCGCAGCAAAATAGGCACATAAAAACTCGGGCCCGGAAATCCTTCCGCAACAGAAACGAACTAACTCGCTCGTGGTTCCTCGTCAGTCTGTGAATGCCCTATATGAGGGCCGTTAACAGGTGTTTGTTAGCGCGATCTCAGGGAAAAATCAATTGGACAGTCCTATGAACGGTCCACCTCAGCGGCGGCTACCGCGCGGAGGCGATGCGCGCGTGAGGCTTGGGACGGAGGGCGGCGAGGAACTTTTCAAGGGGCAGGGTGTTGAGAACGTCGCGGGCTTCGAGCCAGCCGCGGCGCGCGGTCTCGACGCCATACTTCATCACGCGAAGCTGCAGGGTGGCGTGCGCGTCGGTGGAGATGACCACTTTGACGCCGCGCTGCTTGGCGAGGCGCAGATGCGCGTCGCGCAAATCGAGGCGGTCGGGATAAGCGTTGCACTCGACGGCGACGCCGTGCGCGCGGCAAGCGTCGAGGACTTTTTCCATATCGTAATCGAAAGGATCGCGGCGGAGCAGCAGGCGGCCCGTGGGGTGGGCGAGAATTTGCGTGTAAGGATTTTCGATGGCGGCAAGGATGCGCTCGGTCATCGCGGATTTGTCGAGGTTCATGTAGGAATGAACGGAAGTGACGACCACATCGAGTTGCGCGAGGACTTCATCGCTCAAATCGAGCGCGCCGGTTTTCAGAATGTCGACTTCGCTGCTGGCGAGCAGGCGAATGCCGCCGACGGATTTTTCGGCCTCGCGGATTTTCTTGATTTGCTGCATGGTGCGGCGCTCGTCGAGGCCGTTCGCGACGATGACGGCTTTGGAGTGGTCGGTGAGCGCGATGTATTCGTAGCCGAGTTCGCGGGCGGCTTCGGCCATTTGCTCGATGGAATGCTTGCCGTCGGAGGCGGTGGTGTGCATTTGTAAATCGCCGCGAATGTCGGCAAGGGTGATGAGCTTGGGCAGCTTGCCGTTTTCTGCGGCTTCGATCTCGCCAGTCATTTCGCGCAATTCGGGTTCGATGTAGGGCAGCTTGAGCTTCGCGTAGATGTCTTCCTCGGTGCGGCTGGCGACGGTCTTGCCGCCCTTGAGAGTGGTGAGCGCGTATTCGTTGAGCGTGTAGCCCATGGAGTTGGCGCGGCCGCGCAGCGCGACGTTGTGCTCTTTCGAGCCGGTGAAATAGAGCAGCGCGGCGCCGTAGCTTTCCGCGGCGATCACGCGCACGTCGACTTGCATGGCGTTCGGCAGCAGGAAACTGACTTTGTTTTCGCCGTGGGCGAGGATTTGCTCGATGGGCGGGAATTTCAAAATGTGCTCGCAGATGGCGTCGACCTTTTTCTGCGAAGATTTGCCGGCGGGCACGACAATGAAATCGAGATCGCCGATGGTTTCTTTGCCGCGGCGCAGCGATCCGGCCGGGGTGACGGATTCGATTTGCTTGCCGAGTTGCTGGATGTATTCGGCGACTTGCTCGGCGGTTTTTTCGGCGGCATTAATGCGGAAGCGGCCGGTGGAGCGCTGGAAAAATTCCACGGCCTTCAGAATGTTTTCTTCGGTTTTTTCGCCGAAGCCTGCAACGTCGCGCAATTTTTGTTCGCGCGCGAGCTTGGCGACGTCTTCGACGGTGCCGGCCTTGAAATTCTTCCAAAGGAATGCGGCTTTCTTCGGGCCGAGGCCCTGGAGGGAAAGCACGTCGAGCAGCGTCGGCGGATATTTCTTCAGGAGCTTCTTGCGCAGCGCGTAGTCGCCGGTGGCGATGATTTCGTCGATGTGCTCGGCCATGTTGTCGCCGATGCCGGGAAGCTCGGTGAGCTTTTTGCGATCCTTCGCGAGTTCCTCGACGCGCTCGTGCAGGCTGTAGATCAGCTCGGCGGCTTTTTCGTAGCTGCGATAGCGGCCAATGATCGCGCCGTCGATTTCGAGAAGTTGGGCGGTCTCGTGGAGGATGCGCGCGATTTCGCGATTTTCCATGGAGGGATTATAGAAGGAAAACTAAAGAAATGTGGAGGTGAACTGAATGGACGGCGGTATCAATGAAAATCGACTTCGACGTTGACGATATTGGTGTCTGGATCTGCGTGAACACTAAATTGCGGCGTGCCTACGCGTACGCCACTGCGGTAGAGGCCGGGCAGAGCTTGTTTCGCGAATTGCGGCAAATAGGTGCCGTCATAGACATCTCCGGGCTGAAGCTTCCACGCTTTGAGAAGGCGCTGCTTGAGGGCGTCGGGAAGACCGGTAACGGTGACCGCGCCTACGTGGAATTGAGGGCCCTCGTTGACCGAGAATTGATAACTGACATGGCGTGTGGCGTTGTCCAAGCTGGGCTGCGGAGAAACGGCGACTTGCAGATAGCCCTGCTTCAGGTATGCGTCGTGGACAGCCTGTATGCCGTCGTCGAACTTCTGCATGTTGGCAACGCCTTCTGCCTGCATGCCGAGCAACTTGTTTAACGCGTCGGCGGAAAACACGCGATTGCCGGACCAGTTGCCACCTTTCCACATATAGGAAACGCCTTCTTTTACAGGAACAATGAGGGAAACATCCTGGGAAGGCGCGCTTGGGTTCGCAGCAAGGAGTTGCGGCTGAGGAGCGTCGAAATGGGCGCGCAAATAACCGAGTTCGCCATAAAGCGGAAGAAGCGCTCTCGAAACAAAGGCATCGACTTCGGTGGCTGTATAGTTCTGGCCTAGCAGCGCTTTGGCGTTCTTTTGCAATTCAGTTTCCGCGATCGCGCTGGCTCCTGGAAAATGAATCTCGCGGATCGGCAGAGCGACGGCGGAAACGCTGAACACGATCGCTGTTATTGGCTGACCCAATGCGGGCGAGAAGGGCACGGACTGCACATTGCCGGGCACGCCCTTCTGTTTCAGCATCGCGGTCAAGGAATCGTTTATGTCTTGCAGCATCTGGCCGCTCGGAGGCACCGAGCCGTTGTAAAGCGGAACATCGTGTGTAATTTGGGCGGTTAGTTCTGCAGGGGTGAACCATACGAGATTGTCGAATTGGCAGGCGACCAATTCTTGCGCCTCGACAACATCGAATTCCAGATCCATTTCGTTATTCTGCGTTCGATAGCGGTACGTCACGTTCTGGAAGACGCCATATTGCGCAAGCCGATTTGCAGCGGCGTTCAGGTCTTGCAGAGTGACAGTCTCGCCCAAAAACAGTTTGCTCGCCGCAACAACCTGGGCTTCGTTGAACTGCCGCAGGCCGGTAACGGAAATCTTAATCAGGCGAAGGCCGGAGGCCGCCTGCGTCTGCGCGTGCGCGGAAAACGCTAAAACCGACACAGCGAAGACCGCGAAGAGAAAGAAGCCGGGCCATCGAGAGACAGTTTTCACGCGGCCATTATACGGGTAGGAACGACAAAGGGAAGTACCACTCAACGCCCATGCTTTCAATCAATATATCAGGAAAGTTTGACGACGTTGGCGGCTTGGTCGCCCTTGGAGCCGGGGACGATGTCGAATTCGACGCGGTCGCCTTCGCGGAGGGTTTTGAATTTGTCGCCGACGATGGCGGAGTAGTGGACGAAGACGTCCGGGCCGTCGTCGTCGCGGCCGAGAAAGCCGAAGCCTTTGGCGTTATTGAACCATTTTACGGTGCCGTGCATGGAAGGCTAGTTTACAGTCGAGAGTCGAGAGTTGAGAGTTGAAAGCGAGTGGCAAACGGCAATCGCGCTGCGCGCGGCGGGCGCAGCAAGCAGCGCCCCTGCGAAAGGCAAAACGTCAACTTCTGTCCGCAGGCTAAGAGCCAGTGGCATGCGCGTCATCGGCGGCGAGTTTTCTTTTTGTGCGGCCGAGCGGCGCAGAAGCGCAAATAGTACAAAATTCCCGCGATGGATTTGGCGTCGCGCAGTTTGCCGGTGCGAATCCAGTTTTCCATTTCGCGCGGAGAAAAGGCGCGCGCGGTGATGCGTTCATCTTCCTCGGGATGCGCGACGCCGGCGCGAAGATCGCGCGCGACGTAGACGACCATGCGTTCGCTGACGAAGCCTGGCGTGGGGAAGACGTCGAGAATTTTTTGCCAGCGGCGAGCGGTGTAGCCGGTTTCTTCGAGCAGCTCGCGTTTGGCGCCGGGAAGAGGCTGCTCGCCCGGCTCCATGCGGCCCGCGACCAGTTCCCACAAATATCCGCCGACCGAATGGCGATACTGGCAAATGAGCAGCATGCGGCCGTCGTCGAAAACGGGAAGCACCACGACGGAGCCGTTGTGCACCACGTATTCGCGAGTGGCTTCGACGCCGTTCGGCTCTTGCACTTGCTCGCGGCGGACGTCGAAGACGCGTCCATGGAAGGCGGTTTCGCTAGACAGGATTTTCGCGCGCGGGCTCATCGGGTTCTCCGGGAACATGATAGGGCCAGGAATCGAAAATCGAAAAGCGAAATTCAAGAAAAGAACGCCGGCGAATTGGCGGCGGCGGCGAGGATTGCGTATACTGGCGCGGGAATTTCCGCGGCGAAACGAACATGGCGATTCAAACGCTCATCATCGACGACGAACGTCCCGCGCGCGAAGAACTCGCGTATCTGTTGAAGGGATTTTCGGAGATCGCGATTATCGGGCAGGGGAAAAACGGGCTGGACGCGGTGAATTTGATCAAGGAGCACAATCCGGATTTAGTTTTCCTGGACGTGCAGATGCCGGGGCTCGATGGTTTCGGCGTGATCAAAAAGCTGGCCGAGAAAAAAATCAAGATGCCGCAGATTATTTTCGCGACGGCGTTCGACGAATACGCGGTGCAGGCGTTCGAAGTGAACGCGGTGGATTACGTGCTGAAGCCGTTCGACAAAGGGCGTGTGACCAAGGCGGTGCAGCGCGCGAAAAAAATGATCGAAGCGCAAACGTCTCCCGTGGAACGGCTCGAAACGCTGGTCGGCCAGCTTGGAGCGGGCGCGGGCGCTGCGAAACCGCCGGAAACTGGCAAGCATGTGAAATTGCTGCTGAAGGCGCAGCAGCGCATGTTTCTGGTGGACGCGAACGAAATGGTGTACGCGTCGATTCAGGACGGAACGATCACGATTTTTACGAAGGATTCGGAAGGCGTTTCGAATTACCGCACGATTGAGGAGTTGCAGTCGCAGCTCGACTCGGAGCGATTTTGGCGCGCGCATCGGTCGTATCTGGTGAACATCGATCACATCAAGGAAGTGGTGCCGTGGTTCAAGTCGAGCTTCATGCTGAAAATGAGCGACAAGCGCACCAGTGAAATTCCCGTGAGCCGCGCGCAGACGCGAAGGCTAAGGGAATTGATTAAGATGTGAAGAAGGCCGCCGCGACCGTAACGATCACTTGACGCAAGAGATAGAGCCGCTCGCCGCAACCACGTAAATGTGGCTCTTCGTGCCAATGTATTCGGGGAGAGGTGGTTGCTCACTGAGCACGAAGAGAACGTCAGTGTCCTCAGGAACATCACTAAGAACGTGTGTGTGGAAACCTCCAACAGTTTTGCTTCCCGGGGACGCAGCGTTCATTTTCCGTTCCAGGATTGTCTTGTGAAGCAGTCGCTTCTCTGCGATTGTGTTGCCGTCGGGAGAAATTAGATAACGTACATCCCCTCCCAAGGGATAGATGCCGCTGGTTGTCTGAGAGGGAACGACGTAGACGTACATCTGGCCGGAATCGAGCGGTAAGACCAAGGTATTATATGGGCGGTTCTGCCTTGGGAAGTCGCCTAGAGCGGTGACAATCGCTCTGGCGACGAAAAGAAAAAAGCCAGTGTCTTCCTGCGGTGGGTCCAAACGCTTCACCTGGAATTGCTGGAGGTCGGCACCTTCTGTTGCTTCGTACGCAATCAGGAATTTGTTCCGCGCGTCGTTGAGCCGGCCGAAGGCCACAATCCATCCTGCTGGTGTTTTCCTGGCTACATAGAGCGGCGTGCCTTGCTGGTCGGGATTTGTGGCCAAGAGAGCGTCCGTGGAATGCCGCCCTGCCCGGCCATATTCCGCGAGCATGCGCCCACGAGTTGTAATCTCTGCGAGTTGCGCATCGGAAAGCGGACATTTGCGGTCTGCGACGGCGACTGAAGCAAGAGAAAGTATTGCGAGCAATAAAGTAATTCGTTTGTTCATTTGGGTGAGCGCGGGCTGATGGTAGCACAAACAGCTGTTCGTCACGGCCTTCGTTTTCGTATGGCGGCCTACGCCTGTGATAGCATCGGCTTGGATTTGCGGATGGATTTTTCGCTCAACTCGGAACAAAAAGTGCTGCGCGACACGGTGCGGCAGTTCATGGAGACGGAGATGCGTCCCGTGCTGCGCGCGTACGAGCGGGAGGAGAAATTTCCCGCCGAGGAGCTGCGCAAGCTCGGCGAACTGGGCTGCTGCGGGATGCTCGTCCCGGAGGAGTGGGGCGGCGCGGAGATGGACACGGTCAGTTACGCGGTGATGCTCGAGGAAGTGGCGCGGGTGTGCGCGTCGACGGCGGTGACGCTGAGCGTGACGAATTCCGTGGTTGCGGTGCCCATTTGGAAATTTGGCACCGAGGCGCAGAAGAAAAAATATCTGAGGCGATTGGCGAGCGGCGAAATTCTCGGGTCCTTTTGCCTGACGGAGCCGCAGGCTGGCTCGGACGCGGCGGCGATTCAGGCACGCGCGGTGCGCCAGGGCGATTTTTACGTGCTGAACGGGACGAAAAGCTGGGTGTCGAGCGGCGGCCAGACGGGAATTTACGTGGTGTTCGCGAAGACCGACCCGGCGGCGGGCGCGAAGGGCGTCACGGCGTTTCTGGTTGAGCCGACGTTTCCCGGTTTTCGCGTGGCGCGGTTCGAAGATAAGATGGGTTTGCGGATTTCGAAATCGGCGGAGCTTTCGTTCGACGATTTGCGCGTGCCGGTGGAGAATCGCATCGGCGAAGAAGGGCAGGGGCTGAAGATTGCGTTCGAGGCGCTCGACGGAGGGCGCGTGGGAATCGCGGCGCAGTCGGTGGGGCTGGCGCAGGCGGCGTTCGAGGCGGCGGTGAAGTACGCGAAGCAGCGGCGCGCGTTTGGAAAAACGATCGGCGAGTTTCAGGCGATTCAGTGGATGCTCGCGGACATGCAGACGGAAATCGAGGCCGCGCGAGGGCTGCTCTATTACGCGGCGTGGATGCGCGACCAGGGCGCGTCGGTTGCGGCGTCGCGTCGAGGGGCGCAAGCGTCGCGGGCGAAACTGTACGCGAGCGAGATGGCGAATCGCGTCTGCGCGAAGGCCGTGCAGATTCATGGCAGCCAGGGATTTTCGCGCGAGAGCGATGTGGAGCGATATTATCGCGATGCGCGTGTCCTGACGATTTACGAGGGGACGAGCGAGATTCAGCGCACGGTGATTGCAAGAGAGCTGCTGAAAAACAGTGGCTAGTGGCGAGTGACGAGTGACAAGAAAGGGCAGCGGCTTTGGATTGGTCTTGTCGAGGTCCGATTGTCCAAACGCTCTAAGCTTCGGAGGCGGGCCCGAGGAGCTTTCGTACATATCGTAACGTGGGCATCTGATGTCCGCCAATTCAGCAAGAACGCTGAAATTGTTCTCGGCAGGTTAGGGCTCATTTTGGTGAATATTGAAAATCCCGAGCCAGTTTTGCTCAGGCGGCGGACCCTTAAGAGGGTCGGTCGACAATTAGGAGCGGAGCTCGAAGACATGATTGGGCGAGCGCGCGTCAACAGAAATGCAATCATATATGGGACGTTTCACACGTGGGGCCGTGGCGTTGGGCTTGAGTAAAGCGATCCGGGTTTGCATACTGAATGACAGGATAGTGCGGTGACGAATTGAGCGAGAACGCAGAACGAACAACGCGCAGGGCGAGGGTGCTGAGCGGGATGCGGCCGACGGGGCGGCTGCACATCGGGCATTACTTTGGCGCGCTGTCGAATTGGCTGAAGATGCAGGAGGAGTACGACTGTTTCTATTTCGTCGCGGACTGGCACGCGCTGACCACGCATTACGCGGACAGTTCGCAGGTGGCGTCGAACACGCTGGAAGTGGCGACGGATTGGCTGGCGGTGGGACTCGACCCGCGCAAGGCGACGATGTTCATTCAGTCGAGCGTGCCGGAGCATGCGGAGCTGCATCTGTTGCTGTCGATGATTACGCCGCTTTCGTGGCTGGAGCGCGTGCCGACGTACAAAGAGCAGATCGAGAATTTGCGCGACAAGGATTTGGGCACGTATGGATTTTTGGGGTATCCGCTGCTGCAAGGCGCGGACATTGTGATGTACGGCGAGCCGGGGCAGGAGCTGCTGGTGCCGGTGGGGGAGGATCAGGCGCCGCACATTGAAATGACGAGGGAGATTGTGCGGCGGTTCAATGTACTTGTCGGGCTTGGAATCAGTCCAAACTTCGGCCCGAGCGAATTCGAAGAGATTGTCGATCGTGCCGGGGTATTCCCGGAACCATCTATGCAGATGGCTGTTAATCCGGCAGCTGGCTGGCTTTCCGCCATACGAAAGAGGGCATTTGAGGTTGGAACAGCAAATTTCCTAGAGAGCGTCGGTCACGTTTATCGGGAGCTGTTCTTCATCACAGACGTTTTGCAAGAGCCGGATGTGATTCTGACGGAGACGCCGCGGGTGCCGGGAACGGATGGGCGGCGGATGGCGAAGAGTTACGGGAACGCGATTTGGTTGAGCGACACGCCGGAGGAAGTTCGCGCGAAGACGCGGAACATGATGACCGACCCGCAGCGCGTCAAGCGCACCGATCCGGGCCGGCCGGAAGTTTGTCCGGTGTTTGCATACCACAATCTCTTCCCGCCGCAGAAGTCCGCCGAGGATTGCGCGCGCATCGAGCGGGTGGACCGCGAATGCCGCACCGCTGCGATCGGCTGCGTCGATTGCAAGAAGCTCATGGCCGACGCGCTCGTGAAATGGATCGAGCCGATTCAGGCGCGTCGCGCGAAGTACGAGGCGAATCCGCGCGAAGTTTGGGATGTGCTGGAGGATGGCTCGAAGCGCGCGAAAAAAGTCGCGGAAGCAACGATGGAGCGCGTGCGCAAGGCAGTCTTCAATTGGAAAGACGCGGGAAGAACTGGCGCGGCGCCGGGAGAAGGGAAGGGCGAAGCCGCGTCCTGATTCCACGTCGTAGAGCCATAATGGCTATACAAAAAGCCATTCAAGTGGATATTGCAAAGAGCCATTTTCAGTGTCACCCTCGTCTGTTTAATGGATC
>JBAQYT010000198.1:0-8475 GCA_049787175.1 Candidatus Acidiferrales bacterium | reverse complement strand
CCTGCACGATTTGCCACTTCTCTTCCGGGGATCGATCTACGCGTGGTTTCCTGCCCATGTTGCCTCCTGTTTGGAGGCCCTGATTCTACCTAATTGAGGTGTCCAGTTTTAGAGGGGAGCACTACAGCTGGACGTGGAATCCTGCATCTGAATTCTAAATTTCGATGCGCCGCTCGCCGGATTGATACCGACAAGGGCATCACCATCAACCGCAAAAATTGTGCCGTCGACGCCCACGGCAACCGGCCCAATGTAGTTGTCGTTTGTTGAAGTGTATGCTGGATTCGGCTGTCCTGTTGCTCCGTTGATGTCGTACACGGACGTGCCCGAGGTGACCACGAGCCCTCCTTGAAAGTCGGGGATCGCAGAACTAACAGAATTCGCCGTCCACGCAAGCGTGCCGTCATTCTTGATCGCGGCGATATTCCCCGAAGATTCAAAAGCGAAAAGGTCCACGTCTGATGCACTCGGTACGGCTGGCACTATAGAATAAATTCCCGATCCATCGCTTGGGTTTGTCCATTGGACAGTGCCATTTAATAGTGTGTCCGGGTAAACGGTCACCTCAGCTGACGCGTTGCCAGCGGTGATCGTCGCATTGCCTGCGGCCACAGCGGTTAGGATCGGAGGGTCATCTGTCGAGAGCGAAACAATGTTTGTGTTGCTCGAAGTCCATGTTAGCCCAGTCAACGATTGGCCTTGGGTGTTGGTCGCATTTATGCTGCGAGTATCGCCCACCACCATGCTAAAAGTGTTGGGCATCATCGTGAGCGGATTGCTACCGTCCGTAGGCGGGACCGTGAAGGCGTAAGAGTTGCTAGAAACGCCGTTCTGTTGAATATAGACAACTCCGCTGAGAGCTCCGCTCGCTACGTTCGCAACAACCTGTGAATCACTCCAACTCACGACTACGCCATTGGTGCTGCCAATCCAGACGATGCCGTTGCCTTGAGCCGCGCCAAAGCCTGAGCCTGTGACCGTAACCGCCGTTCCGGCTGAGCCAGAACTGGGCGACACGCCTGTGATCTGTGGCCCGTTTATGCTGAATGGAAGAGTATTGCTCCAGACACCGTTTTGCAGAATTTGCGCTGAGCCCGAAGCAGCGCCCGTTGCAACCGTAGCAACAACTTGGGTATCGCTCCAACTCGTCACGACTCCAGTCATGGTACCGAGCTGGACTTGTCCGTTGCCCTGCGTTGCCCCGAAACCTGAACCGGCGATGGTCACTGAAGTTCCAGCCGTTCCGGATGTAGGTGTTACACTCGTGACGGTCGGACTACCTATGGTGAATGTAACTGAATTGGATAAGATCCCATTTTGCTGAATTTGCGCGACACCAGACGTAGACGCAGCAGCAACATCAGCCACTACTTGGGTATCGCTCCAGCTTACAATCGAAGCCGGCGTGGTTCCCAACCAGGCAGCACCGCTTCCTTGACTGCTTCCAAAACCAGACCCAGAGATTGTCACTTGCGTCCCAGCTGCACCGCTTGTTGGCGAGACGCTGGTGATAACTGGTGAAACGGGTGGTGGGGGAGCTGCGATTACCGTTATTGTGCCGCTGCTGCCGCTAACATTGTCGATTGTTGCGGTGATCGTGGCTGTCCCCACGCCGACCGCCAACGGGTAGCCACCTCCAGACTGAAAGAGATTTGTCACTGTCACAATGGTGGCATCCGACGAAGTCCAAGTTGCTTCGCCACTAACGTCTTCCACAGTGCCGTCGCTCAACGTAGCACTCGCGGAAAATTGTTCGGTGCCTCCCATGACCAAAGTCGCGGTCTGAGGATTGACCGTGATAGATATCACAGACGTCGGGAGGGGAATCTTCGTAACGAACCCGCTGTCGCTACCCTGAAGGGTAGTTTGTAGCGCGCCGGTGGTCACCGGAAAATCGGACGAGCAGGTGGAGCCGGCCAGATATGCGTTGCCTAGTGGATCAATGGCGACACCCAATCCCAAGTCGCCCGGGTTTGTACAACTACCACCTAAGTATGTGGAGTAGATTGGATTGGTGCCGGTGGTGTTCATTTCGGTCAAATATGCATTCCATGAGCTATTGCTGAGCGCAGTCTGAAATGCACCTGAGGTCGTCGGAAAATCGGTGGACGACGTGGAACCGGCAGCAAAGGCATCCCCATTCATGTCAACCGCGATTGCATTGCCTACTTCGCCTTCACTGCCGTCCGTGCCCCCTAGAAAGGTAGAGTAAACCAAAGCTTGAGCCCCGGTCTGCGTGAGATCCAGCTTGCTCACGAAGGCTTTTCCTGCGGCGCTGTTTGTCGTTTGGAATGCACCCGTTGTCACAGGAAAATCAGACGACATAGCATCCCCAGTCACGTATAACTTGCCTGCTGAATCCAAGGTGATGGCGCTGGCGCTGTCACCGACCTCACTGGTCGTCGATCCGCCCAGATAGGTCGAGTAGATCAGTGATTGGGAGCCGTATTGAATCGCCGATATCTCCGTCACAAAGGCGTTGCCATTTGGGCTGTTAAGGGAAGTTTGATATGCGTTTGGCGTCGTGGGAAAAGGGCCGCTTGCGTCGGAAGTCGTCTGTCCCACAACATAAGCGTCATCTTGGGTGTCGACTGCTACACCCATACCGTAATCGCCAAACGGCCCCGCATCATCGCCGCCAAGATATGTCGAGTACACCAGCGACGACACTCCCGATGTGTTGAGAACCGATAGAAAAGCGCTTCCATTGGGACTGCCCAATGTAGATAGATATGCGCTTGCGGTCGTCGGGAATGACGCGGAAGTTGTTTGACCGGTGACATACGCGAATCCATTTCCATCTGCCGCAACGCCCAATCCGCCATCGCCATATTGGCTTGACGGATTTGGTGGCCCACCCAAATAAGTTGAATAAACGAGTGACGCCGCGCCGGTCTGAGTTGTGTTAATTCGGGCGACAAAAGCGTTCCCACCGGTGGGATTGCTATTCGATAACTGGTACGCGTTCACTACCGGAAAGTCCGTGGAGTACGTGTAACCCGTTACGTAGACGTTTCCACTCGGGTCGAGGGCGATTCCGTTCCCGTAATCGCCTCCTGTGCCGCCCAAGTAGGTGGAATAGAGAAGGGTACTGCCAGTTGGATCGAACTCCGTTATGAATGTCACACCATTAGTGGCGTTGCCACTCGTTTGATATCCGTTCACTACCGGGAAATCTGTGGATGGCGTCCATCCAGTCACGTAGGCATCGCCCAAGGAATCGACCACGATTCCATCGCAATCCCCCCGGCGTTACCGCCCAAGTAAGTCGAATACGTAAGGACAGGATCAATGATGAGTGGCTTGCTTCTGTCGTATCGCGAGACCTGAACGCTGACACGGTTATTGTCCAAAAGCACAAAACCACCTTGAACTGGGCGCCTACTGTTGTGTTCAATCTGATAAATGACGGGGCGATGGAGTAAGAGAAAGTCGTGATGCGAGGTCAGTCGTAGATCACCGTTTCTATCAATGCTGATGCGCTCGCCGCCCGTAAACTTGAGCGAAATGGCGGTCGGATCAGCTCCAGGAGAAACAACGAAATCAAATTCGAGACGGCCCTCTCGTCCGTAGTAAACCAAGTCCACACCCGGATAGATCCCGACATATCGGACTCGCGCGTAGTTAGGTATGCCGCCAAGCCATTTGCGACGGTTAGATCCTATGAAATAATTGCTCTTCCCCGGCAATTCACCATCCGATTCCAGCCGCACATGCGAATTAGCCCCCACCAACGCGATGCCTACCGCGAGGCCCCTGCGGTAGCGATGAAAGCGGGGCGATGCTCTATAAAACTTCCGCGCCTCGAATCGTTTTCGCGCTTTGGGATCCATTTTCTTCAACAGTGTATCCGTATCGTCTGGTTTCTGGAGTTCAAGCACAGCATCGTTGCGTCTCAAGAACAGCGTATAGTCTGCGCCGTGCGAAACAAACTGCACAGAAGCATCTGTCTGTCCCTCGTTAGCTTCGAAGCTCAATGGTAGCGAATCATATTCCTTTGCCAGATGGCTGGTTCGCGCCGTATGAATCGAAGATCTCACTGTAACTCTGCCGGAAAAATGCCACACGCTGGGCTTGCCGACGGCAGCCTTGGCAAGCGAAATACAGTAACCGGCTGTGGCGACCAAGGTCAGGATAGTAGCGGCTCTGGAAATGCAGCGCGAATCGAGTTTCATGGTTCCCCCCACCCCTATGGCAACCGGGAACATCAACAATGGGTGGCCTTATATATTCCGGGCACCAGCATGTCAATAGTACTTTTTCGACATTATCTCCAGATAGCATTTATAATCTCCGAGAAAATTAAAGGGACGGTTAACGGCTACATTTGTGCGCAGCTTTCGTAAGTCGGAGGAGGCCGCCGATGCGTGCGGCTAACCCGGAACTGTCAGCCAAACACAACCGAGGCGACGCCGAACCGCAAGTCCTATAGAGACTTGCGAAGGGAGGGATGGAACCTATTTCGTTTATTACGTGATAGTGCTTGAAGTCTTCCTGGAAGGATTGAGAGTGCAGCCCAATATAAGTCCGAACAACTAGCGCGTGCTGGTCTAGCTGACAATTCTGACACTCAAAGGTTTCCCGCGGTGAAAGGAACTGCGATTCGCACGTAAAACACGACGTATCGTTCGGACTTCGAACTTTACGCCTTCTTCCTCCTGCAGATACTTGACGATCTCGAACAAGTTGCGGGCCTGAGGATTGCCGCGTGGTCCGAGCATCCGCATCAGACTCTTTGCGGAACGATGGGTAATTTCGCTCAGTTTTGGGAATCCCACTGTGGCGTTGATGAAATCGCGAAGGATGATCTTCCCGGTTTCAACGTCACCGGAGAGAAAGTTCTCGATCCCCTCGCGAAGAAGCGCCTTGCGAAAGCCAGGGTCGCGTTGAACGCGCGCCCGGATAGTCTCTTTGAAATCTCGCGTCAAAGTCATGTGCCTCACCTCTCTGTTCCTTTTCGTTGCTTGTAGTCCTGCCACAGGGCGAGTGCTGTCGAGATGTCCGTCTGCTGGCGTTTTTTCGTACCCCCGCCGAGGAGTATCACCAGCCGCTCGCCATTCTTCCCGAAGTAAATGCGGTATCCCGGACCAAAATCAATCCTGTACTCGTAAACGCCAGTCCCAACGCCCTTTGCGTTAGAAAAATTCCTTTGCTGTATTCGTGCGAGAGCAGCGGCAACTTTCGCGGCTGCTTCTTTGTTCAAGCTATCGGACCACGCGGCAAATGGGCTGTGTCCACGACGGTCCAAGTATTCGCGTACTTCGATCATGTTCAATGGTAACACAAACGATACCAATTTCAATAAGCCGTTATTCGATCCGCATAAGCTACCACAAGAATCTTGTGCTTGACAATATGGACGGTATACATTACACTTCAAGAAGTTTCGGGAGGCCCGCATGACTGTTCAATCCCCGGAGAACCTAACCTACCGCCGTCGAAGTGCGCTTTGGCTCTTCTATGGCGCTGCGGTAGTTTCCGCAATCGCGATCAGCGCAGTCGGCAAGGTTCCTGCCCTTCGTGTTCCGGTCCTCGCCGTCGCTGTTTTGGCAGCGGGGGCCGCGGTTCTGTTCCTGCTTCGTTTCCTCCGCTCCAACGATGAGCGGGAGCAACAAGTTAACTGCCGCGCGCTGACGTTCGCGTTCGCAGGCACGCTAATTTTCTCGCTCGCTATTGGCTATTCGCAGGCTGTTGGCTTTCATTCCATCTCATGGCTAGGAATTCCGGCATTGATGGTCGTCCTGTGGAGCATCGGCCTCATTTTGTATTCATGGCGGTACCGATGAAGACCCGGCTACGTGTGTTACGCGCAGAAGTGGAATGGTCGCAGGCCGAGCTCGCGGCCCGTGTCGGCGTAGCTCGCGGCACGATCAACGCCATTGAAACTGGCAAGTATGATCCGAGCTTGCCGCTGGCGTTCAAGATCGCGCGGGCGTTCGGAAAGAATGTCGAAGAGGTGTTTCTGTACGCCGAGGACCAGGACCACGTGTCCCACACCTGAGTTCTGGCGCTAAGCGAAGAGGTTCCTATGGACCGGCCCTATAGCATCTCCGATTTTGCTTTGCCGTCCCGTTGGGATTCAGACTCACATCCCAGTGTAATCGAACGGGCGGGCAGGTCCCGAAGCGACGACAGAACACGTACTCAAACAGATCGCGAAAAACCTTCCGATTCTAGCGCGTCCCGAGGCTTCGACCGAACCAGAACAATCTATCGCGGGCGCGACCACGAGTATTCGCTTCGTGCCTCAGAAGTGCGTACGCTCACCAATGTCGGCAAGTTTCGCGTCGTACCAACCGATGATCTGGCGCGGTTCGGATATCAAGGCAATCAGGCTCACATGGAAGCCGACATCAGAAATCTACGCAAGCATGGCCTCGTCGAACAGCGGACGATTGAAGGTCATTCCTCATATTCGACGAAGGTGCTGACGCTAACGAAAGAGGGTCACCGACTGCTCAAACATGCGCAGCTCGTGTCCAGCCGCCAGGCGACGTATCACGGCTTTGCGAAGCCCCAGGAAGCGCGTCACGATGCCGAACTCTATCGACTCTACCAGAAGGTCGCCAAAGAGATCGAACGCTCGGGAGGCAAGGTGCGCCGTGTAATTCTCGACTTGGAGCTGAAGAAGGAGCTCTACAAAGCCATCTCAAGAATGCGGCCTGACAAGGACCCAGCCTATGAGCGCATCGCCATCGCCAACCGGTTTGATTTGAAGGTTGTGAATGACAAGATTCCGATTCCCGACCTACGAATCGAATATGAGGATGAGTGCCGCGACGTGCACCGGCTCGATTTAGAAGTAGCTACTCGCGATTATCGGCCTCAGGGCCTGGGCGAAAAAGCCAAAGCTGGATTCCATGTTTTTGCTCGGCAGCAGGACCATGACAGATTGCGCCGCGTACTCGATTCACAACGAATCACCGCGAGGATTTTTGCATTATGAAATTCCTCTCCATACATACGGACGCCCTGCGCAGCTTTGGCTATACCGAGGAAGAAGCGCGGTTCCTCTACCTTGTGGCCACGCATTCCGGCTACTTCACTTGCCAGCAGTTTTTGCATTTCATCCAAACGAAGCCAGGCAAGCGCAGTGTGGCATTTGCGCAAAAGGTGATCGAGAAGAAACACGCGAAGACCAAGCCGTATCTCCGGCATGGCCGCGTATTTCACCTTTTCTCACGCAATCTCTATGAAGCCATCGGCAGGGAAAACGTCCGCTTCCGGCGCGTCCATTCAACTCAATACGTCCGAATGCGGCTCATTGCCCTGGATTTTGTTCTCCGAAATCAGGACGTAACGTACCTCGAAACCGAAGAGCAGAAGCTCACGTTTTTCTGCGACCAAATTGGAATCGCCAAGAAAATCCTTCCCCACAAGCGATATTCCGGGGCGATCAAAGGCCAATTCACCGACCGCTATTTCGTGGACAAATTCCCGATGTTCTATAACCCGAGCGTGTCTCTCCCGCCTGTGGTCACCTTGAGTTTCATCGATCCAGGGTTTGAAAGCATGGAGAGTTTCAGGACCCACCTGGACGCATATATGACGCTCTTCACCAAGCTCAGCCAGGTCCGCCTCTATTACATCGCGACGCATGACACGAATTTCGAGCGCGCTAAGATGCTCTTCCACGAGACGTTTCAACGGCTCTGGAACCCGGATTCTCCGTTCGGACTGCTCCAATATTTCCGCACGCGTCGGCTCTGGGATGAGAAGCAATTCGCCAAACTGAGCAATCGCGATATCGAGTTTTTGAATCTGTCGCAAGAGCGGTTTGGCGATCCTGGAATCGATGACCTGTACAAGAAATGGCGGGTGGGCACGATGACAGAGAACGCGGTGCGGTCCGAATCCATCAAGTACCGCCAACCTTCTCAGGCCGCGCTTATCTCCGTTATGGTGAACGGGCAGGCTGCATTATTCGAGAGGCATCCGCACCGGCCCGTAAACGTGCCGGTGAAAAGTTCCGGGGAAGGACTTTTCCAGGGAGATTTCACCTCCCGGTTCAGTGAGGCGAGAACCTAACCCGAAGAAAGAACAAGCAAATGCGCCAGACGAGGCACGGAAACGGAACGCGGCCAAAACACGACCAGAGGCGGGAGCGACCCCATCGCGCCGCACAATCGCGGCCCGATCCCTTCGGGCTTCGGGGGTCACTCCCGCCTCTTTCTGCTGGGAAGCGCAGCTCGTGTTTTGGCCGCGAGCTATCGGCAAATTCCAAGGGCTTTGTAAGGCAGGTTGTCAGACGAACTCCGAACGAGGATTGAGGCGAAACATGCCAATCATCAAAGCACCACCCAAACAACCAAAGTCGGTCACGATCCAAGCGCGGGTTGAGGAAGCTATCAAAGATCAACTGGACTGCTACGCAGAATTCATCGGCTCAACACCGTCTTACGTGATTACGGAAGCCCTGAAAGACCTTTTCCGTCGAGACAAGGAATTCAAGTCTTGGCAGGACCAACACGCTGG
>JBAQYT010000177.1:0-18338 GCA_049787175.1 Candidatus Acidiferrales bacterium | reverse complement strand
GCGAGGAGATCGGCCATCGAAAAACACCCGCCGATGTGGGAGCTCTTTGCGCGATGTACCATCCGCAGCACGTCGACACGGATCGCGTGAGCGAAGTTCACCAATTGCCGCGCGGCTTCGGCGGATTTGCTGCTATAGGCCCTCATCGTGGCATCACTCTGCAATTTGTCCGCTGGCTCCTATGCCACTCACCGTTCTTACCGTTTCTATAAGGATTCGCAGATCTGTTCGAAAGGAGTGTTGATGAACGTACTGCAAACCCAGCTTGATTTTTTCCGGACGGATCTTTTCTCGATACGCTTGATGAGGATCGGGGCTTCCTTCGAGGATTCGGCCTTCATCGCGAAAACGCAAGGAAGCCCAGTCGGTGATTCCGGGGCGTACCGTCAACAATTCCCGCTCCTCCGCGGAATATGTTTGCACCTCGGAGAGCACTTCTGGACGGGGTCCGACCAGGCTCATATCGCCTTTGAGCACATTGATGAGTTGCGGGAATTCGTCGAGCTTGTATTTTCTAAGGAGTCTTCCCAGACGAGTGATGCGTGGATCGTCACTCGCTGTCGATGGGCCACCGAGCTTATCGGCGCCAATAACCATCGTCCGGAATTTGAGAATGAAGAAGGGCTTGCCTCCGAGTCCAGCTCGGCTTGCTCGATAGAAAGCCGGCCCAGAAGAATCCAGACGGGCTGCCGTGGCTATGACCACCATCACAGGCCAAAGAAGAAAAAGGCTAGCCGCTGCTAACGTCACGTCGAAAAACCGCTTCATCGGTTGCTGATCACACTGTCGGCGCAGCCTCAGACCTTCTGAAACCCACAAGGCGGAACAGTGCGCGGAACAATGAGCAGTTGCCGAGCAGTTGGATTGCGCCGCAGACTGAGCCAAGTCCGTACGCAAAGTGCCGAGCGCCGAAAACCAGCGGCATCGTGAACAGAAAAGAAGCATTTCGCTGCCGCCAACTCACCTGAATGGAAAAGGCTACGCTGACAGCAAAATAAATAGCCATCTCCAGGATGAACAACAACCAATATGGGCTGAACCAACAACCAAGTACTGCGAGCGCCACGACTGTCGCTACAAAAACCAGCGGGACGAGATGCCGCCAGCGAACCGGCATGATCCTGCTGAACGCGAAGGGCAGAACGGACCAAACACCGTCCCTGAAATTGTGTTTGAGAAACGAGCGTAGGTCCGGCGACGCGAAGTAATCGCACTGAATGGCGGGATCATACAGGATCTTCCCTCCCGATTTACGGAGCCTTTGGTTGAACTCGATGTCCTGCGATCTTGGCAGGCGCTCATTGAACACTCCGATTCGCGCGAAGGTCTCTTTGCGGTAACAGCCCCCGAATACCGTATCCGTGTATGTGGCTTTCTCGCTGCCCGTACGGAAGACGGAATTGCCAGCGCCAAACTTGTGGCTCATGCAAAGAGCAATGGAGCGCGGCGTCAAACTAGAATGAGAGGGAAGCGTTCGCATCGCACCTCCCACGTTATCCGTATCTCCGTTGCGAAGCCGTTCAACACAACGCCGCAGGTAATCTGGGGCGATGCGGGCGTGCGCATCAACACGGCAAATGATTTCCCCAGCCGCGGACTCGATTCCCAAGTTCAATCCTGTGGGCGTAATTCTCTTCCCGTTGCGGAGCCGTTTTACGAAAGCGTATTGCCTGGCATATTTGCCGACAATCGACCAGGTCGCGTCTGTACTCATTCCGTCCACGACCAGAATCTCCAAGCGGTCCATGGGATAGTTATTTCGAAGAATTGAGCCCAGGCATTGCGCGATAAAACGCTCTTCGTTTCTGCAGGGCACAATGACGCTCAGGCGCGGCAATTCATCCGTTCTTTTGCTTTTGCTTCCTTTCGCCGCAGCGGTCTCCACAGTCACTGAATTGCCAGAACCGCATCCTCGGCCCGGGAAGCGTGTCTCAACTGCTCGAGCCACACATCTGTGGTTGCGAGCTTGAACCAATCGAATTCCGTCAGGCCGTTGCCGCTTGCATTCCGAGTGATCCGGAAGCGTTGCAGCAGGGCCTTCAAATCAAAGAATTCCGCGAGAAGCGAATCCTTCTTTGAGAGCATCTCCTCCAGCGGCCGCGTGAGATCGGTCCTGAACCACCGCCTCGCTGGCGTCTCGAAGCCGCGTTTCATTTTCTGCCAGCACACTTCCTCAGGAAGCTGCGCGCTCATCGCTTTTCGCAGCGAATACTTGGTGAAGCCCGCCTTGAGTTTTGTGTGAACCGAAGTTTTCAGGACCGCTTCAACCAATCGATGATCCAAGAATGGCAGCCGCGCCTCTGTCCCCGCAGCCATGGAGTTTCTATCCTCCCAATGAAGCAGGCACGGCAGGCTCAGTTCACTTAGGTCTTTCCAAAGCCGCTGATTGAGACTGCCGCCGTGGCCGATATCGAGGTCTGGCGCTGCACTTCGGCGAAAATCCGGCCATGCGAACTGCCAAACTCCTTTTACTCTCTCCTGCAGCGACCGCGGCAAGTACCGCCGTGCATTGACAAAGTTCCAGTTGATGAATCCGTTCCGAACGGCGTAGTTCGTCAGGGAAGCAGTAAGTCGCAGCCAATTCTGTTCGGCGAAAAGAATTTCCCACCCAAAAAAGAAAAACTTGCTATAGCCCGCAAGCAATTCATCGCATCCCTGCCCGTTCAGCAACACCGTGCTTCCATCAGTTCGAGCTGTCTGAAAAATCTTCCAAGAAGCAAACGTAGATGCACCCGCCGTAGGCCCATCCTGAAAATTGACGAAATCGTCGAGCCCATCCCACAAATCGGCGGCATCGAATGAGGACTCCGAGTGTCGAATGCCGACGTGCTGCGCCAAGCGCCTTGCGAGGCTGCGTTCGTCCTCGGGATGACCGGGAAATCCCATGGTATACGCGGAGAGAGACGAAGAGCTTTTGTGTGAAACGGCAATCGAACAAATCGTTGAGGAGTCGAGCCCGCCGGACAAGCAGATACCGACTGGAACATCACTCCGCAGCCGTAAACGAATTGAATCTTCCAGAATCGGGACAAGAGAGTCCTGTAAGTCCCGGTCATGCGAACGATCCAAATCGTCGGTGATCTCCGGCATCCAATAACGAATCGGCCCATGAAGTTCTCCGCTCATGAAATCCAGTTCCATCCAATGCGCCGGGAGAAGCTGCTTGATGTTCTTAAGAAAGGTGCGTTCATCGTGATCTTGGGCGGAAAGCAGGAAGAAATCCGCCAACGCGGAACGGTCGACTTCCCTTTCAAACCGCGAGTCATCGAGAAATTGCTTCAGCTCAGAGGCAAATATGAATCGATTTGTTTTTTGAAAATAATAGAAGGGCTTCTCGCCAAAACGGTCTCGCGCCATGAACAGGCGCATTTGCCCGCCGTCCCAGATCGCGAATGCAAACATGCCGTTCAAGTGAGCCAAACAGTTCGCGCCCCATTTTTGGTACGCGGCCAACAGAACCTCGGTATCCGTTCCGGTGGAGAAGCGGTGTTCGGTGGATAGTTCGGCGCGAAGCTCGAGGTAGTTATAAATCTCACCGTTAAAAACGATCCAAAGATCGGAGCCTGGCAAGTTCATCGGCTGGCGGCCTGCTTCAGACAGATCCAAGATGCTCAACCGCCGGCAGCCGAGCCCGACACGATAGTTGTGCGCAGTTCCATGGTCGGCCGAAGAACGCCACACCCGGCGTGGCGGAAGCTCTCCGCTCACGGGAGCCAGACCAGCGAATCCCCAGTCGTCGGGTCCGCGATGGAGCACTCGGTGCGTTCCAAACCACAATGCATCGGGATCAACACCGGACTTTGACACGATGCCGAAAATTCCGCACATTCAGCGCTTCGCACTCCCCACTGTCTCCGCCCCGACCGGCGTGCGAATGCTTCTTGACTCCGCGATTTCCGCCAGACATTGGTCAAGGGCCGCGACTACGCGAATAGGCGTGACCGCTCGAATGCATTCGCACGGTGTCCATGCACCTTGAAAGCAAGGATGGCAAGGTGTCTCTGGACAAACGGAGATGCCTCCGTTGTGCGTCGGCGCACGGCGTGTAGCAGACGTGGGACCGAAAATGCTAACTGTCGGCGTTCCTACGGCTGCCGCCATGTGCATCAGTCCTGTGTCACCCGACAAAAAGATGTCGCAGCGGCTGAGCATGGCCAAAGTCTGGCGAATGCTCCACTGGCCCTCGCCTTCCACCCATGAGACGTTCCCCGCTATGCGACGCGCCTGGTCCGCGCTGGCCCGCTCCGTCGCATTACCGAAACTGACCACGCACAGGCCGGAATAGCGCCGATGCATTTCCTTTACGACTTCGCCGAAGTTTGCAGGAGGCCAGCATTTTTGCGACACGACCGAGGAGCATTGAATCCCCAGTAGGCGCTGCGTCGAGTCAATTTCTGTTTGCGCGAACGTAGATTCTGCCCAGCCAATTTCCTGCTGCGTTAGCCGGATGAAAGGCGGTTCCAGCGGAGTTCTTATTCCTAGGACGGCGGCAATGGCGTCTTGGGTCTCGGACCACGGCATTGTCCAGCTCGTTTCCACTGAAGAAGTCAGGAAGCGATCATACGGCGCCGAGGCCTCCCCTATCGCGTAACGGGCTCCGGTCGCGTACTTCAACCACACGAGCTTCGCTGCGGACATTTCGGGGGCGCACACAATCAAATCCGGCCTTCCGACCAACTTGCTCCAGAGCCAAAGTACAGAACGAGGTTTGCGCGGCACGGAAGAAACAAAAAAGGGAGTCAAGTTCAACTTCTCTTCGCGCACGATCTCATAATGGTCGCTCGTCGCAAAAAGGGCTTGCACCGGCCAGCGCCCTTTGGCCCATTCACAAACCGCACGCAAAAGAGGAAGGCTCTGCACCACGTCGCCGAGGCCCTGCGAATCCACAAACAGCACACCTCTACCGGGACGAATCGCAAAGTCGCCGGTGGATCGGTTGACGATATGTGCTTTCTGGTACTGCAAGAGTGGAACTTATGCAGTGAGTTTTCTCGAATTGCTCTTCGTCTTAATCTCTGTTAATGCCCGCAGCAATTGGCGCTCGTCCGCGCACGCTCGCAAGGTCCTTCGCAGACAAGAGCAAATACGCAGCGGTGACAATGCCATATGCCAGCAGCAACGTGTAAAAAAGGCCTAACGTTCCTTCTTCCGCAGAGAATCCACCGAACAGAACGAAAAATAAATAACCACAGTGCCGGTACAATGATCTCGAACCGGCTGTTGCCCAGCGCCGGAACCATCCCAGAAACAATCCCGCCAGAAACAGGTACGCAGTCAAGCTGACGAATCCGCCATCCGCCATAGCCGACCCAACTACCATCGGGGCCGGCGTCTCGTTCGTGTAGGTGTGAAAATCCGAATAGATGGCAAATCCAAGGCCGCGAAAAGGATGGTCCGGCTTGTTCGGATAAAACCAACGCGGCACCCAACTCGTTAGAGAATAGATGCCCACCTTCGAACCCTCAAACAGAACGCGATTATCCGGCAGCGTGTTCACAAACTGGCAGTACCCGCGATAAAGGCCATCGTCACCCCAGCGTGTGGAGGCGCCCGCCGCCGCCATTCTCACCAATTGCGTGAGTGTGCCTTGCGCCTGCGACGACCGATCCATCGCTCGTGGCAGAAACCAAAGCTTCGCCCCCACGCCCAAGAAAGCAATCGCCAATGCTAGAGCAACTGTTTTCGCGTTGAAAAGACTTCTGAGTAGTGTCCGGTTGTAAACAAACAGTACGATTGCGCCCCACAGAATCGGCTCCTCCAAGCCACCTTTATTCGTCCGCAGAAAAAACGACACGAACATCATCAGCGCCAGCATGGAGAAGAACCGCCTGGGCTTTTCCTGCAGGCTCGGCAGCGTCAAGGCCATGCCAAAGACGGTCAGTCACATCCGCTCCTCGATACCAAAAACCGCCAAACGGCAGCGCTTCACTGCGGAATGAGTTCAGGGCCGCATAGAAATTCAAGGACGACAATGCTCCGACTAGATAGAGCGCGATGGACGCCAAGCCCAACCCAACCACCGTGATGGCGATTCCGATGTGGCGCAGCCGCAGAAGTCCCGGCTGATCAAGATCCCAAGATACCGGCGTCGCCTTTGCATCTGCGGCCCACAAACCCGCAATCAATATCAGTAGGCCGAAGATTTGCACGGCCGTTGGATACAGCCGAAACGCTAATTCGCGATGGCCCAGAGGAAGGATGCCCGGAGAAACCAAAAAATGAAACACCAACTCTATATTGTCCGTCGCCACGGCCATGCCCAGGTACGCCATGCAAAGCCCTTCGGCTGACGCGATGCTCCACTTCCGAATAATGAAAAGGATTATCCCCAGGTTGATGGCCGACAGAGCGATGAACTCAACGAATACCATGTTTATGCGAGCATCGCTTTCTCGGGCCGTGCCGCGACTCTTGACGCAAGCTCCGCAACAATCGCATCAGCCACTTTTTCGCAATTGCGCTTTACGGCCACGTGCGGCTGCCGGATGGGATCGGCCCATTCCAATTCATGCGCCGATTCAAGAAGCGCCCAAACCAGCTTCAAAAGCAGTTCGTGTTTCGGAGCAAATCCCTCAATAGCTTCAGAGAGAACTCCAGGAAGGTCGGCAACGTTTCCGCACGGATAGATCAAGTCGTAGAATCCGTAGTAAAGAGGACCAAAGGACACCACCGGCTTCTCATAAAGAACCGCTTCCCAGGCGCTGCTTCCGGTGATGGTTAATACGGCGGCCGACGCTTGGATCAAATCGTGGCTATCCAGCAAAGGCGAAAGCAACTGCACGTTGTGAAGCTTCCTCAAGTTTCGGTAGTAACTAAGGTTTCGTTCCCCTTTCATTCCCGGATGCTCCTTCACAAGCACCTGATATCCAGCCGGCACGCTTTTGCTGATGTTTTCAATGAGCGCAATTTGGTTGGTGAAGAACGGAGCGCGAACATTCGTCGTGAATTCCGGTTGCACATGCAGTGGGAAATAAACGCTCGGTCGCCGCGTGTCAAAACAGTGCGCAAAGATTGCCATCTCGCTCGCCGCGTGCCGCGCAATGCGCGTCGCATCTTGCCAAACGGGCTGCCATGGCGGAGTGCCGTGGTACGAACCCACCTCGAATCTGCCGTCCTCGATGTGCGTTCGAATCCGAAATGGAATCCTCGCGGCTCTGCGTGCAAGATGCGAGAACTTCGGGATCAGGGGTGAGCGCTGCGCCCATTGCAGGAAAGGTGGTTTTGTTTTCTTTGCGCGAAACCTCTGAATAAACTCTTCAGCCGCCGAAGCCTCTTCAAGGGCTAGCTTCCGCTTACTGGATCGACGGAAAGCCGCTGCCATGGCTTGCCACGTTCCGTTGGGCGCGTCGAGAAAAAAAAATCGATTGGCCACGGGGGTTGGACAAGGGATGAAATAAGGAATGCCATGCTCGCGAGCCGTCGACCAGCCAATCCATTCTGTTGCGCAGGCAACTTCACCGACAACCGCGTCGGGCGGGCGCTCTTTCCATATGCTTTCCCAGAATTCGGCAACGCCGGCCAGAATGGTAATTATTTGTTCTTCGGGATAGCCGCTCAGGATTCGATCGGCATGAATCATCGTGTTGATTTTGACCGAGCCGGGCAACGCTTCCAGATTTCGCAAAATTTCCAGGCAGCTCGGCCCGTCTGCGCCCCTCCGCGCCTTCAACCAGGCCGCCAGGCTGAACACGCTGCTGAAGGCACGCGTTTTTTCCAGCATGCGCGTCGTGGGAGACGAAAACGCAACGGCGCTTACTCTGGCTCCGTATTGTTCTCGCAGCGCCTGCGCGATCGCTGGAAAAAAATAGCGATATTCACCCTTGCAGATCAGCAGGATATTCATGCCTGTCGGAAGCGTGGTGTTGATAGATTCACGCTATGCATTTCGCCAACTTTGCAACGTCCCGTAACGTGAGATAACCAGTCACGAACAGGCACACGACAAACGCGGCCGCTCCAGCGGTGATTTGCAGGAAGTCGATCGCCGATGAGACCGCGTGGCCTTTGCAAGCGAGTGCCACGATCCACACAATGGCAAACGCGAATCCGTTTTGTGCCACCCATGCCACGTCAAACGTTTGGCGGAAGAGGTCCCCCTGCAGCGCGACAAGCACCAGCGCACCCGCTGCTGTCACGATCAATTGGCTCAGTGCCGCTCCCACAATGCCCATTGGCGGAATTAGAATGACATCCAGCAAAATGATTGCCGCTCCGCTCAGGATCCAAAACGACGTCGTCGACCAAACGCGCAGTCGCGTATTGAGAATTACGACGTAGAGCAGCACCAAAGCCATGAAAATCCCTTGAACACCAAGGACCGCTAGCGCCGCCCGCCCGGAGGCAAATTCCGGCGGCGCCACAATCGCCAGGACTTGCCGTGGAAACGCGGCGAGAATTGCCGCAGTTCCGCAGGCAAAACCAAAAACGAACTTCTGCACGCTCCGGAATCGCTGCCGGAACATGGCCCACCGCTCCGTATCATGGAGCGCAGACAACTCGGGAAATAAGACATCGTTGATTGGTCCAGTCAAAAAAAAGACTGCTGCCGACAGTGCAAAACACGCCCCGTAAATACCGACCTGCTTGAGCCCCAGGTAATAACTCACCATGTATTTGTCCGCGCCGAGCGACACGGTAGAGGCGAACACTCCGGGCAAAAGCGGAATCCCGTATCGCGCGTATTTCGCAAACACGCGCATGCTCGGCCGGACCAACCGGACATCGCGTCGCATTTTCAAGTAGAGCATTCCACCGGCCACACTGCACACGGTGACTGCTGCATAGGCAAATGCTGCGGCGCCGACGCTCCTCAGCCACCACGCAATCGCAATCACGGCCACTGTTTCCGGCAGCAGCCGCGCGAAACAAAAGTACGCCCATGACTGATTGAAGCGTCTGGCCCTCAATAAGTTCTTCATTTCTTCAAACGTGGATTCGAAGATCAGAACGACCCCCAGCAGCACCACAAGGCCACTCGCGTGAACGGACCCAAAAATCCCTCCTGCGATTCGCCGGGAGAAAACAGCAAATGCGCCGGCCATAATGATGCCGGCTCCGGCGACCATCGCCAGCACTGTCGAAAAAGCCTGATCTACTTCGTCGCGGCTTCGCTCTCCGCTTAAGAAGCGCATCAGCGAAGAGCCGCAGTTCATGGTGGAGACAGTTGTGGCCGTGCTCAGCGTCACGACAAAAAGCGACCATGCACCGAACCCCGCTGGCCCCAGCGCTCGCGTCAGCACCACCAACCAAAGGTAAGTTCGCAATTTCTGGAACGGCACGGGCAGGTTTGAAAAGGCAACATCGCGAATGAACTTGTGAGTTGCAGACAACCGCGCGCGTTCCTCGCAAGATGCGCTTGCCGCTTGCCCATCGATAACTGACCACGCCGGCACTATCGCGGCCTCCACACTTCGAAGCTGATCGTCTCGATTCAAGCGATTGCTGAGGCGCACGACACGAATGGCGCTTCCTGCTGGCAGCTTTGACTCCAAAGCTCTAAAGCAGCGACCCGGGCTATGAACTTGTAATCGACGCCTGTAAGGTCCAGTCGAAACGCTCGCATCTGCTGTTCCAAATAACCCTCGTCGATAAACTCGCAAACTCCCGGCGCATGGTCGAGAGCGCTTCGCCGTCCGAGCAGCTCTCGAAAATAAGATCCAAGGCTTCCTGCCAGCAACGCTCCTTCAAATGACGCTGCGCTGCTCGAACCTGGCGGCTGCGAAGGGTGGTTCGTCCCGTTTCGCTTGACGCGAGCTGCTCGCACATAGCCATGCTTCGCAAACTGCGCATCGATTACATACTTGGGCCGGCGATAAAAAGCTCGCGCTGAGTACGGCAAGCTCGCAAAAAACTTCACCACCCGAGAATCCAGGAATGGCAAGTCCGCATTTCCTCCACCCAAACGAAACGCATGTAACACCAATCCTGTGTCCAGGTGCAGCATGCCCATATCCATGCTCAGCTCCATCATGTCCGCGTAGAACGTTTCAGGAGTCAATCGCGAAACGACCGGAGCCACAAAGCTCGACGAATACCAATCCGCGATGCTTTCGAACCCGTTCTCGCTAAGTACTGGGAAGCTGGCCGACGATCGCCCGGGCATTTCGCCGAAACCGAACACGCGCCCTTCGTAGAACCGTTCGTTGCTGTTCAACCCATCTAATAGGCTTGCTACCATCTCCGCGATCCGTGGCCCCGCGAACGCTTTCACGGTTCGCGAGAGCAGGAGTCCGAGTTGACTGTTTTTGCGCGGAGCAGCCATGCGCGCAATCGCCATGATTTTCAGGAACCATGCGGAAAAGCACATTCGCCGCATGGTATAGCCCAGCGACGGCAGCGTGTAATTATTGTCCGCGAGCGTGTCCGCCATCTGCCCCGAAAATGCACCGTACTCTTCGCCCAAAGACTCCCTCATCCGCGCCGCGAATCGATAAAACAACGGCAGCGTGATGCGTGTGCCGCCGCTCCACGAGCTGGTACATTTGGCCCATTCCCCGGGCAACGCTTCGTCTTTCGGATCCAGATACACAGGATGATGGACAATTCCAAGCGTCGAGGAAAGCTCGGCTGCGCAGTGCATTTCCCATTCGCTCTCTGCATGCCCACGGACAGCGCCTGTCATCGCCAGAAGTTCGCCGCCTTTGCGATTAGCAATAATGTTTGCTAGCAGCGCGGAATCGACACCGCCTGAAAGCAGGATGCCATTTCGCGCACGGCAGCGCGGCGCGACGGCGCTCGCGAGCACGCGATGGAATCCATCGACTGCGTCCGTCCTCGAAATTCCGGCCGCGGCTGGTAAAGGGCTCCCATATCGCTCCGATTCGGCCGAAAGGCCGCTTGCGTTTATCCTGATTCGCAGCAATTTGGCTCGCCCAACAGCCTTGATTCCTTCGAACAGCGTGAATGGCGCCGGCACAAATCCCTCGTGTGCAAGAAAAAAGGCTGTTGCCCTTGCATCGAATCGCGGAAGAGGATCGGCTAGCAGTGAAGAATGCGAGGCGAATGCGAAACTGCGATCACGCCGACGCACAAACATGTCGTCGCATCCAAGCTTGTCCACAACCAGGAAAATGCTCTGCGACGCGGGGTCACAAACGACCAGGCAGAAATTTCCTTCGAGCCGCGCAAACGCTCGGATGCCATGTTCTTGGTAAAGGCATGCAATCCTGTCCGGCAGATCGAGCGACGCAATCCGTTCTACGCTGGTCTCAGCATCGAATTCACAATCGCTTGCGACAAGGGGTTGCCCCCAAACGAAAACTGATGGACGCATTTCACGCTCTTTCGTGGAGCGCCAGCAGCAAACGCACGCTTCATCAGCATTCCGAATCCACAACGCCAGCTTGAGATGGGAGAAATCCCGGATACGTCGCCAGCCGGAATCACGAACTAGTGAAGCTGGCCCTTCGCGTTCAGCCGTCTCTCCCATCACGCCTAGAAATGCCGGAAAAGTCATTCCGCTTTTCAAGCGAAACGCCGCCTGTTCGGGAGGTCGTCGCCCACTGCATCCCGCGACGCATGTTCAGCCGGTGTATATTCTTCGCCAGCGCCGTGCGACACGGTTACGCTCTCCAGAGCAGCCCACCTGAATTGGTCGCCCTTGCTCATCGCGGGAAGCAAGCGGCGTCCAATGACTCTGTCGATCTCGTACGGAAAAATCGCGTCGTGCGGGGCGGGCCGCAATACGTCAACGTCGCTTCGTTCGATCCTCTCTCCCGCACGCAGATCGCGAGCTGCTCTCAGGCAGCGCCTCTGCAATACAACCGTCTCACTTTCATTGCCCGCTACAAATTTCTCCGCCGACCCCAATGCGCGCTCCAATTCGCGCGTGCGTTCAACCATCTCTCTCCACGTTTCCGGCGTCAGTGAAAATGCATGGTCCGGGCCGTCGCGCGTGGCCTCATCGGTAAAATGCTTTTCGATGATTCTGGCTCCGAAGGCCACCGCTCCGAGCACTGTTGCGTGTCCCGGCGTGTGATCCGACAGGCCGAGAACGGCTTCCGGAAATAGGGCGCGGTAGGTCCGCAGCACATTCAGATGAATGTGATCGAGAGAATCGATTTTCCCGGCGTAGTTCGTATTGCACTGCAGCAGGGCCAGCCGCGGATTGATCCCCTGCAGAACGTCCACTGCGCGCCGCACATCGGCCATATTCGAAGCGCCGGTCGACAGAATGACTGGCTTATTTTTCCGCGCCACGTGCTCCAGCATTTCAGGCCATGTAATGTCCCCTGATCCGATTTTGTAAACTTGCACGTAGTTGTCGAGCATGTTGGCCGCTTCAAAATCATAGGGAGTGGAAAGAAAATCTACTCCCTCCTCGTCGCAACATGCCTTCAATTCGCCTGTCCATTCCCATGGCAGCGAAGCCTCGTCATACACATCGAAGACCGGTTTGCGCCATTTTGCCTGATGCGATAGCTGGGCTCCCAGCGCGCGAAATCCAATATCGCTGGCAATCTTCGGAGCCCGGAAGTGCTGGAATTTTGCGCCGTCCGCTCCTGCTTCCGCTGCCAAACGGATGAGCCTTTTGGCGCGTTCAAATGAACCATCGTGATTCGCAGCAATGTCCGCAATAAAATAGACAGCGTGGCCGTCTCCGACTGTTCGTTCACCGATTCTGAAACTGGGCATCGTTCCTCGCCTCTCTCTTGCCGTTACCCTCAAGCAGCTCATCACACGCGGTTAGGACTCGTGCAAAATTCTTGTCCCAATCCGCTCGGGCGCGCGCAATCCGGATGTTCGCTTCTCCCGCTAACTGCCGCGTGGCATCGTCTTCGAGCGCCTGCAAAATCGTCTGCGCCAGCGGTTCAGCATCTCCGGCAGGGTAAAGCCAGCCATTTTCGCCTTGCGTCACCCACTCTTTGTTCCCATACCTATCCGCCACCACGGCAGGCAGCCCGCAAGCCATCGCTTGCAGCAGGCTGATTGAACTTCCGTCGCAGTTTGTCGCGCTTACATACAGGTCCGCTTCAGCGAAGCAATCGGGCAGGATGTCTTCGGGCATTTGTCCCGGCAGATGCACCTTGCCGAACAGACCGTGTTCCTGAATGAACCACCCCACAGCTCGCCTCAAGCTCCCGTCGCCCAGCATCAGAACACGCGCGTCGTCGCGCTCGCTCAGCACTTTCTCCATCGCATTCAGGAATACCAGCGGGCCATGAATGGGCTCGAAAGATCGAGTGCTGATGATGACTTTGCAATCGTTCCAGCCCAACCGGCACCGCAAGCCGAGCGCCGAAGTTTTTGGCCGGAACTTTGCGAGGTCCACACCCCATGGAAGGCAGACGATCCGCTTCAGCGGGAGGCCGCTGAACGCTGCGACCCGCTCTCGCACCACTTCACAATCCGCAATCGCCATGTTCGCGCGCTCCAAAGCAAACTCTGTGATCAACCGCGCAGCCGGTCCTTCATCTGGAAACGAAAGCACGTCAGAGCCCCAAGACATCATCAAGAGAGGATGGAACCCTGCGAACGCCGCGAAGAATCCTCCAGTCGGAATTGGGCCGGCTTGTATCAAGTCGGGCAATACATTGTGAACGACATGCTGAAAACGTCTTGCGGCTGCGGCCCACGCGCGCGTTCCAGGCAATACCTCACAGTCGCTCAACGCCGGAAGCCAGCGGACCGTGCTTTTGACAGGCGCTAAATGCCTCTGCACCAACGCTGCCTCGCAAGGCACAAACCACATCTCGTGGCCTGCTTTGGCCAAGCGCTCGAGGAACCGGCGATCGTGCGTGCAGTAGCCCTACGACAGGTAGAGAATGCGGGCCATTTCTTAGCGAGGAGTAAATGCCGCCGAAGCCTGCATTTGAACTCCTTCAACTCGCGCACTGTTATTCATGACAAGAGTTTTTTCAAAAGCGATTACTCCCTGCTCCACAGTCGGCGTTTCTCTGCCCAGAAACTTCGCGCACTTCGTTACTGTCAACGAAGTATTTCGCGGCCGTCGCGCCTGAAACGGAAAATCTTCCAGCAGGATTGACTCAACTTTCCGCGTGTCGAGGAGAAACGCCCGGCCAAGGAGGAGAGCAAATTCGTACTTTGAGCACAGATCGCGGGCAGCCACGTGAAAGACTCCCTTCGCCTCGCGCGAGATCAAACTCAGGATCAGCTTGGCCAAGTCCCTCACGAACAAAGGATTGAAGCGCACATCCGTGAACGCCATCAGCGGTTCGCCGCGGAGCAACTTGCCGTGCATCCACTTGCCGAGGTTCGGCTTGCCGCTCTGGTTCCATCCATAGAAATTCGTGCGCACGATCAGCGAATTCGTGCATGCCCGTGCCACAATCTCCTCGCCTGCAAGCTTTGTGCGCGCGTATTGGTTCAGTGGCCGTGGTGTGTCTTCTTCGCGATAGCCGCCAGCCACGCCGTCAAATATCGAGTCCGTGGAAACGAACGTGAACTGCGCGCCGTTCTTTTCGGCCCACTGCGCCAGTCCTTCCGTAGCTTCGACGTTGACCGCATGTGCGTATGCCGGCTGCATCTCGCATCGCTCGACATCCGTCACCGCCGCGCAGTGCACGATGACCTCCGGTCGAGTCTCGTCCAAATAATGAAGCGCCGCATTTCCGTCAGTTAAATCGATGGATCTGTGATCCCAACTCGCGGAAATGGCTTCTGTCGCCCTCGACACGCCGAAAACCTGATGCAACCGCCGCGCTGCATGCGCCAGATTCGAGCCCAACAGGCCCGTGTCGCCGGTGATGAGAAGTTTCGCCATAGCATCAGGTGGGAACCTCAGTTACAACGCCGTGTATCCGCCATCCACAACGAGGTTTTGACCTGTGACATAACCGGATGCGTCCGACGCCAAAAACACCGCCGCTCCCTTCAAGTCATTGGCTCCCGCCATTCGCCCAAGCGGCGTTCGCTTGACGTACTCCGCGACAAATCGGGAAGGCATCGCCTCGGAGAACAGGCCCCCGGGGCTTATGCAGTTCACGCGCACGCCTCGCGCCGCAAAATGGACAGCCAAGTAGCGCGTCAGTTGAATCATTCCCGCCTTTGCAAATCCGTAGCTCGGCGGGTTTGTCATTTCCGCGCACTCTTCGTAAACGCGAAAGTCCGGACTCACCATTCCGTAAATCGACGCAATATTGACGATGCTTCCTGCGTTTCGCGTGGCCATCATTTCGCCCAATACTCGAATTGTTCGGTAAAGTGCGGTCGCATTCGACTCCATCGCTCGCGCCCAGTCCTCCGCCGACTCCTCGCTCAGTGGCGCCGCTTGCACGGCAACAGCATTGTTGAAGAGAATGTCGAGCCTTCCCCAGCGGGATTCGATTTCCGACGACGCTGCAAGCAAAGACTTCTCATCCGTCACATCCAGACGCAACGCTTCCGCCTCGTTGCCTCCATCTCGCAACTCTTCCGCAAACGCTTCACATTTTCCGTAGCTCCGCGATGCCACAATGACTGTTGCGCCAGCCTCCGCGAGCGCCTGGCAAATCTGGCGGCCATATCGCCCCACGCCGCCTGTCACTAATGCGACACGGTATCGCAGCGAGAAAAGTTCTCGAACATGCGCGTTTTCGAGAACTCTTTCATTCACGGCTGTTCTCATTCGGCGAATTGGTGATGCAAATGAGAATTCAACTTTGCCATCGCTGGATTTGCATCGAGAAACGCAACAACTTCGTTGAGGCTGATTTCGTCGCGGCCAAGGAAGTGTCGATAAATCGCGCCCTGCAAATCCAAGTCTTCCTGGTAATCCACCGTCAGAAAATACTGCGGACGCAACAGATGCGGCGGCGCATCGATTTTGGTGCAAGCGAATTGGCGAGGGTGCCGTTTTGTAAATTGCGCGAAGTTCTCCCGTTCTTCGTCGCACCGAAGCTCCCTGTCGCACAGGTCCAGGACCGAGCGGCTCGCAACTTCAGCCCCGGTTCCATAGGGGTATCCTCTCGTATGCATATTGTGCACGAGCAAGGGCCCATTTCCTCCGGCCCGGTCGATCGTCAAGAATGTCTCGATCAATTCATCAATGCCATCGGGATCGGTCAGGGGATTGTCGCCCGTCACGCGTACAAATGCCTCGAGATGGTTGGCTTTCGCTGCGCCGAGCAATCTGGCCGTCAGGTCTTTCGCTGGCCCTCGAAAAACCGGAAAGCCCCACGCAATGCACGCTTCAGCAATCGCGTCATCCTCGCGCTGATCCGAGGTCGCCACAATCACCTCATCTACTGATCGGCAGAGCCTCATCCGATTGCAAAGCCCCTGCAGCAATGGCTTCCCTCTCACTTCAGCCAGCGCCTTACCTGGCAGGCGCTTTGATCCCATTCGCGCCTGCACCAAAACCCCAATTTTGCCGTGTCTACGCATACGCAACGCGGCACAGCGAATCTTTTTGCTCCATCACTTTCTGCATCGCATCCGCCACATCATCCATGTCCTGCTCGGTTGCGGGAAAGCGTACGATTCCCGTAAGCATCACTTCTCTTTCATGCATTCGCTCAGCCGTCGGGCACATCCCTTTCTGATACCGCGTATTCCCCGCGTAATGTTGAAATGCCGCGTGCCGCCGGCCTTGGTACAAAGGCGCAAGGTACAGCGGACGCACATATCCGGCGGAGAACGGAATGCCCTCGGCATTCATTGCCTTGACAAACACGTCTCGCGGAATTCCGCATTGCGCTTCGTCGTATTTCATCGCGTAAACGTAATAGACGTGGCGTGCACCCGGTAGCGTGACCGGCGCACAGATGCCCTCCATACCGCCGACCCTTTCCGACAAATGCTTTGCCAATTGAATTCGCCTCTCGTTAAGTGCGTCCAGCCGTCCGAATTGCACGATTCCCAGCGCTGCTTCCATTTCCGTCATCCGGTAATTCCAGCCCAGCATCGTCGACGAGTACGTTCTTTCCGCTTGGCCTTCGACAATCATCTCGCCGTGATTCCTCACCATTCGCGCGGACCCGGCAATCGCGGCATTGTTCGTTATCAGCATTCCGCCTTCGCCTGTTGTGATCGTCTTGCTTTCCGTGAATGAAAAGACTCCGCAATCCCCGAACGTGCCCACAAGCTGCCCGTCGCATTTCGCGCCTGGCGCCTGAGCGCAGTCTTCAATCACGCGCAGGTTGTGGCGCCGCGCAATTTCCATGACGCGCTTGATCTTTGCCGGATGTCCAAACAGGTGAACCAAGATAATCGCGCGCGTCAAAAGTGTTATAGCCCGCTCGACTGATTCGGGGTCGAGCCCAAACACCGCGTCCTCGATGTCAGCAAAAATGGGGATAGCGTTTTGCATCAGCGCGCAAGTCGCCGTCGAAGTGAACGTGTACGGCGGGACAATCACTTCCTCGCCAGCCTCGACGCCCACACCCACAACGGCCGCGTGCAATGCGGCCGTCGCCGAATTGAAAGCTACGGCATGCTCGACGCCGTGATATTCCGCAAAGCGCCTCTCAAATTCCTTAATCGTTTTGCCGCCCTGAAAGTACTCCCCTGGCGCCGCGATAAACGTAGATAATCTACCGCTCTCCAAGACCTCCAGCACTGCTCGCTTCTCTTCCTCGCCAATCACAGGATGGGCGGGGAACGGCCTCGACCGCACAGGCTTTCCCCCAAGCAACGCTAGTTTCGTCGTCACAAAACCGCCTTTCCGCAATGTCTTTGCTTTACTTCGATGGAATCGTCAGTGATGCGTTTGCCAACGGCAGATCAATCCGCTTGCCGCATTCCACGGCGGATTGGCTCAGCGCGCAGATGATCTCGAGCGCCGCACGTCCGTCTTCTCCGCTGCTGATGGGTTTCGTGCCATGCTCCATGCAATCAATCAAATGGGTTATGCCGCAAACCAGCAATTCCCGCGTGAATTCGCCTTCCACCGGCAGTGGTGCGGCAAATAGTTCACGGTAGCCAGAAAACATTTTGCTCGGCCGCGCTTCCTCGAATTCCGCCCGAAATCCATGCGAACCGAGCCGCAATCGCCCTTTCGCCCCGAGCAGCACAGTTTCAAAGATCGTATAAGCCGCCACATCCAGCGTCTGAAGCGCGACGACCGCGCCATCCGTGAATCCGAGCAGCCTTCGATATTCGGATCAGCGGCGTTTGGCGACGTGCTCGCGCTCATATGCCCGCGGACCCACGCCACATCACCGAGATAGAACCGCAACAGATCGAACAGATGCGTGCCGGTATTTGCGACGCCCGCGGTGTAGTAACACGTCCCCTGCTGCATGCGGCCCATGCCGCCATCACGCACAAATTGCGCCAGACGCTGATGCATGGGATCGAATCGCCTCTGGTGTCCGATTATCAACGGCACACCGTGCCGCTCGCACAAACGGATCATTTCATCCGCGCCGCTCAAGCTTTCCGCAATTGGCTTTTCGCAA
>JBAQYT010000173.1:0-2234 GCA_049787175.1 Candidatus Acidiferrales bacterium | reverse complement strand
AGTTTTTGGAAGGCGGCGGAGAGTTCGTCGTAGGTGCCTTTGAGGGTGACGAATTTTTCGCCGTCGATGTAGACGGGGCAGCTTGGCTCTTCGCCGGTGCCGGGGAGGCTGATGCCGATGTTGGCGGCGCGGGATTCGCCCGGACCGTTGACGATGCAGCCCATGACGGCAAGCTTCAGTTCTTCCACACCTTCAAACTGCGTTTTCCACTCGGGCATTCTGTCGCGAATGTAATTCTGGATGCTCTCGGCGAGTTCCTGAAACGTGGAGCTGGTGGTGCGTCCGCAGCCGGGACATGCGGTAACGCTGGGCGCGAAGGAGCGCAGGCCGAGGGCCTGAAGAAGTTCGCAGGCGGCGTAGACTTCGTCGCGACGGTCGCCTCCCGGGCGCGGAGTGAGCGAGACGCGGACGGTGTCGCCGATGCCTTCGGCGAGAAGAACGCCCATGGATGAGGCGGACCAGACGAGGCCTTTGGCGGCCATGCCCGCTTCGGTGAGTCCGAGATGCAAAGGCTGGTCGGTTTTGCGCGCGAGTTCGCGATAGATGCTGATGAGATCGCGCGGGCGGGAAACTTTGCAGGAAATAATGATTTGATCTTTGCGCAGGCCGCAGGCGAGAGCGAGTTCGGTGGATTGCAGCGCGGAGATGACCATGCATTCGTTGATGATTTCCTCGGAGGTGAGGCCGAGGTTGCGGTCGGTATTCTCCTGCATTTTCTGCATCACCAGTTCTTGATTGAGCGAGCCGCCATTGACGCCGATGCGGACGGGTTTGCCATTATCGACGGCGACTTTGCAGATGGTGGAGAATTGCTCGTCGCGGCGCGCGCCTTTGCCGACGTTGCCGGGATTGATGCGGTATTTGTCGAGGGCTTTGGCGCAATCGGGATACTTGGTGAGAAGGACGTGGCCGTTGTAGTGAAAATCGCCGATGAGCGGCGTGTCGCAGCCGGCGTCGAGGACGCGGCGCTTGATTTCCGGGACGGCGGCGGCGGCTTCGGGGATGTTGACGGTGACGCGGACGAGTTCGGAGCCGGCCTGAGCGAGTTCGAGATATTGCTTGGTGGTGGAAGCGGCGTCGGCGGTGTCGGTGTTGGTCATGGACTGGACGACGACGGGCGCGCCTCCGCCGACCTGGACTTTGCCAACTTTTACGCCGACCGTTTTGTGACGCTGCGCGATTGCGGGTTGCATGCGATTGTCCATTGAGATGCGAATCGCTCTTTGAATGCTGTAAATATGATTGTAGCGGATTTGAAGAGGGATGTGCCAGTCACCAAGCCTTGTAAGTCATTATATTCCTCCTTCGGGCCAAGGAGAATGTTTCGGAAAATTGGGGTCGCGGTCTAGGGCCTTAGAAGGCACTCCCTTTTTCAACTCCTCAACGGACTTTACTTCCCATGATGAGGAAAAACCGCAATGCACCCGCTGAAACGTAATGCGGATTGGGCGATCTGGAGTTGTGCTACCGTTCCGCACAGCCTCCGCATTTATATCGAGATGAGCGACCGAATCACCCTCGAATTCGAAATCTGGCGGGATTGGAGTAACTAGCCCTGCGGGGTTTGCGGTAAATCCGTGCTCTTCAAGAATCTTCGCCACATCGATGGGGCTAAAAGTTTCCTGCCTGCGTTCCATTATTAAGCCTCCGTATGTATTAATTTATAACAAAGTTGTCTAGTCTGCAGCCACGCCAATACCTGCAGTTTTTGGCAAATGCGGGACGGGCGAAGGCCATCCTGAGGGGCGGCTTTCAGGTTTCGGTTTCGGTTTCGGTTTCGGTTTCGGTTTCGGTGTCGATGCCGAGCATGCGGATGATGTTTAGTGCGTTGGAATGCGTGAGCAGGCCGGAGCGCAGCTTGTAATCGAACTTTAGTTCGCCGGCTTCGCCGGAGTCTTCGAAATAGACGTTGTGTCCCGGCAAACTGTTGGCGGCAATCTCCGTCAAAGTCAGATCATGCGTGGTGATCAAGCCAATCGCGTTGCGGCGGACGAGCGCGCGAATGACCCATTCGGCGGCGATGCGGCGGTCGTGGGAATTTGTACCGCTCATGATTTCGTCGGCGAGGAAGAGAAGCGAGCCTGAGCCAGCAAGATCGATGATGCGACGCAAGCGCTGCATTTCGGCTAGGAAATGCGAGCGGCCATCGGTGATGGAGTCCTGCACGCGAATGGCGGCAGCGATTTGCATTTCGGAAATGCGCAACTTCGCGCAGCGAACAGGCGCTCCCATCC
>JBAQYT010000172.1:0-4059 GCA_049787175.1 Candidatus Acidiferrales bacterium | reverse complement strand
CGGTCAGCTTTGCGCCAGCGGGGCCAATGGAAGGCGAGTCGCCGAGTTTTATTTTGGCGCGGGTTTCGGCGAACGGGTCTTTGGAGAGATCGCGTATCTCACCGCGGAACATGAATCGGCCATCTTTAGTGACATAGACAGTGCCGGTGTCGGTGTGACCTTGATAAGCGACGGAAACGGGCACTTGCACGAGGCCGGAAATCGGAGAGGGAGTGGCGGGGCCGAGCGTTACTTTGTACTCGGGGGTCCATCCAAACAGGACGCGCAGATAGGATTCGACCTTGGCATTAAGCGCGTCATTCGCGGCGGGTGTGGCCGTGGCGCTTTGCGCAGGCGAATTGGTTTGCGCGGCGGCGGACAGGGCGAGCGCTGTGACAACGACAAGGAGAGAAGCTGAGCATTTGAATATCATTGCGAACCTCGGTCAAGAAAAGTGCTTGCCGTGGCAGGGCATTCGCATGGAACGGACTTCCCTGCTCACTTTTGAGATGCAAGAAAGACTAGACAGAATACCTTAAGGCAGTGGCGAGTGGCGAGAAACGATGAAGAAGAGCCGCCATATTTTGATCTCATAAACCGCTGTGAATCATACCGAAGAAATCCTGTGTTACGATAGGCACTAATCTCACACCTCCCTGCGAGAGAGCGTTCAAATGCAAGCTGAGGCGAGGAACGGCGCGAAGGTACGCGTAACTTCCACATATAACGCTGCGGCCGATTATTTCGATGCGCCGGCCCTTTCGTTCTGGAACCGCATCGGCCAGCGAACAGTGGAGCGAATGTCGCTGAAGGCCGGTGCGTGCGTTCTCGATGCGTGCTGCGGCAGTGGCGCCTCCGCCATTCCGGCAGCGAAAGCCATAGGCCCAAGCGGGCGTTTACTCGGTGTCGATTTAGCAGAGAATCTCCTGGGCTTGGCGCGAGGGAAAGCGTCGCAACTCGGCCTGAGGCACGCTGAGTTCCGTCTGAAAGATATCGAGGATCTGGATCCTTCCACGGAAACGTTCGACGCAGTGATTTGCGTGTTCGGTATTTTCTTTGTGCCGGACATGCCTTCAGGTGTTCGTTCCCTTTGGCGAGTTCTCCGGCCCGACGGCCAACTTGCAATTACCACTTGGGGACCGCGCTTCTTGGAACCTGGAAGTTCCGCTTTTTGGAGCGCGGTGCGGAACGAGCGTACGGACCTCTATAAGAGCTTCAATCCATGGGACCGCATCAGCGAACCGCGTGAGCTTGCCTCCATGCTGCTCGAAGCGAGCGTGTACACAGATGATCTACTGGCAGAGACCGGCGCTCAGCCTCTCAGTTCGCCGGAGGACTTCTGGACCATTGCAATGGGATCGGGCTACCGCGGCACTATCGAACAACTCGACCAGGAAGCACGTAAACGCGTGCGGCATGCGACCCTGGAGCGCATATCGAAGGATCGCGTGCAGAGCGTCGAAACCAACGCAGTCTATGCAATCGCACGCAAGCCATAGCGCCCCGTAAATTTCACGTGGCTAAACATCCCGGGTGTGTCGTCGGCTATTCGCAAGCCCCCCCAGGCCGGTTTCGCGCTGTGCGCGACGGGCGCAGTCCTTCGTTCCTCAGGATAAACAAGCAGCGCCTCTACGAAGGCGCAGGCCGGGTCTTTCGGCGCCGTCTCCTGAAATGCGGAGCGGGCCTCGGGATGACAAAAGTAAGAAGGGTACCCGTGAACATTCGTTCCCACCCTTTGCTGTGCGCAAGTGCAGCGCAGACAATGCAAAGGATGGGGCACCCGGCAACTGCACACAGGCTGAGAGCCTGTGCCACGGCAACTGCGCACAGGCTGAGAGCCTGTGCCACGCAAAGCGGCGTCGAGCTCCGGTTACGCCGTAGTCCGCGAGGCGGACGCCGCACTCCAAAGCAAGACAGAAGCAGATTCCTCACACCGTTCGCAGAAGGCGCGAACGGGTTCGGAATGACAGGATGAAAACGCAAGAGGAGAGGCGCAGACTTCGCAAGAGGCGCGAAGCTCCGCGCCACGCAACTCCCCAGGCGCGTTTCTGTGAGCTAGCCGTGTTCGACGCGCGCCTTGATATCCGAGTAGGCCGCGTCGATGAGGCTGCGCAGCGCCGCGGCGTTTGTCGCCGTTCCCGTTCTCAGCTTCACATGGCGCATAAACTTGCCGGCACCTTGCAACAAGCGGGCCGGATCCGGCAGCGCCGCGCCGTGAAAGAATCCCACGTTCACATGCGAAGTGAATGCATTGACGTAGGCGAAGGGCGCATCTCCCAAACACGCAACCGGGCAGCCGTCATGCAAGAGCTCACGGACTTCGTCGCCGCATTTTCGCATCACCTCAAACCACTGACGCGCGATGGCTCCCAACTCACCTGCATGCTCTTTCATCCACGCATCGATGGCGGGATCCCGCTGGACGGCGCCGTTGAATCGCAGCAACCCCGTTTTCATCGTGTTTCACTTTTTGCTTTCGAGACGGGTTATATACTAGAGAATCTTGCACCTTTCAGCGGCAACCGCGAAAATCTTCTGCAGTCCCGCAGCAAACCCGTGTTGGCCGTCATCACTTTCGCCGAGATATGCGACTAGCATTGGAAGCCCTCGAAACCAGCGTTTTGTGAGAGACGGGCATCGACGCGCTACGGGATGAATTTGTTGGCGAGGGGGAAGCGGCGACCGACGCTGAAGGCTTTCGAAGTGATTTTCAGTCCAGGCGGCGCTTGCTTGCGTTTGTACTCGCTGCGATCGACCATGCGGGCGACATCGCGGACGAGAGCGAGCGGAAATTCGTAATGGCTGGAGATTTCTTCGGGAGTGCGCAGATCCTCGACGTAGGCTTTGAGTATGCGGTCGAGAACATCGTAGGGCGGGAGGGAATCCTGGTCGGTTTGATTTGGGCGAAGCTCGGCCGACGGCGCCTTGGTCATGGTTGAATCGGGGATCAGTTCCCTCTTGCGATTTACGAGGCGCGCGAGCTCGTAGACCATCAGTTTTGGCACATCGGAGATGACCGCGAGGCCGCCGGCCATGTCTCCATATAACGTGCTGTAGCCGACGGCGTATTCGGACTTGTTTCCCGTGCTGAGGACCATGGAGCCGAATTTGTTCGAGAGAGCCATGAGCAGGTTGCCGCGAATGCGCGCTTGAATGTTTTCTTCGCAGACGCCTTCCGGCTGGCCGGCAAATGCGGCGCAGAGGGCTTTGTTGTATGCCTGGAAAATTTCGTGGAGGGGAATCACGGAATATTTGATGCCGAGATTTTCGGCGAGCTTCGCGGAGTCGACGAGACTGCCCCGCGAAGAGTACGGGCCGGGCATGCTGACGCCGAACACGTTTTCGGGGCCGAGCGCGTCGACGGCAATGGCCGCGACGAGAGCGGAATCCACGCCGCCGCTGAGGCCGATGACCACGTTGAGGAATCCGCATTTGCGGACGTAATCACGCGTGCCGCAGACGAGCGCGCGATAGGCGGCTTCGAGTTCGTCGCTGGGCTGAGGGCGAATGTCGCCGGTATTCGAGACGGAATCGAAAATGATCAAATCATCCTCGAAGGAATGCGCCAGCGCGGCGAGATTGCCTTTTGCGTCAAAAGCAAAGCTGGAGCCGTCGAAAACGAGGCTGTCGTTTCCGCCGACTTGATTCACATAAATCACCGGGACGCGATAGTGGCGAGCGACGGAACGAAGCATGTCCATGCGGAGATTGCGCTTGTCGAGATTGTAGGGAGAAGCGGAGATGTTAATCAAAATCGCAGTTCCCTGCCCGGCAAGCTCGGCGACCGGATCGCGATCATAAAGACGCTGCTTCCAGAAATCCTTGTCGTTCCAGGCGTCTTCGCAGATGGTGATGCCGAGCTGCTGGCCTTCCAGGGGAAAAGTCGATTGCGATTGCGCGGGCTGAAAATAGCGCGACTCGTCGAAGACGTCGTAGGTGGGAAGCAGCATTTTGCGCTGCTCGAAGGCGACTTTGCCGTCGCGCAGGAGCGCGGCGCAATTGGCGGCGGGCTTGCCGGTGTCGACTTGGGCTTTGCCGACGTAGCCCACGATGGCGGGCATGGGCATTTGCGCGGCGAGG
>JBAQYT010000152.1:0-9013 GCA_049787175.1 Candidatus Acidiferrales bacterium | reverse complement strand
CTCCATTGCAATACGGGGCCCAGGCGATCACTCCTTCGCGTCTATTCGTCCCGTCCCGCCCGCGACGCGCCCCATATCATCGCCAATCCGAACACGAGCATGACCACGCCCCACCACAAGTCCAAATCCAGCCAGAAGTGCCACACTTTTTGCGCGGACGTGAAAAACGCTCCAAAAATCCCCAGCGCCGCACCCATCGCCGAGAATAGCAGCCCGATCGGCCAGCGAATATCGAGGTCCATTTTGCTTTCACTCATCGGAACACCACATCCAGAGCAACCGCAATAGCGATCACCACAATTGCCAGCGTTACCGGTCGGCGCAGAATCGTCAAGTGGCCATAGGAGTGCCTTTCCGTTAACGAATATACTAACCCGTGCAGCTCCGACTCCGCGCGCGGCTTTGTGAAGAAGCTGATCAGCAGCGTCAGCACGAAACACGTCGTCCATGCAAAAATCGCGCGATCGAAATTCCCCGCCATTTCGCTTCGATACGTGATCCATCCATGAACCGTCGCGAAATAATGCAGTCCTGCCGCGCCAGTTCCCGCAGCCAAGCCCCAAAAGGCTCCATTCGCCGTCGTGCGCTTCCAAAACATACCCAGCAAGAACGTTGCAAAGAGTGGCGCATTCACAAATGAGAAGATCAGTTGCAAGTAATCCATAATATTGTTGAACTGCAACGTCACATACGCGGTTCCAATGCTGATCAGCACCCCCGCCACCGTCGCGATTTTTCCCATTGTCAAATAGTGCTTGTCGCTCTGCCCCGGTCTTATATAGGAACTATAAATGTCATACGTCCACACGGTATTAAATGCGGTGACGTTTCCCGCCATTCCGGACATGAAACTCGCTAGCAGCGCCGTGATTCCCACTCCCAGCATCCCCGCGGGATAATATCTGGCCAGCAGCAGCGGCAGCGCCAGGTTGTAGTCCACTTTTCCTTGCAAATAAAACGATGCGTGCGGCAGCACCGCCCACGCCGCCATTCCCGGAATGATCACCAGGAACGGAATGAACATTTTTGGCACCGCGGCGATCAGCGGCGTTCTCTGCGCCGCGATCATGTCGCGCGCCGCCAGCGCCCGCTGTACCACCAGAAAGTCCGTGCACCAATACCCGAACGAAAGTACGAACCCCAGCCCCGCAACCAATTGGAACCAATCCACGCCCATCGGATTTGCGTTCGCGCTTCCCAGGTTCGTCCACATGTGCATGAATCCCGTCGGCAATCGCGCCGCCATTCCGTTCCACCCTCCCGCTTCCGCCACGGAAAGCACCGCCAGCGGCAGGATGCCCAACACGATCAAAAAGAATTGCAATACCTCGTTGTAAATCGACGAAGTCAATCCGCCCAAGAACGTGTAAACCAGCACCACCAGCGCCGAGAGCAGAATCGTGGTGTGAATCGACCATCCCAGCATCAGCTTGAACAGCAGCGCCATCGCGTACAAATTGATGCCGCTCGCCAGCACCGTCATCACCGCGAACGTGATCGCGTTCAGCGCCCGCGTCTTTTCATCGAAGCGTAGCCGCAGATACTCCGGCACTGACCGCGCCCGGCTGCCGTAATAGAACGGCATCATCGCCAGGCCCACAAAAATCATCGCTGGGATCGCTCCCACCCAGTAAAAATGGCACGTCAGCATCCCGTACTTCGCGCCGTTTGCCGCCATGCCCATCACTTCCAGCGCGCCCAGGTTTGCCGAAATAAACGCCAGCCCGGTAATCCACGCGGGAATCTTCCGCCCGGACAGGAAAAAATCCGTGCTGGTCCGCATCGATTTTTTCAGTTTGAATCCCACGCCCAGGACAAAGGCGCAGTACAGAGCGATGATCAGGTAATCGATCCAGCTCAGGTGCATCGCTCAGTCATTCTATGTGAATCTCACGGGGAAGGGAACTAAGTTGGCAACCCGGCGAACAGACGCCACGCTCCTCGCGTTACATCGGCTTGATCCGCAACAGCACGACTCCATGCGCTGGCACATACGTTCTGTACTTGCCCTCGAAAACGCCCAGGTCTTTCTTCAGCCACAAATCCCGGACCGTTGCTCGACCCCTGATGCCAATGTCCGAGAAATCCACTTCCATTAGGTCCGTCGTGTATTGCCGATTGAAGAGTCCCACTGTCTTGCTGCCGTCGGCCATCGGTTTCATCCACACTTCCAGCGGCCCTTCCTGCGTTACTCGGTAACCCTGTTTCGCAAGAGGGTCCTGATCCACGGCAATCACTTCGGGGTTGGTCAGTAGTTCCACCGTATAGGGAGTCATCTGCGTCAAATCGTTCCCCGCCATCAACGGCGCCGCCAGAATCGCCCACAAACTCACGTGCGTCCGATACTCATCCTCATTCATTCCCCCGTTGCCTACTTCCAGCATGTCCGGATCGTTCCAGTGCCCCGGCCCCGAAAATTTCTCCAGCCCATTTTGCGTAAAGCCGTTTTCCGACATCACCCAATACTCATCCTCGATGTCGCTCGTCGTGCGCCACAGATTTCCTCCCACCAGCGGGCCCCATCGCCACACTTGATGTCTCCCGTATTCGCAAAGGCTGAACACAATCGGCCGCCCCGTTTTCTCAAGCGCATCGTGCATCTTCGTGTAGGCCGCTTCCATTTCTTCTTGCGTTCCGGCAGGCTGGCACCAATCGTATTTCAGGTAATCGAATCCCCATTTCGCGTATGTCTCGGCATCTTGCTCCTCGTGGCCCAAGCTGCCTTCATAGCCCGCGCAGGTCTTCGCCGCTGGTGAGGAATAAATTCCGATCTTCAATCCCTTGCTATGCACGTAATCAGCCAGCGCCTTCATGTCCGGAAATTTCTCGTTCGGGTGGATGAATCCATTTGCGTCGCGCTTCCCGGACCACGTGTCGTCAATCACGACGTACGTGTATCCCGCGGCCTTCATTCCGCTGGACACCAATGCATCCGTTTCCATGCGCACAATCTTGTCCGTGATTGTCTCCTTGAAGTGGTTCCAGGCGTTCCATCCCATCGGCGGGGTGGGCAAGAGGTTGCTTTGCTGGCCCTGCGCCGGCGTTGCCGCTGCCCAGCACAAAGTGGCGAAAAACAATAAAGCAGCGTTTTTCCTCATAATCTTCGAATCAATGATTGCGCGAATGACATTCCATCAGAGTGTAAAGAGCATTCGTTGGCTTCCTGACCACTGGCCACTTTTCACTGACGACTGCCTTTTAGCCGTCCCCAAAATCAATCCCTTCTTCCCGCTCTTCCGCCGCTCCGTGGCTCTCCAGCAACCTCACGCAGCGGTTCCAACGCAAAATCGCGTCATCGTTTCCCTGGGGACGGATTTTCTCTGCCTCTTCGAAGCATCGCATCGCTTCTTCGAACAGCACGCGCAGCGTATGCGGCGGTCTTCCTGCGCGCAATTGCACCTTCGCGCGGCGCTCGTGCAGCAGCCCCAGGTAATAGAAGCGCTCGTACGGATCTTTCAGCCGTTCGAAGATTTTCTGCACTTCGCCATAGCGATCCGTTGGCGCGCCCGTGAACTGGTCCGTAATCGACAGCCCCAGCACTCGCAAAGCCAGTTGATGCTCCGGCTCAATCGCCAGAATGTCGTGGCAGATCGATTCCGCCTCTTCCGGCTCGTTCAGATAGCGATACAGCTCCGTCTTCGCAATCGCTTCTTCGATTCCCGATTTTGAAATCTTCTTCAACTCGTGGCCCATGCTGCGCTCCCTTGGCTCCCGCCCGCCGCCAGCTCAGCGTCCCCCGCTCCCTGTGATTTTGCGCGCAATCCAAACCAGCGGGTCATAAAACTGATCCACCACGCGCTCCTTCAGCGGAATGATCGCATTATCGGTGATGTGGATCTCCTCCGGGCAAACTTCCGTGCAGCATTTCGTGATGTTGCACAGTCCAATGCCCATCTGATTCCGCACGCCTTTGATGCGCGACAGCCCGTCCAGCGGATGCATCTCCAGCCCTGCCACGCGAACAAAAAATCTCGGCCCGCTGTACTCCGCATGTTTCCCGTGATCGCGCAGCACATGGCAAACATCCTGGCACAGAAAGCATTCGATGCATTTCCGGAACTCTTGCGGCCGGTCCACATCCTTTTGATACATTTTCCAATCCGTTCCGGGTCGCGGGCTGAACGCCGGAATTTTCCGATTCACTTCATAATTCCACTTAACATCCGTCACCAAATCCTTGATCACCGGAAACGCCTTGAGCGGCAAAACCGTAATGGGCTCATCCTGCGGCAGAGAATCCATTCTTGTTTTGCACGTCAGCCGAGGCCGTCCGTTCACTTCTGCCGAACACGACCCGCAGCGGCCGGCTTTGCAATTCCATCGCACCGCCAAATCCGGAGCGATATGCCCCTGAATGTAATGCAGCGCGTCCAGCACCACCATACCGGGACTGAGCGGCACCTTATATTCCACCGCCTTCCCGCCCGACGCGTCTCCGCGGTGCACTGCCATCACAACGTCCGCCACGTGCGCCTCCGCTGTACTTCCATCCGCTCTTATTTGTCTTCCGCGAACAATTGCTTCAACTCTTCCGGCATTTGCGGCACCGGCCGCTCCCGCAACTTCATTTCGCCGCCCTCTCTTACGATAATGTTGTTCTTCTTCGCCCACTCCGCATCATAATCTGGAAAATCGATTCGGCTGTGCGCGCCGCGGCTTTCTTTTCGCGCCAGCGCGCAACGCGTCACCGCCTCAGCCGCCGTCAGCATCGACTGCAAATCACGCGCCAGATGCCATCCCGGATTGAACAGCCGCGACCCATCCGCGTGCACACGATCCGCGCGCTCTTTCAGTCCCGCGATTTTCTTTAGCGCTTCCTTCAAATCGCTTTCATTCCGGAAAATCCCCACCAAACTCTGCAGTGTCGCCTGCAACTCCCGGTGAATCTCATACGGACTCTCGCCGGCCTGCCGCTCGAACGGCGCCAGCATCTCGCGCTCCGCTTCATCCACTAGCGTTTGTTCAATTTTCACCGCTCCCGCATTTTTTGCGTGCGTCGCCGCTGCCGCTCCCGCGCGTTTGCCAAACACCAGCAAATCCGAAAGCGAATTTCCTCCCAGCCGGTTCGCGCCATGCATGCCCGCCGCCGCTTCGCCCGCCGCAAACAGCCCCGGCACCGTCGCCGCTCCCGTCTCCGCCTCCACGCGTATTCCGCCCATCGTGTAATGGCACGTCGGTCCCACTTCCATCGGCCCTTTCGTGATGTCCACGTCCGCCAGTTCCTTGAACTGGTGATACATCCCGGGCAGCTTCCGCTTCACGTACTCCGCCGGCTTGTGCGAAATATCCAAGTACGCCCCGCCGTGCTCCGTACCGCGCCCTTCGCGCACTTCCGTGTAAATCGAACGCGCCACCACGTCCCGTGTCGACAGCTCCATACGTTTCGGGTCGTACTTCTCCATGAACCGTTCGCCCAACTTGTTGCGAAGTATCCCGCCTTCGCCGCGCACCGCTTCCGTCACCAAGATCCCCTGCACGCCCGGCGGCCACACCATTCCCGTGGGATGGAACTGCACAAACTCCATATCCATCAATTCCGCTCCCGCTTCATACGCCACCGCAAGCCCGTCGCCCGTGTACTCCCATGAATTCGATGTGATTTTCCACGCCTTCCCGATCCCTCCCGTCGCAATCACCACCGACCTCGCTTTGAACACCACAAATCGTCCCTGTTCCCGCCAGTACCCGAACGCGCCCGCGATTTTCTCTCCGTCCTTCAGCAGCCGCGTCACCGTGCATTCCATGTACACGTCGATTCCCAAATGCACGCCGCGATCCTGCAATGTCCGGATAATTTCCAGCCCGGTGCGGTCTCCCACGTGGCACAGCCGCTTGAACGTGTGCCCGCCAAACGCCCGCTGCATAATCTCGCCGGCGTCCGTGCGATCGAACAGCGCGCCCCATTGCTCCAGTTCTCTCACGCGCTCCGGAGCCTCCAGCGCGTGCAGTTGCGCCATCCTCCAATTGTTCAGGAATTTCCCGCCGCGCATCGTGTCGCGGAAATGCGTCTTCCAATCGTCCGCCGCGTCAACATTGCCCATCGCCGCCGCCACGCCACCTTCCGCCATCACCGTGTGTGCCTTGCCCAGCAGCGATTTGCACACCACGCCCACCGACGCGCCCTGATTCAGCGCCTCAATCGCCGCCCGCAGCCCCGCGCCGCCCGCGCCGATCACCAACACATCATGCTCATGCACTTCGAATTTTTCAGTCATTGTCTATTGTTCATTTGCCGGTCAGGTTTGCCTGTCAAAATAGCCTCAGGTCCCGGATCGTTCCCATCGCCACCAGCATCACGTACAAATCCGTGAACGCCACGAAGAACAGGCTGATCCACGCGATCAGCTGATGATGCTCATTCAGGAATGTCACGCGCCGCCAAATTCCCAGCCGCGCTCCCCCAAACTTCGCGCATGAGTAGCAATCCAAATTCCCGCCTACGACGTGCCGGCACGAATGGCACGACAGCGTGTATGTCGTCAGCAAACAGATATTCAGCAGCAGCACCAGCGAACCCACCCCGATTCCGAAGTGCCCGTCCCAGATAAACCCGCGCACCGCGTCGCGCCAAAGGAAAACCAGATACACGAACGACAAATAGAAGAAGTACCTGTGGATGTTTTGCAGGATCAGCGGAAACTTCGCTTCGCCACCATAGTGATGTCGCGCTTCCCCCACCGCGCACGCCGGTGGATCCCAAAAAAACGCCCGGTAATACGCTTTGCGATAGTAGTAGCACGTGGTGCGAAACCCGAGCGGCCCGATCAGTACCAGCAGTGCTGGCGAAAGCGGCCACCAGCGATGCTCCGGATCAATCAGCGGGGAATAAAACGGCGAGAGATACGGCCCCCATTCATAGAAGTGCCCTTGAAATGCACGCAGCGTCGCATAGACGACAAAAAGCCCCAGCCCGATGAATACCACCAGCGGCTGAACCCACCACAAATCGCGCCGCTGCGTCGCTCCCAGTCCTGCCCGCGTTTCGATGTTGCGCAGCCCCGCTTGTCCTGACGAAACGGCCATCCCTCACCGCCTCCCGCTTGCCTTGACGACGTGAGTCACCGTCTTCACTGACCATTTTTAGTTACGAGTCGCTAGCCACTCTTCACTGCCTTCCGGCGCGCCATCTTATGTCTGTGCCTCCTCGCAAGTCAACGCGTACGCCTCGCCTTGACCGCGTCGAATTTGCAATTCCGCGAAGCGGCTCGTGCCTGAAAATTCTTTGTTGCGCAACCCACCGCTTCTGTTTATCTTGCTCGCAGCATTTGCGCTCTAGCCCAGCCGAATTGCTCTTGATCCCACGTTGTTTTTTCTGAAAAAAACAGGAGGCTGACTATGAAGCGAAAGACGATGTATTTTCTCGCGGCGCTCGTGTTTGTTCTCGGCTTGGTCTTCGTGGGCGTGACCTTTGCCCAGCGGCCCGCCACGGACATCGATCCCGCCCGGCATTCTAACCTGGCCGATGCTCAGCACCACATTGCTCAGGCGTTTGACAAGATCGTCGCAGCGCAAAATGTAAACAAAGACCGGCTCGGCGATCACGCGGAGAAGGCCAAACAACTTCTGGATCAGGCCAGTCGTGAGTTGAAAGAAGCCGCCGTGTACGCCGACCGTCATCACACCTAGGACGGCGCGGAAACCCATCGCGGTCGTTCGGCCGTTTTGCTTCGCGCGAACGCTGCGCGTCCACCGAATGCCGCTCAGCGGTATTTGTGTGCCAATTCGCCCATTCGCGCCGCGAACAGCCTGCGTGCTACCATGCCTGGACGATGCTGCTCAGCTCGCGCTTTGCTCTGATTCTCTCCGCAATCGTTTTTGCTTTCGCGGCGCTGCCCGCTTCCGCGCAACAGTCTTCTGCCTCCGCCGCTGCCGCCTGGTGCAATCAACCGCGTCCCGCCGCATTCGCGCATCTTGAACGCGTCGCTTCTCCCGACCCATGGTTCGAAGTCTACCGAGTCGCGCCCGGCGTCTTCGCCATCTACGAGCCGCGCCAGTTCGAAGAAGCCATCTCCTTCCTCATCCTCGGCAAAAATCGCGCCGCTATGTTCGATACGGGTATGGGCATGAGCGACATCAAGAAAGTCGTCACATCGCTCACTCATCTGCCGGTTACCGTCCTCAATTCCCACACGCATAACGACCACGTTGGCGGCAATTGGCAATTCGACTCCATCGACGGTATGGATACCGCCTTTACTCGCGCCAACGCCAAAGGCTCCTCCGCCGACGCGCAAGCCGAACTCGCGCCCGGCTCTGTCTGTGGCGCGCTTCCGCCCGGTTTCGATCCCAAGACCTACGCAACCCGTCCGTGGCGCATCACGCGTTGGATTCATGACGGCGACACTGTCGACCTCGGCGGACGCACTCTCGAAGTCATCGCCACTCCCGGCCACACGCCCGACTCGATTTGCCTGCTCGATCGCGCCAACGGCCTGCTCTTCACCGGTGACACGTTTTATCCCGCCACCATTTGGCTCTATCGCCCGGAAACCGATCTCGACGCCTACACACGCTCCGTCAAACGCCTCGCGCGCCTCGCGCCGCAATTGCATCTTCTTCTTTGCGCGCACAACGTTCCTGTCGCCCAGCCTTCCGTTTTGCCTCAACTCGTCAGCGCCATCGAAGAAGTTCGCGCCGGTAAAATTCCGTCCACGCCTGCCGGCACCGGCAAAGTCATCTTCCGCGTCGGCGCCATTTCCTTCCTCATGCGTCCGTGAACCTTTCATCTACGGGTGCCCCATCCTTTGCGTCCTGTGCAAAGGGTGGGGTGTTTCGCGTTGATTTCCTTGTACGCCAACCCGTGGCACAGGCTCTCAGCCTGTGTGCTTTTACGGGTGCCCCATCCTTCGCGTTTTGTGCAAAGGGTGGGGTGTTTCGCGTTGATTTCCTTGTAACGCCAACCCGTGGCACAGGCTTCAGCCTGTGTGCTTTTACGGGTGCCCCATCCTTCGCGTTTTGTGCAAAGGGTGGGGTGTTTCTCGTTGATTTCCTTGTACGCCAACCCGTGACACAG
>JBAQYT010000149.1:0-17067 GCA_049787175.1 Candidatus Acidiferrales bacterium | reverse complement strand
GCTCAAGGAAGGAGGCTACCTCGGTACGAGTCCGGACGTTCCTGGGCTAGTAGCAGAAGGGCGCAGCGTTGCCGAGACCATCGAAATTGCCCAGCGCCTTGCCCGGAGGATTGTCGAGTCATGCCGTGAGCATGGTGATCCTCTCCCCGCAGTGTTCTCCAAGGCCCGCCAGAAGACCCGCGAATTTCTAGTGCCTGTCCCGATGCCCTGATGGGGCGCTTGGCGGGATTCCGCTACCGTGAAGTCGCGCAGCGTCTGCGTGTGTTTGGTTTTCGTTTCGACCGTCCCGGAGCAGGCAGCCACGAAGTGTGGCGGCATGCGGAGACGGGCCGAAAGGTTACGATTCCACATCACTCCGGTGACATGGCGGAAGGAACGCTTCGAGCGATTTTGCGCGAAGCTGGAATTCGCGTAGGCCGCTTCCTGAATGCTCGATAAGCAAGTTTCCTGCAACGCTCGCACGTCATCACAATCGACAATTAACTCTTAGAAATGGCAGGAGGAGGCGCCGCGCTTGGCGAGGTATTGCTGGTGGTATTCCTCGGCGCGATAAAAGTCGGAGGCGGGCTTGATTTGGGTGACGATGGGGCGCTTGAAGACGCCGGATTTTTCGAGGGCGGCGATAGATTCGCGCGCTGTGGCTTCCTGTTCGGCGTCGTGAACGAAAATCGCGGAGCGGTACTGCGTGCCAAAGTCAGGGCCTTGGCTGTTGAGCGTGGTGGGATTGTGGTTCTGGAAAAAGGCGGCGAGAAGTTCACGATAAGAAACTTGCGCGGGATCGAATTCCACTTCGACGGCTTCGGCGTGGCCGGTGGCACCGGTGCAAACGTCTTTGTAGGACGGATTTTTCGTGGTCCCGCCGGTGTAACCGACGGTCGCGGAAGTGACGCCTTTGATGTGGCGGAAGGCTTCTTCGACTCCCCAAAAACATCCGGCGGCAAAAGTGGCTTTGGCCATTGCGGACTCCTTCTACGCTGATGCGGCTGCATCGATGTTGCCATACCGCGGGGCTACGGTCGAGCGATACAAGTGGCGAGTGGCTAGTGGTGAGTGGCTAGAAAAGGCACAAGACATCGCGCGGGTGAGACGCGTGAAGGGCGCAGAAAGAGCGGCCGTCATATTGTGATTGATGGCAACGGTTTCTCTGCGGCAGATATCAGGCATGTTCGAACCAACGAAACGAAATACATCGCGCGGGTGAAGCGCCCCGACAAAAGAGTCGGGGCAGCGTGAAAGGAAGGCCGCAGAGGTCAGTTTGAGTTTTGACTCCTTGTCACGATCGAAAACATTCAAACTGACCCACTACCTGAAAATCATATCTCGCGGAGCGAGCCGCGACTTACGGCGCCGCCGCGAGGAAGAGGACGAGCGGGTTCCAATAATTATCGCGCCAGCCTTCGGCGAGGTGCTCGCTTGTTCCTTGCGGAAAACCAGTGTGGTCAAAAACGATCTTCGTCCCAGAGTCGTCGACGGCGAGTTCGAACTTCGCAATCGAGTAGATGCCCGGGGCCCAAGTCATCGGACGCCAGGCCTGGACGATGCGCTTGTCGGGCACGAGTTCGATGTTCCTGCCGGTGACGTAACCGCCAAAAAGCGAAAAGGCGCCACCAGCGACGCGACTGATCATTGTGGGCTTGGTTGCGGGAGCCATGCCGGACTGCATGGCGGCGCTGAGCTTCGCGACTTTGTCGAACTGTGCGGTGATGGTGAGCGCGTCATAGACGCGTGCGGGGCTGGCTTTGAAAACGGGCTCCATGTGGATGGATTCCGCAGAGTGGGAGAGTCCGTCACTGCTGGCCCAGGCATTCGCCGAGCCCACAGCGAGACCGCCGAATGCGGCCGCGGCGCCGAAGATGATTTGCCGCCGAGTGGGAGTATTGGCCGGCACGACTGAGTCGTTTCGTTCGGTCATTGTTTTCTCCGCAGGTGAACTTGCTCGAGACTTCAAAACACTGGCAGCATGGAAGCACGAAATGAAATTATGGCCAAGAGCATATTTTTCGATCACCGAGCAGTGGAATCTTTTGCGTATCTTAGGTTTGGGAGAGAAACAATCAGAGAGGAGTGACGTCGAAGATGTGGGCGCGGAAGGGGTCGAGGCGGATGTAGAGACCGGAGGCGGCGATTTCGGCGCCAGCGCGCGAGTAGGCAACATCGTGCAGCTGATCAAGAAATGTGTACTGCTGCGACGCGGATATTCCTTCGGAGAACCGCACGCGGCCTTGGGACGCGGCGCCAGCAAGATTCACGACAGCAATTTTGCGAGCGTTTGTTGAGAGCCACTGATACGCGACGAGATTGCGAAACGTGTCGTCGCCCGCGGAGCTGACCTCGAGAAGCTTCCATTGGCCGGAGTGAAAAACGGGTTCATTCGAGAGCTTCAAGACACGCTCGTAGAAGCTGCGCGTGCCGGCGTCAGGTTTTTCCGGCGCGGCGACGGAGAGAGGAATGGGCAGATGAATTTTACGGCCGTCGAGCTGGCCATGATGATAGAAGCGCATGCCGGGAAGCGTGGCGATCAAAGTAGCGAAGGCTTCGAGTTTTGCGGCGCCGAAAGCCGTGGCGGCGCGGGCTTCGTCGTGATTTTCGAGAAAGCGCGCAGCGCGGCTTTGCGCGGCGACGTCGGCGGCGAGGCGCGCGTGAACTTCGTCAACGTGGCCGTCGTGCAAGGCGTCGTAAAGGCCTTTGTCGTAGGTGAATTGAAAGCCGAGGGATTGAATGGGGGCTTCGCAGTTCCAGTAGACTTCGGCGAGCCAGACAAATTCCTGAGGCAGAGCCGCGATGGCTTCAGTCCAGAATTCGCGAGGAGGAGGTTTGCGTCCGGCGAGGAGCGAGCCCCAAGTACGCGCGAAAATATCGTTCAAGACGAGCATAGCCATGTCGCAGCGAACGCCGTCGCAGTGCTTGGAGATTTCGCGGAGTTCGGCGATGAGCGCGGCGCGGGCGGCAGGCTCGAAATAATTGAGCTGCAGAACGTCGCGCCAAGGAGGGAAATAAGGATCGCGGCCGTGAGCGAAAAGGATTGGCTCGGCGGCGGTTTCTTGCAAATAGAATGCGGAGGGATCTTTGCGAAAATCCTCCTGAGCGCCGCGAATGTAAAATTCGGGATGCGCGGAGGCCCACGGATGGTCGGGAGCAGTGTGGTTGGCGACGAAGTCGAGAATGAGGCCGATGCGGCGAGCGCGGAGCTGTTCGCGGGCGTAGTCGAGATCGGCCCAGGAGCCGATGCGCGGATCAGGCTGATATTGGCGGACGGAATAGGGCGAGCCGACGACCTGACTGAGTTTCCAGCCAGGAAGGGCTTGGTCGAATCCAGGGAAACTGGGAGGATCGAGCTGGAAAAATCTGCGACCTACGGGGCTGCGCTCCCAGACGCCCATGAGCCAAACGAAATCGAAGCCGAGACCGGCAATCTCGTCCCATTCAGTGGCAGGAACGTCGCGCAAAGTGATGCGACGACTATATTTTGCGGAGAGCTCTTCGAGCCAAGCCCAAGTATTGATTTCGTAAAGATGCGGATGGGGGCGATAGGGAAGCGAGGCTGGAGTGGCCGGGCCGGGCATTTTCAAGAGGGAGGCTATGCCGCGGAGAGAGCGTTGTCAACGGCGGGCGGGCGCGCGGAGGGGGCTGGAAGTGGACAAGTGGCGCGGAGATGTGGCAAAGTATTGACGAAATTGGCCCTCAATTGAGCCATAAAGTGGTTACGCTGAGGAGGATGCAAAACATGTTGAAGCGTGCGCTGTTGGGTACCGCTGCATTTTTGTTTGCGGCCAGTGTGGGCTTTGCGGCCCCACAGGCGGCAAGCGCGACCAAGTCGTGGCACGGATACGTGACGGACAGTAAGTGCGCCATGAATGCGAAAGCCAGAATGGACTCGGCTTGCGTCAAGAAGTGCGTCGACGCGGGTGACAAGTATGTTCTGTACGACACTGCGACCAAGAAGGTTTATCAACTGGATCCACAATCGGCGGTTGCCGATCATCCTGGGCATCACGTGAGCGTATCGGGCACGTTGGACGGCGACACGATTCACGTTACCCACGTGAGAATGTTGGGCATGGCGAAACCGGCTGCAGCCCCAGCTGCGAACCCGGGAAGCTAATCCCTTACTTCCAAGCCGTGAATTGAAGCGGGCAGGCCGCAAGGCGCTGCCCGCTCTTTTTTTGCGCAGAGGGCTCGCAAGCGATGCGGCAAGTCTGCTCGGCCGAAGTTCTAGGCGGATGCGGCGGCGAGAGACGGAATTGATGCGAGCATGCAGAATTCAGCGCGCGAACTGTGTGGTAGGATGCGCGAGCCACTTCTTGGAGAGGGAAGACATGATTAAGAACCGCTTGATGCGCAGCGCCTTGGTGATCGCATGCTTGCTGGGACTTGCCGCAGCAGCGCAGGCACAGTCGAATGGGCAATGGGACGCGCTCGACAACTATATCCAGACCGCGATGCACGATGGGAAAGTGCCGGGGCTGGCGGTGGGGATTGTGCAGAACGGTAACGCGGTTTATGTGAAAGGATTTGGCGTGCGGGACATCACCACGGGGCAGCCGGTGACGCCGGATACGCTATTTGATATTGGTTCGTGCACGAAGGCATTTACGGCGGCAGCGGTGGGGATACTCGTGGATGAAGGAAAGATGCATTGGGACGATCGCGTGGATGAGTATATTCCCTTCTTTCATTTGTATGACCCGCTGGCGGACGAAAATGTGACCATGCGGGATTTGCTGACGCATCGCACCGGAATGGGCGGGACGGATTTGCTGTGGTATGGCACGTCATTTTCCCCGGAAGAGATCATCCGAAGAGTGCGGTACATTCCGCCGGAATTTGGATTTCGGGCGAGGTTCGAATATCAGAACGTGATGTACGCGACGGCGGGATACGCGGTGGGGCAGGCGAGCGGAGGGACGTGGCAGGATTTCGTGCGCGCGCATATTTTCGGGCCACTCGGTATGAGCGGCGCGGATTTCAGCGCGACGGATGCGCAAAACGCGGCGGATCACGCGACGCCGCACGATCTGAAGGACGGAAAAGTGGCGACGATTCCGTGGCGAAACATCGACAACGTGGCGCCGGCGGGGTCGATCAATGCCGGCGTGAAAGACATGACGAAGTGGATTGCGATGCAGTTGAACGATGGGATGGCGAATGGGCAGCAGATCGTTTCCGCGAAAAGCCTGCGAGAGATGCACACGCCGCAGATCGTGGTGCCGCAAGGAGGGGAGTTCAATCTGTTCTTTCCGAAGTCGCTGCAATTGAGTTATGGGATGGGCTGGTTCATCGAGGATTATGGCGGACATCAAATTTGGCTGCATCCGGGTGACATCGACGGATTTGCGTCGCTGGTGGCGCTGATTCCGGAGGTGAAGACCGGTTTTGTGATCTTGACGAATTTGGATCACACGGCACTGCGGTCCGGGCTCGGCTACCATTTGATCGATGAATTTCTGAACTTGCCCCAGCAGGATTGGACGGCGCACTTTGCGAAAGTGGCGGAACAATTCAGCGCGATGGAAAAACAGGAGGACGAGGCGGCGGAAGCTCCAAAACATGCGGACACGCATCCATCGCGCGAACTTGCGGCGTATGCGGGAAGGTATCGAAATAAGGCGTATGGCGACGTGGTGGTATCACTGGAAGGCGATGCGCTGCAGATTCACTTCCATTCGTTTAGCGGGGCATTGAAGCATTTTCAGTACGATACATTTGTGGGCGATTTGGGCGGCTTCGGCAATGCGAGCGTGATGTTCAGCCTGGATGAAAATGGGGATGTCTCGAAATTGACGATGGACGGAATCGAGTTTGAAAAGGCGGGAGCGCCAGGCCAGCCGTAGAAGCGGTTGTTGAAACTTGTGACCCGAAGGAGGGAGCCAGCATGATTCAGCGAGTGATGATTTGCGCGGGAGTGCTTTTCCTGGCGGGCGTGGCCGTGATGGGAATGCGCGGTGTGGCACGGCAAGACTCGAATGCGGCCGCGGACAATTACGACGTAATTATTCGCGGCGGGCACATTCTTGACGGCACGGGGAATCCCTGGTACGCGGCCGATATCGGAATTCGTGGAGACAAGATTGCGGCGATTGGAAAACTCGACAATGCGACCGCGAAGCAGACCATCGACGCGACAGGAAGAATCGTTGCGCCGGGTTTTATCGACATGCTGGGACAATCGGAGACTTCGCTGCTGATTGACAAGCGATCGCTGAGCAAGCTTTCGCAGGGAATCACCAGCGAGATCACGGGCGAGGGGCAGTCGGCAGCGCCGCAGGACGAGCGCACGCTTGCGACGCTGAAACCGTTCATGGATCAGTATCATTTGATGATCGACTGGACGGACTTGGACGGATATTTCGAGCGGCTGGAAAAATCGGGCACGCCGCTGAATCTGGGCACATATGTGGGCGCGGCGCAGGTTCGCGAAGCAGTGATTGGAGACGATGACCGCGCGCCAACAGCGGACGAGCTGAAACAGATGGAGGAGCTCGTGGCGCAGGCGATGCAGCAGGGGGCCATGGGCGTTTCGACGGCGCTGATTTATCCGCCAGGGCACTACGCGAAGACCGATGAGCTGATTGCATTGGCGAAAGTGGCGTCGCAATACGGCGGAATTTATGCTTCGCACATGCGCAGCGAAGGGCAAACGGAAATGCAGGCGCTTGATGAAGCGATCGAGATTGGGCGCGAGGCGCATTTGCCGGTGGAGATTTTCCATCTCAAAGTGAGCGGAAAAACGCGGTGGGGCTCGATGCCGAAAGTTGTGGCGAAAATCCAGGCGGCGCGGGATTCGGGCTTGGACATGGCGGCGAGTATGTATCCTTACCTTGCGGGGGCGACGGAGCTGGCTTCGTGCCTGCCGCCTTGGGTCGCGGATGGCGGCACGGAGAAATTGCTGGCGCGGCTGCGCGATCCGGCGGTTCGGCGGCGGATCAAGCTGGAGATGGCGGCGGATCATCCGAGCTGGGAGAATTTGTATTTCGACAGCGGCGGCCCGTCTGGAGTGATGATCTCCGGCGTAGTGAATCCAGATTTGAAAAAATATGATGGAAAAACCGTGGCACAGATGGCGCAGGCAGAGAAGAAGGATCCGCTTGATGCGCTCTTCGATTTTGTGCTGGCGGATAACGCGCAAACGGGCGCGCTTTACTTCATCGCAAACGAGCAGGACCTGCAGTACGGGTTAAAACAGCGCTGGACCAGCATTGGGCTTGACGCCAACGAAACGTCGCTCGATGGGCCGATTTTTGAGCCGCACAACCACCCCAGAGCGTGGGGGTCGATGCCGAGGTTCTTGGGGCACTATGTGCGGGATTTGCATTTGGTTCCGCTGCCGGAGGCAATTCGCAAAATTACCTCTTTGCCAGCGGAACGCGAGCATTTGAAGGGACGCGGGCTGCTGAAGCCGGGGTTTTTCGCGGACGTTACGGTTTTTGATCCCAAGACGATCATCGACAAGGCGACGTACACGGACCCGAATCAGATGTCGGTGGGAGTGGATTACGTTTTCGTGAACGGGCAGTTGGAATTCGAAGATGGAAAGCTGACGGACGTGACGGCCGGGCGCGCGCTACGCGGACCGGGTTGGCACGGAGGCGCGGAACAGCAGTAACAGATGCATTTTTGACGGTGAAGCGCGATGTCGCGGATGATGGCAGAAATCCACGAGCAGCCGGCGGCGCTGCGGCGGACCTTTGAGGCGGAGCGCGCGCACGCGGCCGACTTCAAGAAGTTCGCCGCGGCACAAGATTTCCGGCTGATTGTGCTGGTAGCGCGCGGAACGTCGGACAACGCGGCGCTCTTTGGGCGCTACTTGCTGGAGATTGCGACAGGGATTCCGGTATCGCTCTGTGCGCCGTCTGTGCACACGCTTTACGGCGCGCGCCTGGACTTTCGCCGGGCGCTGGTGATCGGGGTTTCGCAGTCCGGCGCGGGCACGGACATCAATTTGGTGCTGAAAAATGCGCGGAAGCAAGGTGCGTTCACCGTGGCCATCACGAACGAAGCGAATTCGGAGATGACACGCGCGGCGGAGGAGACTTTCCTGGTGCGTGCAGGAAAACAACGCTCGGTGGCGGCGACAAAAACGTATACGGGCCAGCTGATGATTTTGTACCTGCTGGCGTTCGCGCTGGGGCGGCAGATTGAGCTGAAATCGGTGAGCGAGATTCCGGGGCGCGTGCGTGAAACGCTGAAATTGGCGGCGGGAATTCGAACCATGGTGCAGCGGTATCGATACATGAGGCAATGCGCGGTGGTGGCGCGAGGCTTGAATTACGCGAACGCGTTCGAGCTGTCCCTGAAATTGATGGAGACGTGTTACATCGTGGCGGAACGGTTTTCGTCGGCGGACTTTCTGCATGGCCCGATCGCGATGATCGAGCGTGATTTTCTGGTGATTCTATTTGCGCCGGCGGGGAAGACATTCGCGGGGCAGCGGCAAATGATCAAAAGGCTTGCCGGATTACGCGCGGAAACCATCGCCATTACATCGGCAGATGTGCGCCTTCCAGGAATCACGCGGACAATTCACGTGCCGGGAAAGATCCCAGAAATTTATAGTGCGATACCGTACATCGTGCCAGGCCAGCTTTTCGCGGCGCAATTGGCGGAGGTGAAAGGGCTTGATCCGGATCGTCCGCGGTCTTTGCAGATTGTGACGCAGACGCTGTGAACGTTTTGCCGGGTTGCAATACTTAGAGGCTAGCCGCCGGTGCGAGCGCCATATGCGCTGCTACGGTTGAGAGCGATCGTCGCGGCCCAGAGTGCTTTCGACGCCGGTGGCGATGGCGTGCGCGATTTCATTCTCGAGTTGGGGCAAATCTGCCGCTTGGTGTTCAAATTGCCTGGACCAGACGGCGCCGCCGCTGGCGGGGTCGATCAGCTCTGCTGTGATACGAACTTTATTGCCGGAGCGGTCCACCGTGCCTCTGAGCAGTTTATCGGAATGAAGGAGTTGTGCAATGTGCTGCGGACTGTCAGTACTACCTTCGAAACTCATGACAAGGCTCTGATCGATTACGCGTAGCCCCTTCGACTGTGAACAAACGTTAATCAAACTCTTAGTTATCTCAAGCGCTAGATTGTTATCCGCGGAAGTGTTGGACAGGCTTTGGAATGGTAAGACGGCGATGGTCGGAGGCCGGGGGCGAGCGGCCGTTGACGGGGCGACTTGACGATTTAGGAACATTTGTTTTGCCTTGATGATCGAGAAGACGAGGGCAACAATGAGAATGGCGTAAATCGCCAACTGGGAATATGAAATTTCGAGCGGCGCCCGGCCGTGTCTTTGTGAATGATCAGTTTCGACCGGCCGCTGCCTGGAAACCGGTTGGCGGGCTTCCCACCAAGCGTCGATTTCAGATTTATGGGCGTAGACGGAGCCAAGCTTCGAATGCTGGTGACGATAGACCGGCAAACCCTCGGTAGCTTCCCATCGCTGGACGGTTCGAACGTCACGTTTAAGATATAGGGCTATGGCTTTCCAGGAGTCTAGACGATCTGAAACGGATGGACTAACTGAAGATGGCCCTCCCGATGACGGCTGGTGAGCATCCACAATGGTCCTCCCGATTGCGTCGAGCACCCAACAAACAGAGAGATTGTAATTGGCTTGGAGTTATTTGACAAGTACGATAGTTTTAGTGTGAGTACATAGCTGCTGACGCGACATGATGTCGTGTCGGGCCGATTCCGTTAAGTCGAAATGCCGGGGGTGTTCACCCTCGTTTTCCACAGGACATGACATTGTCGATGCGGCAATTTGCCAGGTGCCGCGTATTGTCGCTTGCCAGAAGAGGCGCCAGGCAATTATCTGGTGCCCGCAAATTTCGGGCAATCGCACGGGTTTGTGCGACGCCGTCTGCCGATTGGGGACCGGCAGATCGGGGCGACGGAGAGTTGTGGCTGCGTCCCGGCACGCAGACCGAAGGCTATGACGAATAATCTTGGGAAGATGCGCGTCATGTTGCTCTTGTTGGTAGCGCCACTCGGACAGGCTGCTGTCCGAAACGTAGCGTTTGGACAGGAGCATGTCCCCCCTCTCAAACAGTCAGCAGTAACACCGGTGCGTTCCACTCAAAACTACAACCAGAGGCTTGAGGAACTTGCGCGAGGCGACGCGAGCGCGGACGGCCGCGGTTCGGCCGGTGATTACCGCATTGGCGCTGAAGACTTGCTGGAGGTCTCGGTATATGGGGCGACGGACCTGGACCGGACAGTACGGGTATCCGCGGATGGCGGGATATCGCTGCCGCTTGTCGGCGATATGCATGCGGAAGGGTTGACGGCGCGGGAACTGGAAGGCGAGATCGAAGGCTTGCTCGAAAAAAGTTACATGACGCATCCGCAGGTAAGCGTGTTTCTGAGAGAAATCGAGAGCCATCCTGTCTCGGTGTTTGGAGCGGTGGGAAAGCCCGGAGTTTTTCAGATTCGAGGAGCAAAAAGTTTGATCGAGGTGTTGTCCATGGCCCAGGGCTTAGCGGATGATGCGGGCGACAGTGTCATCGTGATGCGCCACGGCGGGGCTTCCGCCGCCGTGTCCACAGACCCTCCCGATCCCCAGCCAGCGGATGCAATGATTCCGCCTGGCGAGTCCGCCAAGCCCAGGCCGTTTGTAAGCGCAAGTGGAGATGGCGGTGAAAGCTTGCAGATCGACTTAAAGGACCTGCTTATGTCCGCGGACCCGCGTTACAACGTGATGGTTTATCCGGGAGACGTGGTGAAGGTTCCTCCGGCAGGAATTGTGTACGTGGTCGGACAAGTCAGAAAGCCGGGAGGCTTTCTCCTGAAAGCGAACGAAAACCTCTCCGTGTTGCAGGCCTTGGCGCTGGCGGAAGGAACGACAAGCACGTCGGCAGGGAAGAGCGCGAGAATCATTCGCACCGAGGACCAGAGCGGCAAAAAAAAGGAAATCCCTATTAATTTGAACCGAATCCTTGCCGGGAAGGCGCCGGACCCGGTGCTGCAGGCAAAAGACATTCTGTTCGTTCCGAATAGCGCGGGCAAGACGGCGTTTTACAGGGGAGCGGAAGCGGCAGTCTCGATAACAGGCGGCCTTATTGTGTACCGCTCTTGGTGAAATGGAAAAAGAGAGCCAAATCCAATTGATCGGCGGAGCGCCGAGTCCGCGGCTGAGAGCCGTGGAGCTTTCGCGCATGGATGCACCGGACGGCGCAGCGAGGTTGCGGGCATCCTGGAGAATCATCCGCAAGAGACGGTGGAGCGTCATTTCTGCGCTGATGACCGTTTTCATCGTCGTGGTGGTGGGGACGTTCAAGCAAGAGCCTGTGTACCAAGCGAAAGGACTGCTTGAGATCGAGCAGGAGAGTCCCAACATCGTCACGGTGCAAGAGCTTTTTCAGATCGAGAGCGTCACAGACGATTATGTGGAAACGCAGTACAAGATCCTGCAAAGCGATACCTTGGCTCGCGATGTGATCCGGCAGTTGCATCTCGGACAACTGAAAGAATTCAATTCCGCAGAAGGAATCGGCGGTGACTTATCGGCACTTCTCGGCAAGGTTATGAAAAAAAAAGGCAGGTTTCCCAGCGATGCGGCGCGTGAACAGCATGTGCTGCAGAGCTTCGAGGATCGCCTGACCGTCGAGCCGGTGCAGCGGAGCCGGCTGGTGCGAATCACCTTCGATTCGCAAGACCCGCAACTGGCGGCGAATGTGGTCAACGTACTGGCAGAAAGCTACATAGAAGGCAATCTGAAGATGCATTGGGACGCGGCGCAAAAGGCGTCGGCATGGCTCAGCGAGCAGCTCGACGGATTGAAAATTAAGCTGGAAAAGTCGGAAGACGATTTGCAGCAGTATGCGACTACGAACGGACTGCTCTATCTGGAGAGCGACAAAGGAGAAAGTGAAAACATTGTGGATGAGCGGCTGCGGCAATTGCAGGACGAACTCACGCAAGCCCAAGCCGATCGTTATCAGAAGGAGGCTTTGTTCCGGCTAGCGGAGGCGGGAGGCTATGGCGCTTTGCCGGGAGTGTTCGACAACAAAGTGACGCAGGATTTGATGGACCGGCTGGGAGACTTGGAGCGGCAGCAGGCAGCCTTGGCGCCTGATTTCAAGCCTGACTATCCGAAGATGAAGCAAATCCAAAGCCAGATTGACCGCACGGAGCAATTTCTGCAACAGCAACGGCAGGAGGCGGAAAGGCACGTTGCTGACGAGTACTTCGCAGCAGTTCACCGGGAGGATCTGGTCAGCAAAGCGTTCAGCGGCCAAGAGAAGGAAGAAAGCATCGTGGCGCAAAAAGCCGTGCAGTACAACATTTTGAAGCGCGAAGTGGACACCAACAAGCAATTGTATGAGGGGCTCCTGCAGCGTTTGAAGGAAGCCGGAATATCCGCGGGGTTGAGAGCGAGCAATATTCGAGTGGTTGATGCTGCGGTGCCTCCCGCAAGCCCAGCCCGGCCGCGAGTGGCTCTGAACTTAGCGCTTGGCCTATTGCTGGGGTTTCGCAAGCGGAGCGGGGCTGGCGTTTGCGCAGGAGCGAATCGATAACACATTAAAGTCACCGGATGATGTCGAGCACTTTCTGCGCGTATCCGTGCTCGGCATGATTCCGTTTGAATGCGCTGTAGCGCAGCGGAAGGGACGGCAGGCGCGACTCGCAGCGAACAGCCCAAAAACCGCAACGCTTGGGCTGCACGCGACCCGGCAGCGCGGTGCAGGTTTGGTGCGCGTAGACACGAGAATGGCGGAGCAAGCGGAGCTTCGCGAGGCGTTTCGCGCCTTGCGGACTTCTGTGCTGCTTGCGAGCGCAGGAAGACCGCCGCGATCGCTGGCATTCATCAGCGCGGAAGCGGGCGAAGGCAAGACGACGGTATGCTGCAACTTAGCGATCTCGCTGGCGAATCTGGGGAAACGTGTGCTGGTGATTGACGCGGATATCCGGCGGCCTGGAATTCAGGGCTTTTTCGATGTGAGCGGATCGGCGGGCTTGGTCAACTACTTAGCCGGCGAGGGAGAGTGGCGAAGTTTCGTGCAGATGTCGAGCGTGAAAGGTTTGGACTGTTTGATATGCGGGCCTGATCCGCCGAATCCAAGCGAATTGCTGTCGTCGGAGCGCATGGAGGCGCTGATCAAGGACGCGATGAACGATTATAACTTCGTCCTGGTGGATTCGCCTCCTTTGCTCAACGTGACGGACGGGCGGATCGTGGCGACCGTGGTGGAGGGAGCCATTCTCGTGGTGAAGGGCGGAGCAACTTCGCGGGAACATGTGCAACGAGCGCAAGGATGCGTAGCGGACGTTGGCGCGCGTGTGATTGGCGTGGTGCTGAATGGCATAGACCTCCGGCAGGCAGGTTACTACTACGCCTTGCATGACGGAGCGCATCGCAGGGGCGGCGACGGCCGACAACGCGTTAGCGCGTAGTTGTGATTCCCGAACGGCAGGAAATCGGGTTGTGAAACAAAGTTCTCTGGGGCCACGAGTGGTAGAAGCAACGACTGGGCGCTGGCTTTCCTGAGAGGGGTAGGAAGCGCAAGAGGGCGGTCGCAACATCCTGGAAAAATAGGTAATGAAAATCAGCCTGTGGCTGACGGGGCGAAGCTGTGCGTGACGTGCCTCTTTTCATAGATTGGGAAGCGAAAGTGCGATGACTGCTCTAGCTGTATCCCTATCGTCAATGGATCTGATCGGCGAAATCCCAAAGAGCTTGCCCACAGCGCATTGGTATGCCGCATATACCTCCGCGAATCACGAAAAGCGCGTAGCCGAACAGCTTGCGCAGAGAAGAGTAGAGAACTTCTTGCCGTTGTATGAAGCGGTGCATCGCTGGAAAGACCGCCGTGTCAGGCTGCAATTGCCGCTCTTTCCGGGGTACGTCTTTGTGCGCCTGCCACTGAGCGAGAAGCTAAAAATTTTGCAGCTTCCTGGCGTCGCGCGGCTTGTGGGATTCGGAGACAGACCAGTTTCGTTGCCCGAAGACGAGATTGAGAGTTTGCGGCGAGGCTTGCGCGGCGATGTGAAGATGGAACCGCATCCTTACCTGAGCGAAGGGCGCAGGGTGCGGATCATGAGAGGGCCTCTGACGGGCATGGAAGGGGTCTTATTGAGGAAGAAGGGCAACTGGCGGCTGGTGCTTTCGATAGATTTGCTCATGCGGTCGATTGTGGTGGATGTGGACGCAGCGGATACCCTGCCCATAAATACGCAGCCCAGGCGGCGGCCGGCGGATGTAAGCAGTCGAGGGTTTGAGCCGAAACGATGAATTGGGCCGAAAAGACGATTCTCATTACGGGAGGCACGGGTAGCTTCGGGAGAGAGTTTGCGTCACTGCTGCTTGCGGCTTACAGCCCCAAGAAAATCATTATCTTCAGTCGCGACGAGATGAAGCAGTTCGCGATGAAGTCGGAAGGATTTGATGCGAGCCGAATCCGATACTTCATCGGCGACGTGCGAGACAAAGAGCGGCTTTACCGGGCATTTTACGGCGTCGACATTGTCGTGCATGCTGCGGCGATCAAACAAGTTCCGACGGCCGAATACAATCCTTTCGAAGCGATCAAGACAAATGTGATCGGTGCGGCGAACGTGATCGACGCGGCGATTGATTGCAGCGTTGAAAAAGTGATTGCGTTGAGCACAGACAAAGCCGCGAATCCGATCAATCTCTACGGGGCGTCGAAGCTTTGCTCCGACAAGCTTTTTATCGCCGGCAATGCGTATTCGGGAGCGCGCAAGACGCGAATGAGCGTCGTGCGATACGGCAACGTGGTGGGAAGCCGAGGGAGCGTGATTCCTTTTTTTCTAGAGCAGCGAAAAAAAGGCGTGCTGACGATTACCGACCGGCGCATGACGCGGTTTTGGATCACCCTCGAACAAGGGGCAAGATTCGTGGCCCGCTGCCTGGAAGAGATGCACGGCGGCGAGACTTTCGTTCCGAAGATCCCGAGCATGCGAATCTGCGATCTAGCCCAACTGATTGCGCCAGATTGCCGCATCAAAGTGACGGGCATTCGGCCCGGCGAAAAACTGCATGAGGTGATGGTTCCACGGGACGACGCGCGGCACACCGTGGAATTGCAGGACTTCTTTGTGATTCAGCCGACTTTTCAATGGTGGGACGCGAAGAATTGGAAGGCGGGCAGGCCGTGTGAGGATGGATTCGAATATGCGAGCAACACGAATTCCGAATGGTTGAGCTGCGAGGCGATGCTGGCGATGATCAGCGGGCTTGGATCGGATCACGTGGATAGGCACGAAGTCGGCAGACATTTACGAGTGATGGCCGCTGCGCGCTGAGTTCGACGCCACGCATTTCTCGACAGTGCACGCATGAAAATTCTAATCGTAGGGTGCGGTTCGATCGGAAGGCGACACGCGAGAAGCTTGCACGATTTAGGTGCGAGCGATTTGTTGCTGGTCGATCCAAACAAAGAGCGAGCTGACGCGCTGGCGCATGAGCTGAATGCGAGGAGCTTCGAAGTTGCCGAGCGCGCTTACGATGAGGAGCCGGAGGCCGCGCTCATTTGTGCTCCCACGAGCCTGCACCTGAAGCTGGCATCGCAGGCCCTTGAGAAAAATCGCCATTTGTTCGTCGAAAAACCGCTCTCCGGCTCGATGGAAGGCGTACAGGAGTTTGTCGAGGCCGTGGAACTGCAACGGCGCGCCCTGCTCGTCGGATACAACTTTCGATTTGACGCCGTTGTAAAGCAAGTCCAGGCATGGATCAGCGAGGGAAAGATCGGATGCATCATCCATGCGCGATTTCATTTCGGGTCGTATTTGCCGTGGCGTCATCCGTGGGAAGACTATCGCCGCGGTTACGGCGCGCGTCGTGAACTTGGCGGGGGCGTGATTTTGGACGCCATCCACGAATTGGACATGGCGGTGTGGTTCTTCGGCCTGCCGGAAACGGTTTACTGCGTCGGGGGAAAATATAGCGACTTGGAAATCGAGGTTGAGGATACGGCCGAGATCGTGTTGTCGTACCCCGATAAGGTTGTTTCCGTGCACTTGGATTATGTTCAGCGGCCAGCCGAGCGTTGGTGCGAAATCATTGGCACACACGGACGAATTCGCGCCGATGTGTTTGCGCGCAGTGCGATGTATTTTGATGGCGGCAGACGAACGTGGGAGCAAAGCGAATCACCGGATACGGTGGAGGGGAGTTACAAAAGGGAAATGAAGCATTGGCTCGATTGCGTGGAGGGCAGAGCGATGCCTGTTGTGGACGGGAAGATTGCGGCGCAGTCGCTGCTGCTGGCGGAGGAAGTGAAAGCATCGATGCGATGCGGACAACCGGTGTCGCTCCGCGCGGCCGTCATCGGGGCATGTGCGGGATGACGGCCGCTTTCTTGCAAGGGCAGCAGGTCTATTTGCGCTGCTTGGAACAGGCTGATTTGCAACTCATGGCGGAATGGCTGAACGATGCAGACGTGACGCGTTTGCTGTTTATGGGGCTGTTTCCGGCGAATTTGGAATCCCTCATTGCGCAATGGGAGCGCGATCGAGGCAATCCGGAAGAAGTGACGCTCGCCGTGTGCGACAAGGCGTCCAATAAGTTTGTTGGCACGACAGGGCTTTATCGAATCCATTGGGTGATGCGCACGGCGGAGTTCCGCGTGTTTTTGGGCGACAAGAGAGTGTGGAATCGAGGAATCGGGACAGAATGCGTGAAGCTGATGGTTGTTTATGGGTTCGAGAAATTGAATTTGAACAAAGTGTGGCTTGGTGTAAACGCGGACAACTTCGGAGGAGTGAAGGCATATCAGAAGGCGGGATTTGTCCACGAAGGCGTGCTGAGGCAGGAGCAATATCGGAACTTTCGCTACTACGATGCGATTCGCATGAGCCTGCTGCGCTCCGAATACGAGCCCATGCGCGAAACCTATTTGTGTGGAAACGGATGCTGCGAAAAAGTGAGCGCAAAGTGACTTTACGCGCGGGCGTGATCGGGTGCGGAAGGATTGGATGCGGATTCGATGATGATCCGCGGCGCCCGTATGCGAGCACTCATGCACGAGCGTATCTGCGAACGGCGGGCGTCGAGCTGGCAGCGTTGTGCGATACCGACGGAGCAAAGCTCGAGCGCTACGGAACGAAGTTCGG
>JBAQYT010000143.1:0-16730 GCA_049787175.1 Candidatus Acidiferrales bacterium | reverse complement strand
TTGAAGTTTTTCTCCGAGCCAATGGGCAACTGCACCGGAACGGCCCCGCGCCCAAAAACCTGCTGGACGGAATCGAGCGCGCGTTCGAAGCTGGCCAGCTCGCGATCCATCCAATTGATGACAAACCCGCGCGGCAACTCGTATTCCGTGGCGAAATCCCATACTTTTTCGGTGACCACCTGACAGCCCGCGAAAGCATCCACCAGAATCAGCGCCGCGTCGGCGGCGATCAGCGACGCTTTGGTGTCATTGATGAAAGTCGAGTATCCGGGCGTGTCCAGAAAATTGATCTTTGTTTTTTCAGGGGTTTTGTCAGCGGCGCCCGCGGCTTGCCACTCGGCGTAGGCCAGGCCGGTCTGAATCGATATTTTGCGCGCGATTTCCTCTTCGTCCCAATCGGTGACCGTCGAGCCGTCGGTTACTTTGCCGAGGCGCTGGGTCATTCCCGCAGTGAACAACAACGACGACACGAGCTGCGTTTTCCCCGTGTCGCCGTGGCCTACAATGCCCACGTTTCGAATTTGCTCCGTGTTATATGTTTTCATGATTCACCTCGTTGTAACTTGGAATGGCAAAAGGCTGAAAAATCGGCGCGGGAAAAAGGGCAACGCAGAATTGTTTCGCGATGATTACAGTTTTGTAGCGGCGACCGCGAGGCCGAGAGAAAAAAGACGGCTGAAACGTGTTGAGGCGCATCGGCAAGTCGCCTCGCTCCCTGCGGAAAGCCGCATGCTAGCACACGGACGATGGACCATCAACCGGGGAGGCAAGAGCTTTGGCCGGCCAAAAAGGTTGCAGGGGGCTGCTGCAAAGAGAATCGGATGCGGAGCTACAATAGCGCTCATGCGACTCCTATCGCCAATGCCCCGTAGTTCAAATTACGATTGTAGTGATGGGCGCCCGCAAATTGCAAAACTTGGAAGTGAAATAGTTTGCATACTTGATCGGTAAATCGGAAATATATGCTGTAAATCGTTCGCAGGCAGCATGCCAATCGAGAAATTTGGCAGCGAAAGTGCTTCAACGATTGTCGCAGTAACACTTGGAGGGTGGATAAATGAAAGCCAAAATTGCGATATTGGTAGTAGCGGCGGCGACGATATTGGGGTTCGGGGCGAGCGCGGCGTTTGCGGGACCAGTGACTTTCCTTTTTACCTCTACCGGCCAGGGTGTGCCGGCGGGTGCAGTCGGTGACACGTTCACCTTCCTCTCGACGAACGGGTTAGCGACGATACTGGCATCCGGTTATGTATGCGACGCGCCGACCGCGCAGAGCGTGAGCACGCTTACCTATTGTAACGGAACGCCGCTGTATCTGACTCCGATGGGGTTGGGACTGGCGAATGAGACGGACAAGGAAATTGCGTTCGACGGCACGACGTCGGATTACGTGGTGGGTCTTAACCTGAGTGATTTGGTGAAGCTCGGTGCAACGGGGGTCAGCATGACTTTCAACACCATCACGGGCTGGGAAGCATGGGTAGCTCTTGGTTACTCCGCGGATCCGTTTTGCTCGGATGGTTCGAAATGCCCTATTCAGCTTGGCGCTGATACAAAGGCATGGTCGGAGGTTGACACGGCCTCGTTTGAATTGGGTTCCGATGATCAGTATCTGATATTAATCGCGTCGTGCGGCGCGAGCCAAAATCCAGACGGACCTTGTGGGAGCGTTGTTTCACCGATTTCTCTCACGACGGCAACGCCTACGCCTGAACCGGGCACGATTGCGCTATTTGTGACCGGGTTGCTGATGCTGGGATTCGTGACGCGAAGACGCTGGGCGATGCCGCGGGCGTAGCTTCGAAGACAAAACAACTTATTGGCGGCAAACGCCGGGCCGAACCCCTCCTTCGGTCCGGATTTTTTTCACGCGACACTATGCCGGCTACGAATGAAATCTATGGAGCAATGCGAAAGGAACCGCCGGGCTCGATGTAGCCATAGGCCATGCGAGGAGTGTTGAACGAAACCGCAGGACGGCCTTCGCGGTCCAGAAGAATCAAGCCGCCCGTGCCCTGCGTGCGGCGGGCGAGCAAGCGGACACATTCATCGGCGACAGCGCTGGAAGCGGCACCAGCGCGGAGCAAGTCCGCGGCGGCTTTCGCCATAACGATTTTCATGATGGCCTCGCCGTGGCCGGTGCAGGAAACGCCGCCCGCTTCCGCGTCCGCGTAACAACCACAACCAATCAAAGGGGAATCGCCAACGCGCCCCGGAAATTTGCAGCAAGTGCCGCCGGTGGAAGTGGCCGCGGCGATTTGGCCATGAGAATCGCGCGCGACGGCGCCGACAGTGCCGTGCTTATGCCCAAAGTGAAATGCGGACTCGTGATTTCCTTCGCGGCAGCGCCGCCAAGCAGCGCGCTCACGCTCGATAATCAACTCGGAGGGATCGCACAACGGAATGCCATTTTCCCGCGCGAACAATTCGGCGCCAGCGGCGGCGAGCATCATATGCTCACTGGATTCGAGAAGCTTGCGGGCAAGGCGAATCGGATTTTTGACGCGCTCGACGGCAGCGACCGCGCCGGCCTTTAGCGTGGCGCCGTCCATGATGATGGCATCCAGTTGCACACGGCCATCGCGATTGAGATGCGCGCCAATTCCCGCGTCGAAGGTGACTTCGTCCTCAAGAACGACCACGGCGGCTTCCACCGCGTGAAGCACCGCGCCACCTTTGGCGAGGACCTCGCGGCCGGCTTCGAGTGCGCGCTCGATGCCGGAACGGCAATCGGAGACGGCTGCGTCGGGGATGTCCCACGCGCCGCCGTGGACGATGAGCGAGAAATTCGGAGAATTCACGTCAGAATGGCGGAGCCGCAAGGGATGGGGAGCAAACTCAGGCTCCCCGCTTGGCGGCGCGCACCAGCAGATCGCGCACGGGAGAGTCCGGATGCTGATCGGAACGCGGCTCGCCGCGAAACTCCGAGTGCGCCGCGACGGGAGATTGCGTTTCGGCGAACGGCGGGCCAGCGACAATCGCCTGCTGGACTGCGCGACGGTTCCCTTCGGTTTCTTTCCAAGTGTGGTAAATGCGATGAATGACGGTGAAGTTGGTTCCGATGGCGAGAATGACCAGCGCGATGGGCAGGCGGTTCAGGACAGCTCCCATAATTATCAGGCCCAAGCGCTCGGGACGTTCCCAAAAACCAACGCGGCAACGCTCAATGAGGGACTCGGCGCGCGCCTGAGAATAGCTGACCATTACGGCGCCGGCCATGACGAAGCCGGTGAGGAGCGCGTATAGAAAGCGATTGACGGTCGAATAATAGACAAGCAGGCCCATGAAGATAGCCAAGTCCGCGTAACGATGGAGAACGGATTTGAGAAAGGCGCCGAAGAAATCGACGCGAGGCTGACAATGGGCGAGCGGCCGCGCGAGCAAATCACATGCTGCCGCAGGAATCATGACGAGGCCAGCGGAGAAAAAGCGCCCCATACCAAAAAGAATGCCCGCGAGAATGCAAACAGCAAAACTGATGAGGGTCAAACAGCTCGCGGGAACACGAGCGCGAGCAAGACCGGCGACAGATCGCTCGAGGACCCAGCGAAAGGGCCGAGCAAGAGCTTCAATCCGCATAGGGAAGCACCGAGACGCCGCTAAAGTTCATCGTAAATAGTCACCAGCCGAGTCACTTCAAATTCCTTGGCGCCCGCCGGGGTCTGGACCTTCACTTCATCGCCTACTTTTTTCCCCAGAAGAGCACGGCCGATGGGCGAGGAAGTGGAAATCATACCCTTGGATACATCGGCCTCTTCGGCCGTTACAAGTTTGTATTCGGTCTCCTGCGATTTGTTCACATCGAGAAGGCGCACGGTCGAGCCATAGGCGGCGCGGTCGCGCGGCAGGTTGTTCAAATTGACCATGGAGATTTCCGCCATGCGCTGGTGCAATTGGCTGAGCCGGGCGGAGACGAAGGATTGGCGTTCCTTGGCGTATTTGTACTCGGCGTTTTCGGACAAATCTCCGTGCGCGCGAGCCTTCATCAGCTCTTTCGGCAACTCGTTGTGAAATTCATGTTCGAGCTGAGCGATTTCGTCTTGAAGTTTCTTCTTGAGTTTTTCGCTGACGTCAGTCATTTTTCGCTTGCTAGAATGGTATCCGCGAGCGCGATGCCTCTTCCGGCCTAGTGTGGTTTTTATTCGCGCCCCCCATAGGGTGTACGTTTACCTCTGGATTATAAGAGATTATGGCGCAAGCTCGCAATCCAGAGAATTACTTAATTACTTATAGAGCTTGAACCGCAAGGCACGGTAACGGGTCAGTTTGAATTTTGACTCCTTGTGTCACGATCAAGAAAATTCAAACTGACCCACTACCCAAGGCACGGAGCTGTTGCCTCCCGGGGCCCGTCTGTGCGAAGCTGCACACGCTTGCGGAAAATGCATTCGTAGAGTTCCCGACATAGAACAATTTGGTTCAGCCCATTCATGGTGGGGACACCCCGCCGAGCGCCGCGCTGCTTGCCTCAAGCAGATAATTGTTATTAGATACACAACCGCCAGTAGAATGAGCCCGCTAAAAATGAGGATTTCGGCCCATGGACAAAACTAAGAAAGCAAAAGAGGGCTCTGGGTTTCCGGGCCTGGTTCGCGCACTTTCTCCCAAGCGACAAGAAGTGATACGGCCATTGCTGGAGCATCCTCGCCGATATGTGCTTCACAGCCTGCGAGATCTGGCGAAGGAATTAGACAGCGCACCAGCCACGCTGTTGCGAATTTCGCGAGAGATGGGATTCCCCACTTTCCATGATTTTCGGCGTTATCTTCACGAATTATCGGTCGCGCAGGCCACACCTCTCGGCGTGCTGGAAAGCAGCAGCGGCAATTCGGGTCTGAAGGGCCGCGTCGAGGAATCACTGAATCAGGACATGGCGAATATCCGTGGATTGAGCCACAGCATCGATACGAAACGTTTGTTGGCGCTGGTCAAGCGAATCTATATGGCGGATCACGTTTTGATCCTGGGCGGAGACATGGCGGAAAGCCTTGCGCGATTCCTGGAGTACAACCTGACGGTGATCGGGATCAGCGCTATAGCTCTTTCGAGCGTCGGCGAAATCTCGCATCGGCTCAGGCAAATGGCGCGGAAGGACGTGGTGATCGGCATCAGTTTCCGCAGGGGCCTGCGGCAAACCGTGGACGGGCTGCGCCAAGCGCGCGGACGAGGGGCATACACGGTGGGCATCACAGACAGTTCCATCTCACCTGTCGCGCGTTACGCGAGTGAATATTTCGTAACGCCGACGGAAGGGCCGCTCTTTGCGGGCTCCTACGTTGCGGCGATGGCGCTGCTGAACGCGCTGCTGGTGGCATGCTCGAATTACCGCCGCGGACGAACGTTAGCGATTTTGCGGGAAGCAGAAAAGGAGCAGCGAACGGGCTTCCGCTGGTTCGCTGACAATTAGAGTTGCCAAGCCGGACCGCAGGGAGAGCGATTTCGAAGCTGGCCGTTGCGTTCGTTAGCCTGCTCGTTTCCACCACCGCTTTCGGCCAGGAACATAAAGGCTTGCGAGTGTTCATTTCGGCCGACATGGAAGGAGTGGCTGGCGCCGTGAACGCGGAGCAACTGGGGCCCTCCGGCATGGATTATCCGCTGTTCCGCAAACTGCTGACCGCCGAGGTGAACGCCGCGATTGAAGGGGCGCTAGCCGAGGGCGCGGACAAAATCACAGTGGCGGACTCGCACGGCGAAGAGCTTTCGATTCTGCCGGACGAGCTCAATCCCAAGGCGCATCTGGTGCGTTCCGGGCCGCGCCCGCTGGGCATGATGGAAGGCATCGATCAAGGATTTGACGCCGCCATCCTGATCGGATTCCACGCATCGATCAACACTCCGCAAGCCGTTCGAGCTCATACGCTGTCTTCCGCGCGGTATTTCGATGTGCGACTGAATGGAAAACATGCGAGCGAGGCGATGTTGTGCGCGGCCATCGCGGGGAGCTTTGGCGTACCAGTGGTGCTCGTGTCCGGAGACGACAAAGCGATCGATGAAGCGCACAAGACAATTGACGCCAACATCGAGGGAGTTGTGGTTAAGCGCGCACTCGGTTACGAATCGGCCGAAAGCGTTTCACCGCAAGTGGCGGACGGTCTGATCAAAGATGGCACAGAGAAAGCTCTGGCGCGCTTAGGTTCATTCCATCCGTATGTGGTAACCAATCCGGTGACAATTGAAATCACGTTCAAGAGCATGATCAACGCGGAAATACTGGCGTTTCTGCCCTCCGTGACTCGCGAAGACGGTGCGACCATTCGCTTCACGGGCAAGGATATTCTGGAAGTAGAACGGTTTATGCAGGTGGTCGGCTCGTACGATTCGAACAAGTGAGAAATACTCCCCCGCACGAGACAAGCCCGGCATTGCCCATGTGAACGAGAATCTGCGATGTGGCGCGGAACTGAGATTCGATGAAAGCACCGCAAGGTCAATATGATGCCGTAGTCGTTGGCTCCGGGCCGAACGGACTGGCGGCTGCGATTACAATCGCGCAATCAGGGCGCAGCGTTCTGGTTGTGGAAGGACGGGAGACGATCGGCGGCGGCACGCGAACCGAAGAGCTGACGCTGCCCGGATTTTTCCATGATGTATGTTCCGCCGTACATCCCATGGCGGTGATGTCTCCTTTCTTTCGCACACTGCCGCTTGCGCAGCACGGGCTGGAGTGGATTCAGCCCACGATTCCGCTGGCGCACCCGCTCGATGATGGCACCGCAGTCATCGTGGACCGCTCCGTGGAGGCAACTGCTTCGAATCTGGGCGAGGACGCGGTGCGTTACCGCAAGCTCATGGAACCGATCCTCGATGTTTGGCCGCAACTCGAACCGCTTATGTTCGGCTACTCGATGATTCCGAAACGCCCTTTTTCCGCAGCTCGATTTGGCCACCTCGCGATGCGCTCAGCATCGAGTTTCGCGCGGTCAAAGTTTCACGGAGAGAGAGCGCGCGCGGTGTTTGCAGGAAATGCGGCGCATTCCATCCTGCCGCTCGAGAATGTACCCAGCGCGGCATTCGGCTTGGTTTTTGCCGCTACTGCCCACCGAGTGGGCTGGCCATTCCCACGAGGCGGTTCGCGAAAGATCAGCGACGCGCTTGCTTCGTATCTTCGCGCGCTGGGCGGAGAAATCGTGACGGGAAGAATGGCCGAGTCACTGAATGAGCTTCCGGCTGCCCGTATGATTCTGTGCGACGTGACGCCGCGCCAGCTTGTTCACATGGCAGGATCGCGATTGCCCGGCGGATTTCGAGGAAAACTGGAGCGCTTTCACTACGGCCCAGGCGTTTGCAAGATGGACTGGGCGCTCGATGGCCCGATCCCTTGGACGGCAGAGGAGTGCAAACGCGCTGGGACGGTACACGTGGGAGGGACACTCGAAGAAATCGAGGCGTCAGAGCGCGCCCCGTGGAGGCGCGAAATCTGCGAAAAGCCGTTTGTGCTCCTGGCTCAGCCGACGCTGTTTGACGAAACGCGCGCGCCGGCGGGAAAACATATCGCGTGGGCCTACTGTCATGTGCCAAACGGTTCCGACACGGATATGTCTGAAAGGATCGAGACGCAAATCGAGAGGTTTGCGCCAGGTTTCCGCAAAAGAATCCTCAAGAGAAGCGTGATGACGACATCGCAGCTGCAAGCTCGGAATCCGAACCTGATTGGCGGCGATATTACCGGCGGGTCTTCCGATTTGCGGCAGTTTTACTTCCGGCCGACGTGGCGGGGCTACCGCACGCCTGCCAAGGGGTTGTACCTTTGCTCGGCGTCTACTTTTCCGGGCGGCGGAGTGCATGGAATCTGCGGCCACCTGGCGGCACGGGCGGCATTACGCGACATGTCGTAGGGTCCAACCGGGCTCGCTAGATGGGTTCGGCGGAGTAACTGCTTTAGTACCTCCATCACATTGACATTGTCAAATCGTAATGTTATATCGAGATGATTCCAGTTCAGAGAGCCAGGTGTTTCCCAGCCAGCGTTTAGGTGTTTCCGGTGTCGACCCCAGGCCCCCTGCAACGGTGGTTGCGTGGTCCCGTTGCTTGGGTGCTGCTTGTCTTTGTCTTCCTGCTCGTATTCCCCCCACCAACTTCAGCGCAAGCGGGCAATCAGCAGCCACTGATTACGCAAGCGATCGACGAGACAAAGCTGACTCTGCTCAAGGGCAACACTCACCCGCTGGCGCGCGCAGAATTTGATCGCGGACCGGCCCCAGGCAGTTTGCCGATGCAGCGCATGCTGCTGGTGCTGGGCCGGAGCGCGGCCCAGGAAGGAGTTATCCTGGCGTTGCTCGAGGAGCAGCAGGAGAAGTCATCGCCTAATTTTCATAAGTGGCTTACGCCGGAGGAATTCGGAGAGCAGTTCGGCGCTTCCGAGCAAGATATTCAGACGGTGACGTCATGGCTGGCAGGACAGGGTTTCCAGGTCGCGGGAGTCTCCAAAGGACGGAGCGTCATTGAATTCTCAGGAACCGCGGCGCAGGTGCAACAGGCCTTTCATACGACGATCCACAGCTACATGGTGAACGGGGAGCAGCACTGGGCGAATGCGAGCGATCCGGAGATTCCCAGCGCGCTAGCGCCGGTGGTTATCGGCGTGGACAGCCTGAATAATTTCCCGAAAAGGGCGGCGCACCGTCTTGTTGGCAGCGAACCGAATCTTCGAAAGCTAAATTCGAGGCCGGCAACGGCAAAACCGATGCTGACCGAAGAATGTGGAACCGACGATGAGGGCGATCCGATTTACTGCAATCTGCTGGGGCCCTATGATTTTGCGACAATTTACAATGTGCTGCCGCTGTGGAATGCGGCTACGCCGATCGATGGAACCGGAGAATCGATCGCGCTCATCGGCCGGTCGAACATAAATCCACAGGACGTAACCAATTTTCGAAACCTCTTCGGGCTTCCCGCCAATCCACCGCAAATCATTTTGGACGGGCCTGATCCGGGTGTGCTTGGCGACGACGATGAAACCGAAGCGGACTTGGACGTGGAATGGTCCGGCGCAGTGGCGAAAGGCGCGACGATCAAGCTGGTGGTTTCCGAATCGACGGAAACGACGGACGGCGTGGACCTCTCGGCCGAATACGCCGTGGATAACAACGTTGCGCCAATCATCAGCGAGAGCTTCGGGAGTTGCGAGCTGGCGATGGGAACGGCCGGAAATGAATTTTACAAAAACCTGTGGGAGCAAGCGGCGGCGGAAGGAATTTCGGTTTTTGTTTCGGCTGGCGACAACGGCTCGGCGGGTTGCGATGAGTATGAAGGTTCAACGCCGCAACCAGCGGAGTACGGATTGGAAGTAAACGGAATTGGATCGACGCCGTACAACGTGAGCGTGGGCGGGACGGATTTCAATGACTTTTTCAACGAGTCGGAATATTGGAACACAACGGCGAATAATCCGACGACGCAGGAGTCGGCAAAAGGCTACATACCCGAAACCGTGTGGAATGATTCATGCACAAATCCCATATTCGCGGAACTCGGGCTCACCACGAGCGCGACGGTAAATTGCAACAATTCCGAACTGTCGGGATACGTGCTGACGATTGGCGGAAGCGGAGGCGAAAGCAACTGCACAGCGCCGAGCGGGGAAACGCCCTCGACTTGCTCCGGAGGATATACGAAACCACCATGGCAGGTTGCGGCCGGCGTGCCGCCGGATGGGAAGCGGGATATGCCGGATGTGTCACTCTTCGCGAGCAACGGGTTTCTGGATACGGCCTACGCTCTCTGCGAAATAGACCTGCCGGAAGAAGGAGGATACTGCACATCACCAACCAACGGGAGCGTTGCCGGCATCGGCGGCACATCGGCGTCGTCGCCAACGTTTGCGGCGCTGGTGGCGCTGGTCGATCAGAAAATGGGAGCGGCGCAGGGTAATCCGAATTTCATCCTTTACAAGCTGGCGACAAAACAAACCGCGACGAGTTGCAATTCGAGCACAGGGCCAGCGAGCACATGCGTGTTCAATGACGTGACGAACGGCACGAATGCGATGCCGTGCGCCGAAGGAAGCGAGAACTGCACACCAGGTGAATTTTATGGGGTGCTGGCGGGTTACGGCGCGGGAACGGGTTACGACGAAGCGACGGGGCTTGGTTCGGTGAACGCGAGCAATCTGGTGAAGAATTGGAATTCGGTGACGTTCACTGCATCCGCAACGACGCTCACGCTCAATGGCGGCAATACGGTGAACATCACGCACGGATCGCAGATCAATGTGGGAGTTTCGGTTTCGCCGACTTCACCGGAGCCGACAGGCAACGTCTCATTGGTCGCCGTACAAGGGACCAATACGTTCGGCTTCGACACTCTGGCGCTGAGCAACGGAGCGGCTTCGGGCACAACGAACATGCTACCCGGAGGCTCGTCGTACGCAGTGGAGGCGCATTATGGCGGCGACGATAATTACGGCGGAAGCGATTCGAACGCTGTGACCGTGACGGTGACACCTGAAGCAAGCAAAACGAACCTTAGCGTGGTGACTTTCAACGCCAGCAGTGGAGCGATTACAAATTCAAATGCGACGACGTTTACGTATGGATCGCCATACGTGCTGCGCGCGGATGTGACGAACAGTTCGGGCAAGGATTGCTTGCCTTCGGGCAGCACGACGGTGACTTACGCGTGCCCGACGGGAACGGTCGCTATTACGGATAATGGCGGCGCGCTGGGAACGAGTGCATTTGGACTGAACAGCCAGGGATATACGGAAGATCAAACCATCCAGCTTACCGGCGGATCGCACGCGCTCGCCGGAAACTACAGCGGAGATAATAGTTACAACGCGAGTTCGGGAAGCGATGCGGTGACGGTGACGCCGGCGGCAACGACGACGAGTATAGCGCCTCTCGGGAAGGTCACTGTCGGCGCAACTTTTTTCCTTGTAGTAACAACGCAGGCACAGAGCAGCGGTGTAGTCCTCACGGGAACATATGCCATTTATGATGGGGGCAAGGAGATCTCATCAGTGAGTGCCGGGGGAGGAACACACACCTCTCCGGATACCGTTGAGCTATCCGAGGAAATCCCCATCGCTCTCTCCGCCCCTTCGGGCTCACACACTCTTACGGTCCAGTACAGCGGCGATACCAATTATGCCGCTTCCACTTCCTCGGCTGTCACGGTGGATGTAGTTTATCCGGTCACCATGTCAGCGGCGGCGACCCCGAATAGCATTATCTATGGCAGTAACGTGGCGATTACAGCTACGGTGGATACGACGAACCCGGTCAGCAATGCTGCCCTCAAGCCCACAGGTTCATTTTCGTTTTCCGGGCCAAGTGGTCCCATTAGCAGTCCTATCACCGTGAACGCGACGCAGGATTCGAGCGGGAATTGGGAATTGGTAGCAAGCATGACTTTTGCGCCACAGCAAACTGAGACCGTCTATGTGACGTACAGCGGAGATTCAAATTATGCAGAGTATCCGAATGCGAATGCTAGCATCACTGTAATTGTTCCGGACTTTAGCGTGGCGGCGGGATCGGCGCCGATGGTGATCACAGCAGGGCAAAGCGGCACGACGACGCTGACGATTACGCCGGCGACGAATTACACCAGCACGGTGCAGCTGAGTTGCGGCGCGAGCGTGATTCCTGGCGCGACTTGCAGTATCTCGCCCGCGTCGGTGACGCTCAGCAATAGTACGGCAGCGACGGCAAAGCTGACCATCGCAACGCTGGCGCCCTCAAACACCGCGGGCACATCCAGCGCCGCAATGCATGGGCCGCCATCCATGCTTATTCTGCCCACCCGATTTGAGTGGTGGACGTTAAGCATGCTTATGGGGTTCGCAGCGGTATTCCTGTTGGTATTCCCTCGCAGAAGGCGCTCGCTTCATGCTGCGTGGGGATTTGGACTTGCTTGCATGCTGAGTTTCGCAATGGGCTGCGGCGGCAGTGGTTCTGCTGGGCCTTATTCGACGACGACAACGATTAGCGCATCGAGCACAAAGATTGCTCAAGGGTCAAGCCTGACGCTTACAGGCACTGTCCAATCAACGGGGCCGGGATCACCGACTGGAGACATTAATTTTAATTTCGCGAACTGCGCATATACGACATCGGAGGCCGTGACAAATGGCACCGCACAAATTCAGCTGATGTCAGGTTTTTTGAGACCGGGGACCTGCGCCGTTACCGCCCAGTACGGAGGTGACCCAAATAACCTTCCGTCCAGCAGCGCCGTTTTGAACATCGCGTTTACCGGCAATACGCAGCAGCAGATTACAGGTCAGACCTCAACAGACATCCACATCATCGACGTAAACGTCACGATCCAGTAAGGGCACGAACGAAAGAGTTTCAGTCGAGTATTTCGTCAAAGCCCCCACTGCCCCAGCTGTGCCCTTTGTCGCTCCTGCAGGTTCCTCGCCAATTCCGCGAATTCAGAAACTTGTCCACAAGCCGCGGTTGGAATGAACTCATGAGCGAGACAGTTTCATGATGCACGCGTTTGGCGAGCGACTTGCGGAGGACATATGCGAGGGAGCAAGATTCCACAAGACTGGCCGGTGGTGGCCGCCGAAACTAAAGATTACTGAAGGTTTAGATTTTTTCTCGACTAAGGAACGCCAAAGAATGGAAATGTGTATCGATTCCGCTCAACCCGGAGGCCAGCGAAATGCACGAGAATATGTCCAGTTTGCTTGCAAGCGTCCAGCAGCATGCCTCGAATTGGTTTGCATCGATTGACAAACGACCGGTGCGCGCGACGGTATCCGCCGATGAGCTACGGCAGGCGCTTGGCGGCCCGCTGCCGCATGAAGGCATGGCGCCGGACGCCATCGCAGGGATTCTCGCCAGCGCCGGCATGAAAGGCGCGATCGCCTCAGCGGGGCCGCGATACTTTGGATTTGTGGTAGGAGGCAGCCTTCCCGCCGCGGTTGCCGCGGACTGGCTTGTGTCGGCATGGGATCAAAACGGCGGCATCTACGCATTGTCTCCTTTAGTCTCGGTGATTGAGCAGATCACGGGATCCTGGTTGCGAGAACTGGCCGGGCTTCCTCCGACGATGAGTTTCGGGTTTGTCACCGGCTGTGAGATGGCGAGCTTTACCGGGCTGGCCGCTGCGCGGCATCGCGTGTTGCGCGATGCGGGGTGGGACGTGGAGGCGAACGGCCTTTTTGGAGCTCCGCCGATCAACGTGGTGGTGAGCGAGGAAGCGCACTACACGATATTCATGGCGCTGCGACTATTGGGGCTCGGAGCGAGCCGGGTTCAGCGGATTCCTACGGATAGTCAGGGCCGGATGCGCGCCGATGAACTGGCCGCCGCCCTGCGGACGCACAAGGGACCCTGCATCGTTTGCGCGCAGGCGGGCAATGTGAACACGGGGGCGTTCGATCCTCTTGATGACATTGCGAAATCGGCGAAGGAGCGCGGGGCGTGGTTGCACGTTGACGGTGCGTTCGGCCTGTGGGCAGCGGCTTCGCGTGAACGCGCGGCGCTGGTGCGAGGCGTCGAGAAGGCGGATTCGGTGGCAAGCGATGCGCACAAGTGGCTCAACGTTCCGTACGACTGCGGGATCACGTTCTGCGCCGACGAGGCTGCGCATCGCAGTGCGATGTCTCTGGCAGCTGCCTACATTGTCGCTACGGGAGGCGAGCGAGATCCTCACGAGTATGTACCGGAAGAGTCGCGGCGCGGCCGGGCAATCCCCGTATACGCGGCGGTGCGATCGCTGGGACGCCAGGGATTTTCCGAACTGATCGAGCGCAACTGCCGCCAGGCAAGCCGGTTTGGCGATGCTTTGCGGACGGCAGGATATGGAGTGCTTAACGAAGTGACCCTCAATCAGGTGCTGGTTTCGTTTGGCACGGCGGAGCAAACTCAGCGAACCATCGCGGCGATCCAAGAAGACGGCACGTGCTGGTGCGGCGGAACTGTGTGGAAAGGCCAGACCGCGATGCGCATCAGCGTGAGCAACTGGTCAACGACAGACGCGGATATCGAAAAAAGCATCGAGGCGATCCTGCGGGCTGCACGGAAACATGCGCGGTAGCAGCTATAGAAGAACCTTTCCTTCCAGGACTCTTATGGCTGCTCCGCCGACACACACACTCAAATCTCCGTCGCCCCCCCGCGCACAATGAACCGAGACTTGCCCCGGCCTGTTAACTTGCTGACCTTGGAAAGCCTGATACTGAAATTCGACTTGGCCGGGGAAAACATTCTTCGCCAGATAAGCTCCGACCGCTCCGTTACCGGAGCCACAAACTGGGTCTTCCAAAACACCCTCACCCGGAGCGAATGTCCGCACGTTGACGATCCACGGTGATTCCGAGCGGCTGAGTGCGAAGACAGTTATGCCTACGGCTCGTTCTCGGCGGCATTCTTGCTCGATTTCCAAAAAGTTCGGCGCTAATCCTTCCAGAGCTTGCTCGTTGCTCAACTGAATGATCACCCAGGGAACGCCTGTCGATACAACTTGAACAGGCCCCGTCTCTAGCTCATCGCTCGCACAACCGAGCAGGCGGGCATAATCGTCGGCGGGCTTCCTCAAATCCCGATACTCCGGGCTACGTTGCTGCATGACGTAAACGCGGGTATCGCCTTCTTTGCGAACGTGAATCGGTATGATGCCCGCTTCACATTCCTGGCGAATCACACCCTTTGCCCCGGCGCCATCGCAATATCTTTCGACGAAGGCATGTGCGGCCGCAATGGTGGGATGACCTGCAAACGGAAGCTCGCGTCGCGGCGTGAAAAATCGAATACGGTAGTCGTTACCTGGCTTTGTAGGCCGAGCAAAAAAGACAGTTTCCGACAAGTTCATCTCACGACTGACGGCTTGCATCCATTCCGCGTTCATACCGTCCGTCTCGAAAACGACTGCCGCCGGATTTCCGCAGAACGGTTGGGTTGTGAAAGTGTCGATTTGCCAGAACTCTTTCATTGAGCAAACTCCTTGGGGTCCCCAAAATCCTTTAAGATCGATGCCGCATCGAGATTCTCTGCGGCTGCTTCGAGCCTTTGGTCTAGTCGCACGCCTGACCATTCAAAGGGAACTTACTGTGAAGTATCCTCGTCGATACCACTCCGATAGGTCTTGTGGAATCTTGCTCCCTCCCTACAAGCGAGACACTGTCAATAGCATCATTCCAAAATCTCTAACTAGTTCTGATTTGCCATTCCTTCAGAGGGTTAGAAACCGTGTTCATCGAGCGTTCAGGCTCTCGCTTATTACATTGCAGGTCACGAGCTTCACCACACGAACATCAGCCGAGAACAATAGTTATGAGCAGAAGAGGAGGAGAGACACAGCTTCACCGCACCTAGCACCTAAACCGTGACTGTGGAATCAGCTTCCGGCTAGAGGCGCCATATTCGCCAGCGTGGCGGGTCGCTCGCGGCTGCGCGCGTTCAGCGCTTTTCCAGGCGCATGATGTAAGTCACCTGGGCCACGGCAACTAGGACGCTTGAGGCGTCGCGAATTTCGACGGACACGGGACAAAGCGTCTTGCCAAACTTGATGACGTTGGCCAGCGCTGTGGCATCGGAACGGCAAGGAACAAGAAAGCGAATATTCATGTCTGTCGTGGTGATCACCGCGCCGGCACCGGCCAGTGTCAGCACAGCGACGCATGCAGCGGTATCGGCCAAGGTCATCAACAGTCCACCGTGGAAAGAGTCGAAAACACCGTCGTAAGCAGGATTGTATGGCGCCGTCAACTCCGCGGTACCCTCACCTATCGCGCCAAGGCGGAGACGCAGCGTTTCGAAAATGGGAATCTGAGCTAGACGACTTTGAAGCGTGTCCTGTGCAGCCATATAGATACTCCAAATCGGGGCCGGGCTTCGACTGGGCGTTCAAAAACAAAGCCAGTCGCCGCTATGGATTACGTCCCTGTTAAGCATTCCCTGAATTGCACGGCAGTCATCCCGATCTCCGGAAGCTTCCTTAACTTTCAAATCTCCTTACGATAGGCGAAGAGCTCCATCCTGAAAAAAGAGGCCACTTCCCCTGTCGCTCGAAATCCGTTCTTTTCGTAGAAACGGATCGCTCTCTGCAAGGGCTTGGTTGTGTCTAGGGTGATGGCCTTGCAGTGCAAATCGCGCAGATCGGATTCTGATTGCTCCAGGAGCTTCTTCGCCACTTCAGATCCATGCCATTCGGGGCGAACAGCCATGCCCCGGAGATGTCCTTCGCCATTCTCTTGAACTTTGTAGGCAATTGTTCCAATTACGCAGCCAGAGAAATCAACCGCGACAAGCACAGTCATCTCGATGAAACGCTTGCGAAGCATTTCCCGCGAAAGCACGGTGTCCGCGAATGCGCCGGGGGTGTAACTGCTGCGATATGGCGCAAAGGCTTGATCCAGGCACTGAAGTATCTCCTCAGCATCGTGGGAAGCAGCGATGCGAATAGAAAAAACGCCGCCCTTTCGAGTTCGCTTTGGCCCTTTCACGGCGAGCCGCACCCACATAACTCCTCACACTACGGTGACGGATTGTTCTTCCGCCGGTCTTGTCGAAACTTGCTTTCACGGACGTACTGACCCGGTGTGATTCCCAGGAAGCGTTTGAAGCGATGGGTGAGGTGGCTCTGATCCGAGTATCCCGCCGAAAGCGCCGCGGAAACGAGGCTTGCGCCACCGTCGAGGAATTCGCGAGCTTTCTGAATCCGAACGGTCTCCAGATAGGCGTGGGGCGGAAGGCCAATCTCTCTTTCAAACGCACGCGCGAAATAGTAGGGGCTCAACGAGACCGAACTCGCCACCTTGGACAGTGAAA